>NZ_JBEZIX010000048.1:0-84082 GCF_040651315.1 Streptomyces sp. NPDC048506
AACCGACGAGACCACCCTGCCCACCGAACTCACCGCATAGCCTCAAAACGAGATCACCGAGTGGCCGTCGATACACCACTCCAGCGGACGTGACCGTGACGGCTGGCAGTTACACGACAAGCCAGCGGGCTGCTCGGCGCGCTGCTACGCTCCACCCTTGCTTGATCGTTTGCAGACCGTCCACCGGGGGAGGCGGCGCGTCGCCTCAACACCCCCATGATGTAAGGAACTAGGGGCGTAGAGCATGAGGACCGGGACGACGGTGACGTCCGTACTGCTGGCAGGTGCGCTGCTCTGCACCCTTTCCGGCTGCACTTCGGACGGCGGCGCCACCGACGGCGACGACGCGCATGGCGGTGGTACCGGAAGTGCGGGCGGCGCTCCGCTTTCGAGCAAGATCACTGCCCCGGCCGCCTTCGACGCCGCCAAGGGCTGGGAGATCCAGGCTGCATGGCTTCCCCAGGGTCAGCCCCTGCCCTACGCGGTCTCGCACAAGGCCGGCACGGTCGCGTATCTCGACAAGACCGGGCAGGGCTATGTCCTGAACGTCCGCGAGGCGTCGTCCGGCAAGGTGCTGTCGACGAGCAAGCCGTGGAGGGGCCCCAAGCTCACCGAGGAGCAGGCCGACGAGCAGTCCGGCAAGCTGGCGGTCCCGCAGATCGCTCTGGTCCCCGGCCAGGACCGCGAGTACTTTGCGGTGTGGGCGCGGGGCGAGGCGCGCAAGGACAAGCTCCACGAGTACAAGGAGGTCGTCTCCGTGGCCTTCTACCCGGCCGATGCCTCCGGACAGGGCATCGCTCCGGCCGGGACGGGCAACGCGGAGGCGCCGGACGGCAAGTTCGACCGGCCCATCATCCTCCCCGGACCGGGAGGCATGGTCGTCACCTCGTACGGAGGCGACAGCATCCTGGTGTCCCCCGACGGCAAGGCCACCGACACCAGCGACGCGAAGGTCACCATCAACGGCAAGGCGGTCGACCCCGACTACCTGATGTCGTTCCAGGGCCCGAAGGGACTGGTGACCAACGGCGAAGAGGGCACCGGGGGTGACGGCGGCTTCGGCGCCGACGGCGGCTGGCAGAGCACGAAGGTGGCTCCGCCCGGGGTTGAAGCCATCCGCAAGTACGAGAACGTCGGCTTCGGCATGGAGGAGACACCGAACGGCCGCATCGTCGGTGCCGCCGGCAACTACGTGATCGCCAACTGGCTCAAGGCGAAGGACGACATCTCCGCCGTGCACGACCTTTCAACCGGCGCTGTCCGGGCCACCGCCGCTTGCCGTACCAGGGACACCGAGTACGCCATCCGCATTCCGAGCCCGAAGGCGGAGACGAAGCCGGCCCTGTCCCCCAACGGCCGCTTCCTGGTCAAGGGCGGGAACGTCTTCGACCTGAAGACGGGCAAGGGCACGTGCACCGACAGCGGTAAGGGAGCCAAGAAGATCAACCTCGCGTCCGTCGGCGACGACGGCACCGCCTACGGCTCGGCCGGCGAGGACGCGCCGCGGACCCCGGTCTCCGTCTCCGCCACCACGGGCGCCGCCACCCCCCTGCCGGGGAAGACCATCACCCCTGACGCCATGGCCAAGGGCGCGGGCGTGTTCGTCACATACGCCGGCACAGACACCATGCGCCTGATCATCCTCAACCTGAAGAACTGAACGGACGAATCGCACCCTTGTAGGGGCTGACGCCGCGCGCGGTTGCCCCCTCGTTGAATCAATGCCGTGCTGGCCTGGCGGCCTGCTTCCAGTGAGGCGGCCACTGAACTTGATCGGGTGATGTCGGCCCTGTTCGTCGGATCTCGGCCCCCGCTCATCCGGCCCGGCCATGGTCGGCAGCGGGGGCCGCGGCGGCCATCTCAAGGCCCTCCAGTAGGTACCCTGCGTCGACTCGAATACCCTCATCCTGATCAGAGTTTCGAATTTCCTCTGCGATTTCCCGCAACTCTGTGCTGACTGTCGCGTAGCCAATGCCCACAAGCACGGCGCGTCGAACTTCCCGATCCGGATGTCGAATTGCTGACCGAAAGGCCTCCGAGACGACAGGGACATCCCTCCGCGTCGCAGAGAGTGCGCCGACATAGATGCCTTGAATAATGGCGTCGCTGTCGCTTCCGGTGGAAATGAGACGCATGCTGTCCTGGAACGTCCAGGTAGCCAGGCCCGTGCGGACCGCTTCGCTTAGGTGGGCGATCCTCTCGCCTCTGATCGTGATGTAACTGACGCCTAGGGTCGGATCTTCAAGATAATCGAGACTCGTGGTTTCGTCGCAGGTTTCCCAGCCGAACCTGGTCGGGGTCTCATCCTCTCGGGTTGCCTCCACGATATTCAAGTTTTGATTCCATGCAAAAGCCTGGACATCTCGCAGACTTGCATATGCCTTCAGAGCAATCCTTGTCCCGACACTCATTGCGCCATCCTCTCCCCTTGGTCAACCCGTGATCAATACCAGGCGACGAACGACTACTCGGCGTGGACGCACCCGGCAGCCGGAGTCCGTGGGCGTCAGGCCACGGCGGGTGTGTAGTGGCCGGCGCCACCGCCTTCGATGGCGCGGCTGGAGGCGCCGTCGACGCCCACTGGAGCGTCCCCCGCGACGGTCACCCGGTGCAGCAGGCGCGGCAGGTCGCCGTAGTCGTCGGGGGCGTAGTGCTGGGTGACGCGGTTGTCGAACAGGACGAGGTCACCCGGTGTCCGGGCCACCCGGACGATGTTCTCCGGCCGCGTCACGTACGACTGGAAGATGCGCAGCAGGTCCCGGGACTCGGACGGGCCGAGGCCCACGATGGTCTGCGCGAAGCCGCCGATGAAAAGACCGCGTTCCCCCGTCTCGGGGTGCACCCGTACCGCCGGGTGCGCGGTGCGGTACGTGCGTGAGACGAACTGCTTACGGTGCTCGGCCTCCTTGTCGTTCTTCGGGGCGGCGTAGTCGTAGTCGTTGGTGTGCACCGCCCACGGTTCGTCCGCCAGTTCGCGCAGCGGCTCGGGCAGGTCCTGGTAGGCCCCGGCCGAGTTGGCGATCAGAGTGTTGCGGCCGTAGGGCGGGACGACGATGCTGCGCAGGGTCGACGCCTTCGGGGGCGTGCGGACGAAGGTGACGTCGGTGTGCCAGCGGTTGGCGCGGATGCCCTCGTCACCGTCGACGGGCAGGATGTTGGGCTGGCCGTTCACGGACCGGACGGTGGGGGGTGGTCACCAGTCCGTGGGCGATCTGGGCGACCAGCACCGGCACGATCGCCGTGGCGATCCAACGGCCGGGTCTGCGCAGCGGCAGCACCCGCTGTGCCGCCAGTGGCCGCGGTGCGGTGTCGTCACCCGGCCGTTCGGCCTCGCCAGTACGTGCGGTACGAGGCTCGGGGGAGGGGTCGGGGGTTGCCTCGGCAGGAGGCGTTGAGGCGAGCAATGCAGCAGCGCCAGGGGGTTCACTCATGGAGGACTCCAGCGAATTCGGACACCCCGGACCGCCGGATGCCGCAGCGGGACGGCCCAGCCGGGGGCCCTGTGTGACGATGCGTACGGGGACGCGTGGAACGGCGCGAGGGCAAGGAGGGCGCGCACCGCGACGGCGGTGGCGTCAGAGATTCAGAAGACCGTCAGCCTTCAGCCTTGGCAGACGGCACGGCAGGTGCCGGTACACAGAGCGCTGTTGACGCGGAGCAGGTCGACTGACCGGTTCGCGCACAGCAGCAGGCAGCCACGGCGCCGCCGTCACCGTCTCTGTTCCGGCCCAACTGGCCTCGCGCTTACCGAAAGTCTTCCGGTCCGGTCGTCACCTGGGGCACCCCACCGCGGCGCGAGGGTTGCCGGTCAGCAAGCCAGGGCTTGTCGCTGACACTCATGACCGATCTGCGGCGTAGGTTAGACAGACCTCGGACATGTTTGTCAAAGCCTGCCCGGCCTCTGGGACGACGAAACGAGTCCGAACAGACCTGGCGGAAGGCGCGGCGACGGCGCCCAGCGGAACTCCTCGATGCACCCGGGAACGACAACGGCAAGCCCCCGCCTCTGCCCGCTGGGCAGAGGTCGAGGGCAGAGTCCCGACGCCCGAGACAGGCGTCGCAACGACGGTGGCCAGCCGGTGGCCGGACGCCACCGCAGGTGTAGCGCGGCAAAAGGCGGGAATGCGGGCGGTCCGGTTGTGCACAGGCGACGGCAGCATCAGTGCCGACGGACGCCGAGCCAGGGGCGATCAGCCCGTTGGCTGTCCATCGTCGGGACTGTGCCGGCGTATGACTTCGGCTGCGAGTTGGACGCGCGAGGTCATGTCGAGTTTCTTGAGGATGTTGGACACGTGCGTGCTGACCGTGCGTCGGGAAATGGTCATGAGGGTGCCTATCTGGGGGTTGGAGTGGCCGCGGGCGACGTGACCGGCGACGATGTGTTCGGTGGTGGTCAGGGCGTCCCAGCCGCAGCGGGCGTCATCGTGCGCCCTCCGTGGGCTTCGGGTGATGGAGCGGAGGCGGAACAGAGCGCGAGCGCTGTCCCGACTGGCACCCAGGGAGTCGTATATCTCCAGGGCTTGGCTGAGGCGTGCGCGGGCCTCGGCCGGCCGTTGGATGTGGGCGAGAAGTTCTGCGGCGTCGGCGTACGCGTGTGCCTCGTGCAGGGGACGTGAGGCGGTGTGGTAGTGGCGGGCGGCTTCCAGGAGCAGGTGAGGGTCCCGAGCCACGAGCCCTTGGCATCTGTAGACGTCACCGAGGTGATTGGGCGCGTTGCTGTGGTCGGCTCTCCTCTGGGCGGCTGTGGTGACGCGGTGGGCGGTGGTGGTGTCTCCGTGGGCCAGGGCGAGTTGGACGATGTCGGGTGCGAGGAAGCCGAGGATGAGTTGGCCGGGCAGGTGGCCTATGCCCTGGTCGAAGGCGGTTGCGAGTTGGGAGTATGCGTCCTTGGTGTTGTTGTGTGCCTCGTCGAGGCGAACGCTTGCGGAGAGCGGTAGGTACTCGTAGAACCGGGCGATCGATCCGGGGTCCTGCGTGGACGCGGTGGCGTTGAGGTGCGTTTGGGCGATGTCGTGTTGGCCGCGGTGGAGTGCGATGAGTGCGGCGATTGCCCGCAGGGGTCGGCTCATCGCATACGGCTGTGCGAGATCCAGTCCTGCCTCGACGTCCGCCAGGGCGTCGTCCCATCGGCCCGTGTTGAAGGCCAGGAGTGCGCAGGAGAGGTGGTACCAGGGCGAGAAGAGACCGCCGATGTGTTCTGTGGTCGTGCGGGCGGCGGCCAGTGTGTGGTGGGCTTCCTGGCTTCGGTCGAGTTCTGTGTAGAAGTTGGCCAGGGCCAATTGAAGTCCGAGGTGCTGAGCCGGGTGGATGGAGTGCGGAGGCAGCCGGACTGCCTGCCGAGCCAGCTCCAGTGCTTCGGCGCCCGGTGCTTCGAGGAAGCCTTTGGCCGCCAGAATCTGCAACGCGTAAGCCAAGGCATGGGGATCGCCGGCATCTTCAGCGGTGCGCCGGGCGGCCATCGCGCGCGCCCCGGCCTGTTGCACCTCGCCCATCGCGAACAGGCACACCGCGCTGAACGCGTGGAACCGGTTCCTCTCGATGGCGGGCAGCCTGGCGCTTGCGCGGGCGGCTCGCGACTCGATCAGCGCCACGTCCGGCCGGTCGCTGGCGAGGGCGGCCTGAACGATGACCCACCGCATGGCGCATTCCATGCCGGGGTCCTGAGTTCGGGCCAGTACGTGGCGGGCCTCGTCGTCCGCTTCGGCCAAGTGGCCGCAGGACAGGTGGGCTATGACGTGATGCAGCCGCAGATCACCGTAGTGCGGGTCGGCCGGGTCGGCGATGTCCAAGGCCCTGTCGAGCAGACGCAGGAGGAGCGCGGGGGAGCGCGTGGTGAGGCGCGGCGCCGACTCCACCAGCCATGCGATCAGGAACTCACCTTGTGGCGCTGCGTAGAGCAGGTGCTCGGCGACTCGTTCGGGGGCGGTACCCGCGCCCGCGAGCACCTGCGCCGCTTTCAAATGCACCATGGAGCGGACGGGGCCGGTGACCGCGTCGGCCAGGGTGTGCCGGATGAGGTCATGGCGGAAAGCCAGTCGATCGCCGGTGTCTCGCAGGACTCCAGCCGCTTGGGCTTCCGTGATGATGCCCAGCACCTCATGGGGTGGTCTGCCGATGACCGCACCGAATTCGCCGAGCGTGCAGTTGTCGCCCACCACGGCGGCGACACGCAAAGCGTGCAGCGCGTCATCGCTGAGGCAAGCCAGCCGGTGCTTGATCAGGTTGGGCAGTGACGGCGAACACCGCGCGGTGGTCTCCGCGGTCCCACCTCTTATGTCGATCGCCCGTTCGCGCGCCAGCGCGTCGACCAGCTCTCTGAGGTACAAGGGGTTTCCTGCTGCCCCCTCGGCCATGCGACGTAGGCGTGGGCCGGGTCGGCCGCCGGACAAGGCCGCCAGCATCTGTGAGACGTCGGGTGGGCTGAGCGGCGTCAGTTCCACAACGGTGTGGTTGCGTACGCCGATGCTATGGACGAGCAGGTCCACCTCCCTGACCCTGGGCACCGGCCGACAGGCGCCGATGATCAGCAAGGGCAGCTGATGCACCGAAGCCATCAATCGCCGCAGCACCAGCAGACTCGCCGGATCCGCCCACTGCAAGTCATCTAGGATGAGCGCCGCTGGTCCTCGCGCGCACAACTCCTCGACCAGACCCAGCATCGCCTCAACCGTCGCCGCGTCCGCAGCACCGATTGCGCCCGGTAGCCCGTACCGAACCTCGCCCCGCAGGATCTCGGCAACGCGAGCTCGATCCGGGTCGGTTGGCGCCGCGTCGACCGCCAGGCAGGCCGACATGACAGCGAACGGATGCTGCCGCTCCACCTCCTGCCCGGCATGACACAGCACCTGCATGCCCAGGCTCTCGGCGTGCGCGGCCATCTGCTCCACCAGGGCCGTCTTGCCCACCCCCGCCTCACCGACGACGAACGCAGTCTCCCCTTCACCCGCTACGGAACGGGCCGCCAACCGGGTAAGCGTCGCTGTCTCTTTTTCACGCCCCAGAAGGCGGTTTGGATGCGTCATGCCCTGTACCTCTGTTCTGGTCAGCGACCCAGGGCGACTTCGCCGCCCGCCATGGGGCGAGCAAATCGAAGGTACCAGGGGTCTTCTGACCTTTGGAACCGATCTATTTGCGTGTTGGCGCCTTCCAAGCTACGGAGGGTCAGCCCTGTCGTCACCATTACGTGACCGTGTCGCAGATCACATCCGCGCGTGTCGAGTGCACCGCCGCTGCATTCAGGTGTATCCGCGATGTCAGCCCGATTCAGGCAGTCACGGTTCTGATCGCCCGAACAGGCACGGGTGTGCAAGGGGGCAGGACCTATGAGGGCCGTAGAGGCCGGCTGGCCCCGAAATTGCCAGCAGAGTTCCCTCCGGGTTCCGGAGCGAAGCCCCTAAGGGCGTGGGGGTGGAATCATTCCGTCTTAATGGAGCCGAGGAGGTCCAGATTCGCCGCCCTCCGTGCGGGCCAGCTCGCCGCCAGTACGCCCACCAGGGCCGCCAGCGGGAGGAAGAGCGCGATTCGCGGCCACGGAATGACCATGACATACCCCTGAACGTCCGGGGTGATCGCATGGCCTGCCGCCCAGGCGATGAACAGGCCAAGCACTACACCGGTCACCGCACCGAAGAGCGAGATGACCACCGACTCCAGCCGGATCATCCGCTTCACCGCGCCGCGGTCGAGGCCGACCGCGCGGAGCATGCCGATTTCGCTGCGCCGCTCGAAGACGGACATGGCCAGGGTGTTGATGACACCGAGCACCGCGATGATCAGGGACATGCCCAGCAGCCCGTACATGATGTTGAGCGTGGTGTCGGTCCGGCCGCCGAAGGCGTCTCGGATGCCCTGCTGGTCCATGACCGAGATGGCGGGGTTGTCGCCGAGGCCGTCGGTGATGGCCTGGGCGGTCTTGGCGTCGGCCCCACCGGAGACGGTGACCAGAAGCCGGTGGATCTCGGGCCTGCCCAGGTGCGGTGTCACCATCTGGTCCGGCATGACCACCGACGAAAGCACGAGGTTGTCGGCGAAGGTCCCGCCGACCGTCATGCGGGCCTTCGTACCGTCGGGGTAGTTGACGTGGAGTGGTGCGCCCACCTTCCAACCGTGCTTCCTGGCGACCTGGTCGTCGACCAGGAGCTTGCCGTCGCCCAGCGCGTTTTGCGAGCCGTGGACCGTCTTGATCTTGACCGTCTTGGCCAACCCGTCAGGGTCTGCCGCGGTGACCGACCGCCGGTCGCCGCCCACATCAACCTGAGCCTGTCGCAAGGCGGTTGCCGCGGTGACGCCTGGCACCTTGGAGATCTGGCTGGCCGCCGATTCCTCGATCGACGTGCCGTTGAGTGCCTGAACCATGTAGTCGGCCGACAGGTTGTCCACCGTCCTGTGGTCGACGACCCGGCCGACGGAGACACCCAGCACCGTAAGACCGGTGACCAAGGTCAGTCCGATGGTCAGCGCCGAGGCGGTGGCGCCGGTACGGCGCGGGTTGCGCCGGGCGTTGGCGGCGGCGAGGTTGCCGCAGACCCCGAACATCCGCGTCGACGGCGGCCGAGCGGCGGCGATGGCCGGCTGCGACAGCAGCGGTGCCAGCGTGATCACACCGACGAGCAGCAGGAATGACCCGGCACCGATGAGGTACGCGGTGCCGTTCCTGAGGGTCGACGCACTGCCTGCGGCGATCAGCGCGGCACCGGCCACAGCCAAGAACGCTCCGACCGCATTTCGTATCGCAAGGGACTTGGTTGGTGCGGGCAGGGAGGAGCTGTTCATCGCCGCCACCGGCGGGATCTTCGCGGCCCGGCGGGCGGGCAGCCAGGCGGCCGACATGGTGATCAGCACACCCACCGCGAACGTCGCGACCACCGTCGTCGGCGCGACCACCAGCGGACCCGAAGGCACCTTGAAGCCCAAGGAACCAATAGCCGAGCGCAGTGCCACGGCGATCCCGACGCCGCCCCCGAAGCCGGCTGCCGACGCGGTGGCTCCCACGATCAGCGCCTCGGTGAGCACCGAGCGGCTCACCTGGTGGCGGCTCGCGCCCAGCGCCCGCAGCAGTGCCAGCTCCTTGGCGCGCTGCGCCACCAGCATGGTGAAGGTGTTGGCGATCAGGAAGATCCCGACGAACACCGCGATGGCGGCGAAGACCAGCAGGACGATGCCCATCAGGCTGAACTGCTGCTCGATGTGCTGGGCCTGCTGGTCGGCGAGCTGCTTGCCGGTCTGTGCGGTGGTACTGCCGTCCTTGGGCAGCAACGGGGTGACCTCGTCGAGGATCTTCTGTTGTGAGACGCCCTTGTCGGCGGTGACGGTTACGTCCGAGAAGTGACCGGGGGCCAGGTAGAGCGACTGGGCGCTGGCGGTGTCGAACAGCGCCAGTGACCCGCCGGCGCTGACCGCGCTGTCGTCGGTGGTGAAGACGCCGGTGACGGTGTACGTCTTGACCGGCCCGTTGGTGGCGATCCGCGCCGGGTCGCCGACGTGGAGGCCGCCCGTGTCGGCGGTGTCCTTGTCCAGCGCGACCTCACCGGTGCGCGCCGGGCCGCGGCCGGAGACGAACGCGTAGCGCGGGTCCCTGCCGTTCGTGCCGGGCGCGAAGTTGGTACCGGAGTTGACCGAGGTGGTTCCGATCAACTTGCCCTTGGTGTCGGCGACTCCGGCGAACCCGGAGACCTGCCCGGTGGCGGAGGCGACGCCGGGCAGCTTGCCGATCCGGTCGACGGTCTGTTGGCTGATGCCCTCGTCGTGCTTCTTGCCGCGCGGCGGGCCGGAGGGGCTGCCGGAGGAGGTGATGGCGGCGGCCACGTTGTCGTACGACTTGGCCGACTGGTTCTTGTAGGCGTTGCCGAGGGTGTCGGTGAAGACCAGGGTGCCGGAGACGAAGGCGACGCCGAGCAACACGGCGAGCACCGTCATCAGCAGCCTGGCCTTGTGCGCGAGCACATTGCGCAGGGCGGTGCGGAACATGGTTCAGTCCTGGGAGTACGGGAGCGGATCGGTGGTGCCGGCGGTCCGGCGTGCTCAGCCGGTGCCGTCCTCGGCATCGAAGCGCCTCATGCGGTCCAGGACGTCGTCCGCCGTCGGGTTCCGCAGCTCGTCGACGATGCGGCCGTCGACGAGGAAGACCACACGATCGGCGTAGGAGGCGGCCACCGGGTCGTGGGTGGCCATCACCACGGTCTGCCCCAGCTCGCGAACGGACTCCCGCAGAAAGCCTAGGATCTCGGCTCCCGAGCGGGAGTCGAGGTTGCCGGTCGGCTCGTCCGCGAAGATGATCTCCGGTCGGCTTGCCAGCACGCGAGCCACGGCGAGCCTTTGTTGCTGGCCACCGGAGAGCTGGGAGGGGCGGTGCCGAAGCCGTTCGGAGAGGCCGACGGTCCGCACGACCAGGTCCAGCCACTGCTGATCGGGCTTGCGGCCGGCGATGTCCATGGGCAGCGTGATGTTCTCGACGGCGTTCAGCGTGGGGAGCAGATTGAACGCCTGGAAGATGAAGCCGATCTTGTCCCGGCGGAGCTCGGTGAGCCGTCGGTCGTTGAGGCCGGACAGCTCGGTGTCACCGATCCGGGCAGATCCGGTGGAGAAGGTGTCGAGCCCGGCCATGCAGTGCATCAGCGTCGACTTGCCGGAGCCGGACGGTCCCATGATCGCGGTGAACCGGCCGCGCGCGAACTCCACGGACACCGAGTCGAGGGCGACGACGCGAGTCTCGCCCCGGCCGTAGACCTTGCTCAGATCCGTGGCGCGCGCGGCCACGCCGGAGGGGGCCCGGTGGGTTGTGAGGGTAGCTGCTGCCTGCGACATCAGGGCTCCTGGAGAGGGCGGTCAACTCCCTTCCAGCGTGGCCGCGCAGGCGCCACGGATCCGTCCCTCTGATGGAGGGAATGAGTGGCCTACCGAAGGACATAGCGGCAGCGGGGCGTACGCCTCGCGGACCACAGGGCCTCTACCTTTGGGAAGAGATGTCCGAGACCTTCCCCGAGGCGGCCTTCCGACTCTGGTCGCCACCTGGGAGCTCTTGCGGAGGCTGCCCAAGGGCCAGCGGCGCCCCGGGCGCGGCGGTGCCGCACCTCGGACACGGTCCGAGGCAGGGGCCTTCAGCCCATGAGGCCGGCCTGGTGGGCCAGGAGGGCCGCCTGGACCCGGCTGCCCGACCCCGTCTTCTCCAGGATCGAGCGGACGTGCGTCTTGACCGTCCCCACACCGATACCGAGGCGCTGCCCGATCTCCAGGTTGGACAGCCCCTGCCCCAGCATGACCAGTACCTCGCGCTCCCGGTCGGTCAGTCCCGCGAGCCGAAGGTCCGGTGCTGCGGCCCCAGCCTCTGCGGCGGCCCCGCCGCGCAACATCCGCTGGATGACAGCTCCGGTGACGCCGGGCGAGAGGACCGCGTCCCCCGCCGCCGCGGCCCGTACCGCGCTGATCAGCTCCTGCGGCCCGTCGTCCTTGAGGAGGAAGCCAGTGGCACCGGCCCGCAGAGCCCGGATGACGTTCTCCTCCTCGCCGAAGGTGGTGAGTATGACGACCTGCGGCTTGGGGGCGAGGGTGACCAGCCGCTCGATGGCCGCGAGCCCGTCGAGTACGGGCATATGGATGTCGAGGAGTACCACGTCGGGCCGGTGCTCGGCGGCGAGCCGAGCGGCGTCGGCGCCGTTGGTAGCCTCGTCCACCACCTCGATGCCGTCGGCATGCCGCAGGATCAGCCGGACACTGTGACGGATCATCTCCTCGTCGTCGGCGACCAACACCCGGACCGTGGAACCCGTTCCGGGACTCGCCACGAAATCGTCACCGTCGGTGCGGTCAGTCATGCGCCCTGCTCTCGTGGGGCCTCTCGGCCACCGTAGGCACCGTAAAGCGGTCGATCGCGATCAGCGTGTCGGAGCGGAAACAGTAGCGGACGATCGCGAGCCGCCCGCCCTGCGGCTTGCTCCGAACGTACGGATAGAGGCAGTCGGTGGCGGACTCGGGTCGTTCGGGCTCATGGCCAAATGCAAGCGCGCGCACTGCGCTGTCGTCTCCGGTCAGGAAGTGCTCCACCTGCTGCTTCGACATCCCTACCTGAGGTGACGTGAGGTGGTGTCCGAGTCCGGGCTGGGCCGCGTGCACCATCACCACCCCGAACAGCATCATCAGGCTCACGCACACCAGGCCGAGCAGGCCGGTGACGGCGCTGGTGAACCGCCGCTGGACGCGGGAGAGCCCGCTGGCGGGCCCAACGGTGCCGACCGCCGCCGCCTCGTACGGTGCCGCGTCGGCCGAGACCCCACTGCTCCCCGGATCCGCGGGGATCTCCGCCGCGACGGTGAACCCGCCGCCCGGCATCGAGCCCGCCTCAAAAGTGCCACCGAGCAGCGTCACCCGCTCCCGCAGGCCGATCAGCCCGCGCCCGGAACCCAGACCCGTAGGGGCGGCGGGATCCTGGTCCGCAACGCCGTTGCGGACCAGGATCCCCACCCGCTCGTCGGCGTGCGTGACCGCGACGGTCACATGGGCCCCGGCCGCATACCGGTGGACGTTGGTCAGCGACTCGCGCACCACCCGGTGCACCGCCCGCCGCACACGGGCCGGCCGCGCGTCGAGATCCTCCCCCTGCCACGAGAACTCGACGGGAATGCCGCCGCCGCGTGAATCCTCAACCAGTGCCTCGATGTCCGAGCGGGTGCCCGTCGCGTCGGTCAGCACGTCGGTGCCGGTGTCCCGCCCCAGCGGGCCGAGAACCCGCAACGTCTGGCGCAGCTCCTGCATCGCCTCACGGGTAGCCCGGCGCACCATCGAGGCCTCCTCCCGCAGCTGCGGCGACTGCTCGCGCAGCGCCATCTCCAGACCGCCCACATGCAGCGAGATCAGGCTCAGCCGGTGTCCGACCAGATCGTGCATCTCCGCGGCGATGCGCGACCGCTCGTGCATGCGCGACTCGCTGTCCGCAAGCCGCCGCGCCTCCTCGGCGGCGGCCGCACGCTCGCGCAGCGCCTGCAACAACCGGTCCTGCTGCCCGCCCGCCGTGCCAACCAGGCCCGGCACGAGGACCGTGGTCGCGGCGAGCACCGCACCGAGCGCGAGCCCGGACGACCTGCTGCCGATACCGGTGTCAGGAGCTGATGCAAAGCAGGCCAGCATGGCCAGCGCGACTGCCGCGAGCAGCAGCCCGGCGCGTCTCCGCGGCGCCTCCGTCTGCCGGGCAAATGTGTACGCGGCCACCGCAGTCAGCAGCCCCATGGGGGGTTGCGCCATAAGCGGCTGGAGGCCCATCAGCGCGGACAACCCGAGCATGCTCACTGCCGGAAACCGGCGCCGTACCACCATCAGCCCGACGCCGATGAACGCCAGGAACACCGCGTACCCGCTCAACCGGACCGTCAACATCAACGCCTCAGCCACAAATGTGAGCAGCACCAGCAGGCCGGCTGCAACCGCCTCACCCGCGGCCCGCCACAGCCACCACCGCCGACCTCCGGGCCCGGCGAAGGGGCCCCGAGCGACCAGACGGTGTGCGAGGACCGACGGAGCACGGGAGGACATATCGCCGATTATGCATCCCACCCGAATCGGGCTGTGCGCCGTGCCGAGGACCGTCCCCCACCGCAAGAGGCAGGGCTGACCCGGTCCAACATCTGCCGATCACGCTCCAAGACCTCATCTAAGGCAGCCAGATCGGTCTGCGCGCGTCGATGCCCCGTCCATGAAGGATGCTCGCTCGCGTGTTCGATGCGATCGATGGCGGGATGAGTGAATGGTGAGGGGCGATAGAGAGGAAACCCGGCGAGCACGGTGACGCCGGGCCCGCATTCTGGTCATGCGCGGTGCCGGTCCATCGCGACCTTCTGGCGGCGAAGGCACTGGCGTACGACCCGGGTGGCTTCACCTGCTCGCAACCAGTTCCGGAAGCGGAGAGCGCGGAGTATGCGGCGTACGTGCTTAGTCTGGACGGCCGTGATCTCAGGTTCCGTGCCGCGGAGACCGCGCCGACAAAGGTCGGTCAGTTCGTAATGGCGTGGCAGAGGTCCCCGGAAGGGCTGATGCGTCCGTTCGACACCGAGGACCGCGTTGAGCTGTTCGTCATCAGCACCCGTGACGATCAGCATTTCGGGCAGTTCGTCTTCCCTGGGGCGTCCTCCGAGAACGCGGCATCGCGGCAACCAACGCTCCGGCGGAAAACGGGCGTTCCGCGGCTATCCGCCGTGGGGGAGGGATCAGTCGATCGCGTCCGCGCCAAGGCGCCCTATCGCCCTTGAGTGACCTACTGGCAACGTGTTGAGGAGACCAGGAACCGGGACTTGGTGAGTAGGGCAATTGCTAGGGGAAACAAGGAAGGGACCTGCCAACCGATCCGGCCGCCTCCCAGGCTGACTTACACTTCGTACTTCGTTCAACTTCAAGCACCCTCGCCCCCCGCCGCCGCACCGCGCGCTTTCACGCGCTGTGTGCAGCCGCCGCATGACCCCGCCAACATCACCAACAGGGTCATGGTGTTGCAGCTGGAGTACTAGCCGAAAGGCCTGTACGTCAGATGACGGATGCATAGCTCCAGGCGCCGACATACTGTTTCGCTGCGTGGTGGACCATGAGTCGCATTCGTGGATTGACTGGATACTCGCAATGCAACCCAAAACTAGCCCCGGTAAGCCTTTCGAGGCGAGACATAGGATGTTCCCAGATTCGCTGGACAGGGCGAAGTGACACAGCTCCACGAGCTCAAGAAGCGTTCCGAATAAAACTGCGGGCACGTAGTGCAGCTCGTTGGACAGTTGTGGCCAACCTGGCAGCCGTGGCTGGGGCTACTTGCCCGGTCGCTGGCCAAGCGCATCGCCCGAGGCCAACAGCGGTTGAGCAGTTGTGAACCCCGGCGGGGTTCTTGCACGCCAGCCGAATACCGTAGCCGAATACCAGCGGCCGAATACGAGTAGCCGAATGGACTGGACCACTTTTGGCTGACCCATACGCCGACCACATGCCCAGATCCTCAAGACCCCTTTCCGCCCACCGGCATACGGTGGGAAAAGCAACCCCCACATCAGCTGAGGAGAAGTCACACATGGCTGAGCTGTTCTACGACGACGCCGCCGACCTGTCCATCATCCAGGGCCGCAGGGTCGCGGTTCTCGGCTACGGCAGCCAGGGCCACGCCCACGCGCTCTCGCTGCGCGACTCCGGTGTGGACGTGCGGGTCGGGCTGCCCGAGGGCTCCAAGTCCCGCGTGAAGGCCGAAGAGCAGGGGCTGCGCGTGGTCACGCCGGCCGAGGCCGCTGCCGAGTCGGACGTCATCATGGTCCTGGTGCCGGACCCGATTCAGGGCAAGGTCTACCGGGAGTCCATCGAGGACAACCTCAAGGACGGCGACGCGCTGTTCTTCGCGCACGGCTTCAACATCCGCTTCGACCTGATCAAGCCCCCGGCGAACGTGGACGTGTGCATGGTCGCCCCCAAGGGCCCGGGCCACCTTGTGCGCCGCCAGTACCAAGAGGGCCGCGGTGTGCCGTGCATCGTCGCGGTCGAGCAGGACGCGAGCGGCAATGCGTTCGCACTCGCGCTGTCGTACGCGATGGGCATCGGCGGCACCCGGGCGGGCGTCATCAAGACCACTTTCACCGAGGAGACCGAGACCGACCTCTTCGGGGAGCAGGCCGTCCTCGCCGGGGGCGTGTCCGCGCTGGTCAAGGCGGGCTTCGAGACCCTGGTCGAGGCGGGCTACCAGCCGGAGATCGCCTACTTCGAGTGCCTGCACGAGCTGAAGCTGGTCGTCGACCTGATGTACGAGGGCGGTCTGGAGAAGATGCGCTGGTCGATCTCGGAGACCGCCGAGTGGGGCGACTACGTCACCGGCCCGCGGATCATCACCGACGCCACCAAGGCCGAGATGAGGAAGGTCCTCGACGAGATCCAGGACGGCACCTTCGCCCGGAACTGGATCAACGAGTACAACGCGGGCCTGCCCAATTACAACGAGTACAAGAAGACCGACGAGAACCACCCCTTGGAGACGACCGGCAAGAAGCTGCGCAAGCTGATGAGTTGGGTGCACGACGAGGTGTGACGCGACCGGCGCGGTTGGGCTAGCTGGATGATTGAGTCCGCCACCTCAGAAGCCGTTCCTGGCACCAGCGCACCCCACGGGCCCCGGTCCAGGCGGGAGCTCGAAGGGCTCGGGCGATTCAAGAGGTCACCGCGCGGCGGGTTCGCAACACGGAGATCAACGAGCGAGTAACGCAGCACGTGGTGGTCACCAGGGCGCCGAACGTCACCGTTCTTGCAGTGGGCTTCATGCACCGGGCGTGGGAAAGGCATCCGTCCGGCGCCCACGCGACCACCATCATCAGCACCAGGACCGCGTACCGCTCTGACGGAAGGCTTCAGAACCCGGCTCGGCGAAGGCATCACGGTCCCAGCACTCGAACAGCCCCTTCAGCGAACCCACGCTGGAGGCTGTCCTCCCGACAACATGCGGATCCAGTCCGGGAGATGAACAACAGAGTCCCCCTGCTAGGGTGCGCCGATATCATCGATCAAGCAGTTCCAAGTCACCTTCGACTGCGCAGAACCTGCGCGCCTCGCCGGTTTTTGGTGCGAGGTGTTGGGGTACGTCGTACCGCCGATCCCGAAGGGGTTTGCCACTTGGGAGGACTACCACCGCTCGCTGCCGCCTGAGGATCAGGTCACCCACTTCGCATGCAGTGATCCCTCGGGTGTGGGCCCGCGCCTGCTCTTCCAGCGCGTTCCCGAAGGGAAGATCGTCAAGAATCGGGTGCATCTTTGCGTGCGGGCCGGCACCGGACTCGTGGGTGAAGAGCGCCTCGCCACACTGGAGGCCGAATGCGCACGGCTGGTGGCGCTTGGTGCGGTACACGTGCGAACGCTGCTTGCCGATGACGACAACGAGTCGTGCATCGTGATGCAGGACATCGAGGGCAACGAGTTCTGTCTCGACTGAGCCCCCTCCGCGACGGCGAGATCGGGGGAACCGTCTCCCTCGGGTTTCGGGACACCGACGGTGGGGTGCAAGGTCTGCCGGTGTTCCATAACGCCCATCCCGGCTCATGGGACGCTGCCACTATGGCCGACCGCTCCTCGCGGAACCGCGGACCGGCGGGCGTCTAGCGATCTGCGTGCTGCCCGTGCGAGGTCTCGGGCTGCCGTATCCATGTGGCCAGTAGCCGAAGCGCCTCTTCGGAGCTGGAGCCTGCCTCGGCGGTGTAGACACTCAGCCGCTGGTCCGGGTCGGCGGGCAGGGTGAGGGACTCGTAATTGAGGGTGAGCGGGCCGACGATCGGGTGGTGGAAGTGTTTGCTGCCATGCGTGTGCCGATACACGTTCTGGTCGGCCCACCAGCGGCGGAAGTCCTCATCCATGATCGAGAGTTCGCCGACGAGTTCGGCCAGCAGTGGATCGTGGGGATGGCGTCCGGCGTAGAGCCGGAGCGAGGCGACGATGTCCTGGGCGTGGGTGTCCCAGTGGGTGTACAGCGAGCGGGCGGTCTCGTCGCAGAACATGAACCGCACCAGGTTCCGCCCGCGGTGCGGCAGCGCGTCGAAGTCGGTGAGCAGCGCACGTGCCATCTGGTTGGACGCAAGTACGTCCAGTCGCCGCCCCAGCACAAGGGCGGGGGTGTGCTCGAGGATCCGGAGCAGGTCGCGCAGCCCCGGACGGACCGGCTGTGGACGCGTCGCCGTGCGGCGGGGCCCGCCTGCGGCGGGCTTGGCGAGCTGGAACAGATGGGTGCGTTCGACGGGATCGAGGCGTAGCGCGCGGGAGATGGCGTCCAGCACGGTCTCGGAGACGTTCAGTCGGCGTCCGCGTTCCAGGCGTACGTAGTAGTCGACGCTCACGCCCGCCAGTTGCGCGATCTCTTCGCGGCGCAGTCCTGGCACTCGCCGAGAGCCGCCGTCGTCGGGCAGGCCCGCCTGGCGCGGGGTGATCCGTGCCCGCCGAGAGCGGAGGAACTCACCGAGATCTGTGTTGCGGTCCATGCCGTTCACGATAGGGCCCAAGATCGCCCCGACGGCCCGCGAAAGGGGGACTGGCAGTGCCCCGGTCCGGCTGTCCCCGGGGCGAAGCGGACCCCCCGGAAGTCGATCAGCAGCCGATTCCGGTGCTGAAGTGGAACGTGTCGAGACCGACCGGACCCTGACCGCCCCGGTCGGCCTCTGTTCGCATCGCACGAAGGGACCTCCAGTGTCGGACACCAAGACATTCCTGATCACCGGCGTCAGCACCGGCCTGGGCCGCGCACTCGCGCGCGCGGCGTTGGCCGCGGGCCACCGGGTGGTGGGCACGGTGCGCACGCACGCCGACGCACGGGCCTTCGAGGCGCTCGCCGGCGACGCGCACGGCCGCATCCTGGACGTGACCGACCATGATGCGGTGGACACGGTCGTGGACGAGACCGAGCGCGACCTGGGCCCGGTCGACGTACTCGTCGCCAACGCCGGGTACGGCCATGACGGACTCTTCGAGGAGTCGTCGATGGATGACCTTCGCCGTCAGTTCGAGGTGAACGTCTACGGAACCGTGGCGGTGATCAAGGCCGTGCTGCCGCACATGCGGGAGCGCCGTTCGGGCCACATCATCGCCGTCACCTCGATGGGCGGGCTGATCACCATGCCGGGCCTCAGCTTCTACCACGGCAGCAAGTTCGCGGTGGAGGGCATCCTCGAAACGCTCGGCAAGGAGGTCGCCGATTTCGGCATCCATGTCACCGCCGTCGAGCCGGGCAGTTTCCGGACGGACTGGGCCGGCCGCTCGATGATCCGCGCACCCCGTGTGATCGCCGACTACGACGAGCTGTTCGAGCCGCTGCGCGCCCGGCGCATCCACGGCAGCGGGCACCAGCCGGGCGACCCGGACAAGGCCGCGGCCGCGGTGCTGCGCATCGTGGCGGCTGACCAGCCGCCGACGCGGCTGCTGCTCGGCACCGACGCGCTTCGGCTCGTCCGGGCCGGACGCGACGCCTTCGAGCGCGACATGCTGGCATGGGCCGAGCTGTCGGCCTCCACCGACTTCGACGACGTCAGCCGGTCCGCCTGACGTCACTCGCTGTCGGGCCCCCAGCGCGGAGCCTCGACGGCGGCCGTCATCACCAAACTGGCCAAATCGAACTTCCTGGTTGGGACTGACCTTATCGGAATCGGCTACGTGCACCGCGCTGGCCTGTGCGACACACGACCTGGCACCTCATCAGGAAGGGCGTCAGATGAGCGTCGAGACAATGTCGAGAGCGTCATTTCGGCGTCACGATATCGGCGCCATACCGCATACCGCATACCGCATACCGCATCCGCATACCGCATACCGCATCCGCATCCGCATCCGCATACGGTGCACATTATGCACACCTATCAAAATCGCAGGACAGTGGCGCTTTCAGTGAGTTCGAAGACCGCCATACACTCCATATGATGGATGATCCGGAAAGTCGGACCTTTTGGAACGTCTATTCCCGGCCGCTTTGGTAGTCCGAGGCGGCCGGGAACGAAAGGTCCAGCTAGGCGTAAACGGTCTAGATCAGGCCATCAGTGACACTTACCCTCATCGCCACGTGTAGGGAAGTGAGTCGCTTCATGATTCACAGCCATGAGATGAGTAGACGAGCTTCGCCTTACGCGGTTATGGCGATTCCGTTGACTAGACGCCGGCAGGCCTGGTCGACGTACACATGGCATCCGTGGATGCGGTGTCGCACTGAGTGAGGATCTCGGTGTAGGTCTTGCCGGACGCCGGATCCGTCACGCTTGACATCGGCATGTTGACGGTTGCCTGATGCTGCCACTGAACCCCGATGTCACTGGTGAAGGTCCATGTTCCGGTGCTCGACTGTATGGGCAGAGACCGAACTACCCAAGCGGTCCTACCGGGGGGAACGGTCAGGTTGTAGCTGGAGCCGGATGTCGTAGTGGTGGTAGAAGTCGTCGAGAATCCGAGTTGGGCGGAGACGTCGGCCTTTACTGGGCTGTCGACAACGGAGCCCGGGCCGAGCGTCAGGCTGAGGCCGGCGGACTCAGTGACGGCGTCCGCCGTGGACTGTGACCATGACATGCTGCACGAAAAGTTCCCGCCGCCAGCTCCGGCGCTGTTCTGGCACACCGCCCCTTGATTCGAATTTCCACCTTGATTGGAGACGAGCGTGAAAGGCCCCTGAGAGGGGCTGGGCTGCGGGTCTGACTTCGTGTATGAAGCCGAGCTGATGACGCCGGATCGGTTGTTGTACTGATTCAGTGCGTAGTAGGTCGCCAAATCATCGAGGGTCGGACCACTGTCACCGGATTGCGAAGAGCTGATGGTCAGTGGCTGATTGCCGGATGCAGATGCTCCGTTGACGCTGTGAACGCATCCCTGCAACGTGGCTGCGAGGGAGCTGATTTGGTTTCCGGTGGCGGCGCTGGATACGCACTCGTCGTTGCTGACGCTCCTGAGCAGATAGGCATTGGATGATCCGGACGGCTGGACGTAGAACTTCTGACTGCTCTGCGCCGAGTTACAGTTGGGGTTCAGGGTCAGCCCGTTGTTCTGGACATCGACACAACCGGCCTTTCCTGGGTCGTTGTTACGGATCTGGAAGCTGCCGTCCAATACCCCGTTCACCTTGACCGGCTCGAAGTTCCAGTTGTATGCGGGGCTCCCACCCTTCAGAACAAGGTCGTTGCTGTGTGAGGAACCGTCTCCGTTGAGCTGCAAGATGTAGTTCGGAGAGTGTGCCAGGCTGATATCGAGGCATCCGGTGTTGGAGTTTCTACCACACGTGGAACTATCCGCGTGGGCCGGCTCGGCGGAGAGTGCCAGCAGCGCGGAGAGCGACAGCGCGCTCAGTGCGGCAATCGATCGCACTTTGTAGCGCGGGGCTCTATCAGCGGTCATGAGTTGTCTCCCGTTTCTTTTCGTGTTCGCGCGCGGACGTAGCACGCAGGCCGCTCTTCGCGGACCTCATCTTTCGCGTGGTCAGTCGCGCCGCCGTCACCTTATGGCCCGATTTCGGGCTATACATCGGTCAATTGACGTATCTCAAGGAATGTCTGCCCGGCTACGCGCCGGCCGCCGGCTGCTGCCGGTGTTCAATCGGTGTTCGCGCTGTGTCGGCGTACGACTTCGGTTGCGAGTTCGACATGTGAGGTTATGCCCGGCCTTTTGCGGATGTTGGATACGTGGACGCTGACGGTGCGGCGGGAGACCGACATGTGGGTGGCTATTTCGGGGTCGGAACGGCCGCGAGCGATGTGGTCGGCAACCATGCGTTCGGTGATCGTCAAGGCGCCCCAGCCGTAACGGGCGGCGTCGTGCCATCTTCTCGGGCCTCGGGTGGCGTGCCGGAGGTGAAATAGCGCGTGCGGGCTTCGGCAGTCACACGTTCAGCGGTTTGGGTGTCGTCGTGGGGCAGGGCGAGTCAGGCGATGCCGGGTGTGAGGAAGCCGAGGATGAGGTGGCCGGGCAGATGTCCGATGCCCTCGATCACCGGCAGGACGCCCAGTTGTGCGGCCCAAGCCGAGCGTGGGTCAGCCTCGGGTGGAGTCGGTCGGTACACGACTCCGATCGGGGCCGGCACTACAAGCCCCGCAAGCTTCATGCCGATAAGGCCTACGACAGCCCGACCTGCGGAAATGGGTGCGTGGCAAGCGGATTGACGTGCGGATCGCCCGCAAAGGCATGGAGTCCGGTAAGCGTCTGGGGCGCCACCGTCGGGTGATCGAGCGCACGATGTCCTGGCTGTCCGGCTACCGCAGACTCAGCCCCCCGATACGAACACCACCCGGCAACTACCTGGCATTTCCCGGCCTCGCGGCCGCCCTGTGCTGCTACGGGCGACTCGGCTGCCTCACCACATAGGGCACGGTCTTTAGGGGCACGCCACATGCGAGTAGGCGCAAGGAGCCCCTCTTCGCGGCTGACGACTCCCCGAGCCTTGGAAGAGAGCGCCGGACCGGAAGGCCGCCCTTGCGCGGGCACACGGAGGAAGTCGGCCTCTGAACTGCGCCTTCGTACTCGGGGGCAGGGCCGTGGCGGTGTGGAATTGCCCCTTGTTCGCCGCGGTTGTCCGCCCTTACGGGTACGCGGCGGGCGTGGAGTCAGGGAGCGACCGAGCCAGGGCAGGATTCCCGACATGGACAGCAGCGCCTCCAACCGGGACCCCGCCACTCCCGACAGTTTCCTCACACCCGTCGACAGTGTCTTCACGCGCAGTCATCTGGGCCCTGCACCGGACATCGACATCAGGTCCTGGACCCTGACGGTCGACGGCCTGACGTACCTGAAGGACCTTCCCTTGCAGCAGGCCCACGACGAGGTCGTGCTGGCCCATACCGTGAACGGTGAGCCCCTCCTCGCCCGCCACGGCCTTCCCGCCGCCCGGTGCGCGTGATTCGGTGTGCGAGATCGAGGTGTGGGCCGGTTAGCCGATCGCCTCGGCGAGGGCGAGGGCGTCCGACACGGCGGCGGGGATGTCGCTGATCGGGAAGCGCGCGTGCCGTACGACGCGGTCCGGTCCGATGACGAGGATGAGCCGCTTGATGCGCAGGTTCTGACCGGCTCGGAAGGTCGGCAGGCGCAGCGTCGCGGTGAGCTGGAGCCGGTCGTCGGACAGCAGTGGGAAGGGCAGTTCCTCGGCCTGCGCGAAGGCGGCCTGCTCCGGCACCGACTGGGTGCTCACTCCGTGGACGGCGATGCCGGTGGCTCGGAACCGCGGCCAGGCGGCGCGGAATTGGCGGTTCTCCAGTGTGCAGCCCGCGCTGCCGGGTACCTGGGGTCCTGAGAGGTCGGCGGGGATGCCGGGGATGCCGGTCGCGGGGTAGGCGAACAGGACCGTTGCCCGGGCGTCGGCGGCCACGGGGTGGTGCTCCTCGCCGTCGGTTCCTGGTAGCCGCAGATCGGCCGGGACGGGTTCGCCCACGAGGGCCGCGACCCGGCGGGCTTCGGCTCCCTCGTCGAGGGCCCCGCCGGTGAGCGTGCCGTCGCCCAGCAGCCATCGGTCGGCCCAGTCCTGGAGCGAGACCAGCACCGGGACGAGTCCGCGGCCCTGCTCGGTCAGCACGTACTCGTAGCGCGGTGGACGATCCTGGTAGCGGCGGCGCTCCAGCACGTGGTGGTCGGTCAGGGTGCGCAGTCGATCGGCGAGGACCTTGCGGGAGACGGCCAGTTCGTCCGCGAGCCGGTCGAAGCGCACATGTCCGCGGGCGATCTCCCGCAGCACCAGCAGACTCCACCAGTCGCCCACCACGGCCGCGGCCTGCGCGATGCCGCAGGCGTCGTCGGCCACACGTCGTGGACTCATCGCCGCTCCCCGAGAAAACCTTTGACAGACCGTCGGAGACACATAGTAGGTTCCCTTTCGGAACGGTAGTCCATATCGAAAGGGAACTCACTGTGTCTCAGCAGACCTGGACCGCTGTAGACGACTACTTCAACGGCCTGCTGGTCGAGGAGGACGAGGCCCTGCTCGCGGCCGCCGCGGACAGCGAGGCGGCCGGGCTGCCGCCCCACCAGGTCGCTCCCAACCAGGGCAAGCTGCTGAACCTGCTGGCGACGCTCAGGGGAGCCCGCACGATCCTGGAGATCGGCACCCTCGGCGGCTACAGCACCATCTGGCTCGCCCGGGCGCTGCCGTCGGACGGGCGCCTGGTCACGCTGGAGGCCGACGAGCGCTGCGCCGCCGTGGCCGCTGCCAACGTCTCGCGGGCCGGGCTCGACCGCACCGTCGACATTCGCGTCGGGAAGGCCCTGGACTCACTGCCCCGGCTGGCGGACGAGGGGGCAGGCCCGTTCGACCTGGTCTTCATCGACGCCGACAAGCCCTCCAACCCCGCCTACCTGGAGTGGGCGCTCAAGCTCACCCGGCCGGGCAGCGTCATCGTCGGCGACAACGTCGTCCGCGACGGCGCGGTCACCGACCCCGCCAGCGCCGACCCCCGCGTCCAGGGTGTCCGCCGCTTCACCGAGCTGATCGCGGAGCATCCCCGGCTCACCGCCACCACCGTCCAGACCGTCGGTGCCAAGGGCTACGACGGCTTCACCCTCGCCCTCGTCACCGCCTAGCAGAGCAGGAGGGCACGGCATGGCCCGCATCGTCGAGTTGTCGTACTACCCCGTCAAGGGGTGTGCCGGGGCGTCGGCCCGCAAGGTGCTGCTGACGCCTGCCGGTATCGCGCACGACCGCAGCTTCATGGCCATCAGCGAAGAGGGCGTGTACCGCACCCAGCGCCGTCATCCCCGACTGGCCCTGATCAAACCCGCAATCAGTGACGACGGCGAACGACTCACCCTCCGCGCGCCGCACGTCGAACCGCTGGATCTCTCCGTGGACGCAACGGGCGCTCGCCGACCGGTGGACCTGTTCGGAGCCACCTACCAGGGCATCGACCAAGGTGTCAGGGCCGCCGAGTGGCTCTCCGACGTGCTCCGCGTGCGCAGCCGCCTGGTACGGGTGCCGCCGGAACACGACCGGGTGACCGACGGCCGGACACCGGGCACCTCCGGCTATGCCGACAGCTGCGCCCTGCACGTCCTCTCCCGCTCCACCCTCGACCTGCTCAACCAGAAGCTGGCCGAACGGGGTGCCGCACCACTGCCCGTGAACCGCTTCCGTCCGAACATCGTGATCGACGGCTGGGACGAGCCGCACACCGAGGACCGGGCCCACGGACTGAGGGTGGGCACTGCCGAGCTGGGCTATGCGAAGCTCGCCATCCGCTGCGCCGTCACCATGGTCGAGCAGGAGTCGGGGGAGAAGGCGGGCCCCGAACCGCTGCGCACCCTCGCCGGCTACCGGCGGGCGGCTGAGGGCGGAGTCGCCTTCGGCACGAAGCTCTCCGTGCTCCGTCCCGGCAGAGTACGCGTCGGTGACAACGTGACCGTCACCTCATGGGGCGAGTCCGAGCTGCGCCCCTCCCACCGCATGGCCGACCGCCGAGCGGTCCCGGTGGTGCGGCCCGCACCATGACATTGCGAAGCCCCCGACCCTGCGCCGGCGACGAGGGGTACGGCCGCCTCTGCGACCAGCCTCTCCTGAACGGGCGTTGGGCGAGGTGTGTGCCGAGGTCGCTGCACTCGGCGATCACCAGATCGGGCCGCGCCCGTGCCCATGTGGTTGCTGAAGGCCGCGCGGGCGTGGGTGTTCCCCCGCGACGATGGGTTGGCTCGAATTGGGCCGACGACCCGAGCGTGCGCGACGGCCTTTCCAGGTCGCCGCAAGAGCCGGACAGTTCGGGAAGACGGAATGTGAAAACTGCCCCTGACCGGCAGAAACACGACACGCTTGAAATGTTGGAACGGGACGCCGCAGGACAGCAGGCCGCTCAGTCGAGGGCCCCGCTCGCGGGCTGGCTCGGCGCGACGGTCGGACTCTGGTCGGCCGTCATCGCCCCTGGGACATGAGCTGGGCCTCAGCGCCGCCCCGGCCTGTCGAAACGCTCACGTCAGTAGTTGGTATGCGTCGACCTGCCCCGAAGGTCCCGCCGGTGTCGGGAACTGACACGCAGCGGGCGGTGGTTGAGGCCGACAGGGGAGGACAAGGTCATTTCGCATGCATCGGTCATCGAGCCGTCCGTCCGTACGACTACCGCGGGGGATGCGGCAAGATGTGCGGATGCACAACAACAAGATCATCACCGGGGTGGCAGTGGCCGCAGCCGCGCTTCTCCTCACCGCATGCTCCGGCGGCAGCGCCCCCTCGTCCTCCCCAGAGGCTGTGGCCCCCGCGCCGAGCGTCGCGCCCAGTCCGGACGCAACCCAGCGGGAAGAGCTTTACCGGGCCCTCGAAGCCATAGACCGTGGGTACGTCCGTCGGACAGGCCCCGCGCAACGCCACAGCATGGAGGTTTGCGCCGACATCGTTGCAGGCAAGGACCCGGCAACCACGGCCAAGAACGCGGAGGCATCCTTCCGCGGGATTCAGGAGGAAGAATCCGGGCCTGACAGGGGGCAGAAGATCGTAGATGCGGTCAAGCGGACCTTCTGCCACTGAAGCCGGAACCCCGGCACCCCGCTCGTCCACCGAGGCCGTTCCTGCTGGCTCTTGGACGGTGTCTCGGAGCCAGATGACGATCGCCGTGACGGTCAGGGTGCGGTCGAAGGTGTAGTCACCGTCGTACCTGACGGCGTCAGCGCGGTGCTGCTTCCACTTGCTGACACACCGCTCGACGGCGCTGCGGTGACGGTAAAAAACTGGGTCTTGGCGCAGGTCGGCGGACGTCCGCCAGCTCGGCCCTGCCACTGAAGCACTGGATCTCGAACCTGTCCGCAGACCTTCCCGCCAAAGACCTCGTCCGCCTGGCAAAGCCCTGCTGACGGATCGAACACGACTACTGGGACACGACTACTGGGAAACGAAGGCCGCCCTGGGCCTGGACCACTTCGAGGGGCGCTCGTTCACCGGCCGGCATCGCCACGTCACCCTCGTCACCGCCGTCCACCCGTCCCTGACTGAACGGCGGAAGTGGCTCTGTGGCGACGGTGCGGGTGAAGGAAGTGAAGATCAACGACTGTCCTGCACGGTCCGGCAGCCTCGCTCTTCCTGCCTGCACATCCTCATTGAGATCAGTTCGCGCAGCTGCCCCTCCCACTGCTGCTGCGCGCCCCAGTACAGCGCGTACGGCAGGTGGAAAGGAGAGCGGGACGGGCTGGGCAGCGCTCGGTGCGGCGGGGATCGGGCGGCCTGGAGCTGGTGTTGCGCGTCGGCGGAGCGGCGCCACGCTCCGTGCCCTACTGAAGGCGCCTCAGATCACCTCGTCCTACCCGTTGGCACGGTGTCGTCAGCGGTGTCGTCAGCGTCCGGCCGCGTGGGCGGGGCCTGGCTGGCGGACACCGCTTCCGCTTCGCCGATGTCCTGCGGCGTGAGGTCGAGGTCGGAGGTCTCGTCGTCGTCGGGTCCCGCTGCCTCTGTTCGGGCCCTGCGCCGGTCGTTGAGAAGCGAAAGGACAACGGCGGAGAAGTAGAGCACCCAGATCGGCGTGGCCAACGCCAGCATGGTCAGCGGGTCCGTGCTCGGCGTCGCCACAGCCGAAAAGACCGCGATCCCCATGATCATGCCGCGCCAGCGGCCGAGCATCCGCCGGCCGGACAGCACTCCGGTGAGGTTCAGCATCACCAGCAGCAGCGGCATCTCGAAGGAGAGACCGAAGACCACCACCATGCGGGTGACGAGGTCGAGCAGATCGTCCAGCGGCAGCAGGTTGTCCACCCCGTGCGGGGTGAAGCCGATCAACACCTTCGCGGTCGTGGGCAGCACCTTGTAGGCGAAGAAGGCACCGCCGAAGAACAGCGGGACGCCTGCGCCGACGAACGCGTAGGCATATTTGCGCTCGTGCTTGTGCAGGCCGGGGGCAACGAACGCCCACAGCTGGTACAGCCATACCGGCGAGGCCAGCACGACGCCAGCCATCAGGGACACCTTCAGCGCCAGGGTGAAGGGCGCGAGCAGGCCGTTGATCGTGATCCGCGCGCAGGTGGTGTGCGCGGTCTGCTTGGCCAGATCGGCGAACGACGTCGGGCAGCCGACCGAGTCCAGCACCGGCCTTGTGCAGAAGTTTATGATGCCCTTGTAGGAGAAGGCCGCGGCGATCGTGACGACCAGGATGGCGAGGACGGCCTTGGCGAGCCGGTTGCGGAGCTCACGAAGGTGCTCCACGAGCGGCATCCGCCCCTCGGGGGCCTTCTCGTTGTTGCGGACTGACTGAGGCACGCCACGTCCTCATTTCGTGCGGCAGACCCGGGACTACCGGCCCTGCGTTGGTACTTGATCGTCTCCGTCACGCGGTGGGGCGCGAGCTCGCCACGGCGCCGGTTGCGGCCGGTGGCGTGTCCAGGAGGCGGTTGGTCCAGGTCGGCACCACTTGCGGCGAGCCGATCTGTCCTGCCCGGCCCGAGGGCGGGTTGCCCACGAAGGTCCTCGGGCCGTCCACTGTCACGCGCTGCGCTCGGGCCAGGAAACAGCGTTGCTTCGGCCAAGACGCCGGCCGATACCGCAGACAACGGCGCGGGCGGCCCGACAGGGCAAGAGGTGAGCCGGCCGGGGAGCCTTCGGGCCCTGTCTCGTGCGGGGACGAGCCGGGGGCGCGCCGGACCGGGCTCAGACTCAGGCTCAGACTCAGTGGCTGGTCGTGCTGTCCGTGGGCGCGGTGCGGGCGGTGGAGGTGTCTCCAGGAGCGCCCGAGATCGTCCGCGGTCCCGGTCCCGGTCCCGGTCCCGGTCCCGGCTCAGGCTCGGGGCGTGGCTCGTTCGAGGCGCCGTCGTCCTTCATGGCCTTGGTCTCGCTCTTGAGGATCCGCATGGACTTGCCCAACGCCCGGGCCGTGTCGGGCAGTTTCTTCGAGCCGAAGATCAAAACCACCACCGCGACCAGGATCAGCAGGTGCCAGGGTTCCAGCGCATTGCGGAACATCGTCACATCACCCCTTCGAACATGTCGGTCCTCGTATCTGCTTCGGTGATCCGTGCCGCGTGTTCCTGCGCGGCAGCGGTGGGAGCGGGAGCGCCCGCGGACTCGTGCACGTGTGCCTGGGAGGAGGTCTCCCGGCGCACTTGGCACGGCGGTTTCACCGATGCCCGCCGCCCGCGCCATCGGCAGATTCCCACGGCGTCGTCCAGCCAGGTCTCACAAGCGAACGTGTCGCCTGTCGCCGTCGCGACCACGGGGAGCTCGGCCGTCAACAGGCTTACCGCGAGGCGCAGTTCCACGCCTGTGACCTGCATGGCCGCCTGTGTCGGCTGCCCGGCCCGCGGAGTGTGTGGGGGCGTTTCGGCCGGATGGACGCCCAGCTGCTGCCCTTGGGAGCAACCACGTTCGGGCACCTGGAACAGCCGATGGGTCTTCGCGTTCGGCCAGGGTGCGTTCATCGGCTGTCGCCGGCGTGACCGTTCCTGTCGCCGACCGGCGTGATGTTCACGCGTGGCTGTCGGGCATATGAGGCGAGGGGAGTGGAGTGGGCCGGCTGCCGTGAGGGCGCGCCGGGTGTCGATGTCCTTGTGGGGCATGTGTCCTTCTCCTTGTCGGATCGGGGTCGATTCAGGTTCCGGGGCGCCCGGCAGTCGTCCAGGCGGCGTACTCCTGACGGACGTAGAGGCGGTGGCTGGGGGCGAGCGTGATCGCGTTGGCGTGGTGCGGGCCGGCAACCAGGTCGGGATGGCGACGGTCGTGCAGGACGAGTTGCTCGGCGGTTTCTGCGGCGGCTGCGACTGGGCCGGGGCCGGGGTCGTCGAGGGCCATGCGGTCCATGAGGGCCGCCCGTCGGAGCAGCCGGGCGCGTTCGGCGGCTGTCGCATCGATCAGGGGGCCGGTGACGGGCCTGGCCTGGCGGCCGTCGCGTTCGGCTCCGAGAGCGAGCACTTGGTGCATCTCGCGGCGCAGGTCCGGCGCGTGCGCGTATGCCTCGTGCGGGGGCGGGGCGCTGATTGCCTCGCCGCTGTTCGGGGTGGTGTGCATGCTCACACCTCCGCCGGTGGGCACGGGCCGGCGTCGCAGCCTCGACACGGCGTCGTGTCCTGGTCAGGGTCGCGGTGATCGAGGGCCGGTGAGTGTGCCGCGGACCGCTGGGCAGCCGGGCCGGGCCCGAGCAGCCATCGACGGGGAACGGCTTGTGAGTTGCGAAGGCCCACTTGGCGGGGCCGTCGCGTGATCCGGCGCCGCAGCCAACCCCGGTGACGCGTCGCTGCGCTGCGGTGTCGACCTTGGCAGGGGGCCGGCAGTGCGTGCGGAACGACCGGCCCGGTCATGGCGCGCACCTGAGGCAGGCGCGGACTTCGCGGCCGCTGCGTGTCTGATGGACCTCGGTCGACTGGGCGAGGTACTGGACGATGCCGGTGCCGCGGCCGTGTTCGTCGGGGGCGATGTCGGGGCGATGCCGCTCCACTGCCATGCCGGAGTCAGTGACCGCGATGTGCAGAGTGCCGTCGTCGAGGACGAGCAGCAGGGTCATGCGCTCGCGGCCGTACTGGGCGGCGTTGGCGGCGAGTTCGTCGACGATGAGAACGGCCGAGTCCCGCTCACTTGCGGGCACGCTCCAGGTCTCCAGCAGATCGGCCGCGAAGTGACGAGCGGCGGAGACGTGCGCCTCCTGCGCGGGCAGGGTGAGCAGCGCCTCGTGGCGGCAGGGCCGGTCGAGCAGTGAACTCGGGCTGGGGGAATCGATCACAAACATGGTCTTCTGGCTCTTCTGTGGATGTGCGGTGAGCGGAACGGGGGAGACCACCAACAACTTCGGGGGCTGTCGGTGAGCCGGCTCCTGAAGGGGCGCGCTCATTCAGTTCCACGGGCGAAGCATGCCGAACGGTTCGAGTTGTTTGCCCCTTTTGCTCGACTTCTTACGGGCTACGGTTACGTCCATATCGGCGGCCTGGCTGGGCTCAATCGCCTCCGCCAGGGCTCAATGCCGTACGCGGCCGGATCGGGCACCGGCAGCTCATTCCCTCGCCCGTGCTCTTCCGGACGGCCCCGCGGGCACGTCGCGCCGCAGGGCCGGAAGAGCGTCCCTGCCCGGGTCTCGGCTCGGCCGCGGCCCTCGGCATGGAGACATCCTTGATCATCTTCTCCGCGCTGCACGGACTTCGGAGGAGGAGGCGAGTTGAGGTCGCCGGCCGTTTGGTGAACCGCATATCTCTGCTTGCGCGCGGGACGGGGATCACTTCGGCCGGGCCCTTGCTGAGGCCCAGGGCGGCACCCCCGGCCGCCCGGAGGGGGAGTGCACGCCCCGTCGGCGCACTCCCGCATCAAGTCGGCTGAGGACGCAGCCGCTTCGACCACGAGCCGACTCGGCATGCGTGGCGCCGATCAGCCCGTCGGCCACGAAGGCGCCGGTGTCGGCTTCAGAGCGACATGACGACCCCGGCCTCGCCTCACGCCCGGATGGTGACCATCTTCTGACCGTTGTCCGCGAGGATCTCGAAGTGGTCGATGGCTCCCGGGGACATGGCGACCGCCCCTGGGATCGTGGTGCCGGGAGGGTACTCGCCTGCCCGCCAGGTTGCGCCGTCCTTCCTGACTCCGCCGGATCCGACCGCCTGTAGCCGGCAGGTGATTCCGGCGGGTGCCCCTTTGGCGGAGACCACCTGAAGGGCACTGCCCCAGGCGGAGGGCGAGACCTTCACCGAGGCCGAGACGCCGGTGGTGGGATCGCTTCCGGAGAAGGTGCGCCAGGCAGCCGGTGCGGTCGGCCCGGGCGGGGTCGCCTGACTGCTCACGGATCCGACGGCCGCCAGCCACGTGCCGCCGGCCGCTGCCGCGATGAGCGTCAGTGAGGCGGCCGCGCCGGCCAGTTGCAGACGCCAGGTCCTGCGTCGCCGGGCCGCGGCCTGCTGGAGGAGCCTCTCCAGCACACCCCCTGCCGGCGCCTTCGACACCGCGGGCGCGGCGGGTCGTTCGGGCAGGGTGCCCTGCGCACTTTCGGCTGCCCGTGCCACCAGCCGGTCGGCCAGGTCCCCGTCGGCCGTCGGCACTGTCCGGCCTGAGGCTTCGGCTTCGGTCACCATCGCCAGCAGCGCAGGCAATCCCGCCAGCCGGGTGTGTTCGGCCCGGCATGCGGTGCATTCCGCGAGGTGGATGCGCACCCGTTCCATCTCCGCCGAGGGCAGCGTGCCCAGGACGTATCCCCCCAGCGCCAGCCGGAGGGCGTCGTGCTCCGCACTCATGGTCGCCACCTCCTGCCCGCCACGGTCATGGCTCGATGCCCCGTTCCTGGAGTGCCAGCCGCAGGGCGTGCAGGGCGTAGTGCGTCCGCGACTTCACGGTGCCCAGCGGGATGCCCAGCACCTGTGCGGCCTCCGCCATGGTCCGGCCCCGGTAGTAGGTCTCCAGCAGGACGGCGCGGTGGTCCGGGGACAGCGACCGGACGGCCTCGGCGACCGCCCAGCTCTGTAGCGCCTGCTCGATCTGGTCCTCGCCCGGCGTCTGCTCGGCGGCCCGCTGAAGGGCCTCGCCGCCGGCCTCGGCCGGTCTGGCCTGCCGGGCCCGGTGGGCGTCGATGACCAGGTGCCGGGCGACCGTGCACAGCCATGCCCGGGCCGGGCCGCGTGCGGGGTCGAACGCGGCGGGATGCTGCCACGCTCGCAGCAGCGTCTCCTGCACCACATCCTCTGCCCATTGCCAATCTCCCGAGGTCAGACGCAGCACGTAGTGGAACAGGGCTCCTGAGTGCTCCGCGTACAGAGTGCGGAGCAGTTCCTCATCTGCGGTCGAAAGTGCCCCTCTACCAGAGACACGGTGCGCGGAGCGATTCGGATCGGTCCTTGGACCACCACGTTTTCGGGAACTCCAGGGCATAAGTCGATCATCGCGCAAATGTACTGCTTTGTCCCGTAACGCATGGCGCAGTGCAGGTGACGCTCTGTGTGTGTTGCGGCCGATACGCCCCGGTCGGGCCTTGTGACGCCACGAGGGCCAAGCGTGCGCGGCGGCTGGGAGGTCGACTGATCTGCGGCAATGCCAAGAAGTCGCACAAAAAGTGCATATCTGTCGAACCGTGGGGCTCCCGCCGTCCGTGGAGCCGGACAAGAGCCGACTCATGCGCAGCTCCTCATCGATTCCCCACATCGATTCCCCACGCGACAAAGGACGGATCGGAGATGGCAGAGACAAACCGCGCGACGGACACGCTCCTGGTGGCGGCCAAGCTCACCCCGTCCCCGTGCATCCAAGTAGGCGCCACCGCGCAGTTTCCGCCTGTGGCCGGCGCGCACCATGGCGACGGCGCTACGCGCACAGTGATCGACGGCCGCGCAACCACCGGGACGGAACTCCGCCCGGCACGGGGTGCGCACCACCCGTACGGGCACTGCCGACCTGCCTCGACGAGTCACTCGCGGCTCCCCACAGCGGGAACTGCCGCATGTCGCCCGCCCCTTCGCGGCGCGCGGGGGCGGATGTGCAGCGCGGGGCACGTCGAGGCGAGCCGCCGGCCCGGAGCGGCACCCATGCTCGTTCGCCGGGTCCCTGAGGGGCGCGCGCCCATGAACACGGCATCCACCACATGTTCCTGCGGCTACATGCGCCGAGCCGGCGCAGTCCCCGTCCCCGCCTGATCAGTAAGGAACGGACACCATGTACCTGAACCTCCGCACACCAAGCCGGCGACCACGTGCTGCGGCCGGGCTGGCTGTCGCCATCATCGCCACTGCCGGCGCGGTGGGGCTCCTCAGCTCGTGCGGCCAGTCGTCGCATTCCTCGGTCAGCGGAGCCGGCGCCATCACACCCGGTCCAGGTCGGCACCAGACGGCAGGGATGCCCGGGGCCACGGGGCCGGGGAACGGCTCCGCTCCCGGTGCCTCGCCGATGCCCGGAACGGGCATGTCCATGAGTCACTCGAGCACGGGCGCGACGGCCGCGCCGGTAACCGGGGACGCGGCGACGATCAAGAACTTCGCATTCTCCCCGGCCACGCTGAAGGTCAAAGTGGGCACGAAGGTGACGTGGGCCAACCAGGACACCGAGGCCCACACCGTCACCAGTGCCGGATCGGGTGGCCCGCTGCATTCGGCCGCCCTGGCCCCCCATGGCACCTACAGCTACACGTTCACCAAGCCCGGCACCTATGCCTACCTCTGCACCATCCATCCGTTCATGACCGCCACTGTGGAGGTGGCCCGATGACCGACTACTACGACAGTCACGACGGAGCGCTGGCCGACGACGCCGGTCGGCCCGACGCCGAACACGGTATGACTCGACGTCAACTCCTCAGGCACGCAGGGTGGTTCGGTGGCGCGGTGGTGCTGACCGTGGCCAGTGGAGAGGTGATAAGCCACATCGCCGGGTCCCTGGACACCAACGCCGGGGCCGTCGCAGCGGAAAGCGGCGCGCTGCGGTTCGTGCAGGTCTCCGACAGCCATATCGGGTTCCAGGGCCCGGCGAACACGGATGTGGTCGGCTCCTTCGCCGAAGCGATCAAACAGGTCAACTCGCTCGGATTCAGACCCGACTTCGTCATGCACAGCGGCGATCTGACCCACCTGTCCATGGCCGGGCAGTTCGACCAGGTCAAGCAGATGATGGCCGGAATGAAGACAGACCGCGTCTTCACCGTGCCGGGCGAGCACGATTCCATCGGCGATGCCGGCCGCGCCTACCGGCGGACCTTCGGCATGGGCACGCTCGGCGACGGCTGGTACAGCTTCGACACCCACGGCGTGCACTTCATCGCCCTGGTCAACACCCTGAGCCTGGAGAAGCTCGGCCACCTCGGCACCGACCAGATCGACTTCGTTCGCAAGGACATCGCCGGACTGTCGTCGGACACCCCGATCGTGGTCTTCAGCCACATCCCGCTGTTCGCCATGTACCCGAAGTGGGGCTGGAGCACCGACGACGCCCTCAAGGTCATCGCCCTGCTGCGCCGCTTCTCCTCCGTCACCTGTCTCAACGGGCACGTCCACCAGTTGTTCACCAAGACAGACGGCAACATCACCTTCCACTCCGCCACCACCACCGCCTACCCCCTGCCCAAGCCGGGCCGCGCCCCCGCCCCGACCCCGCAGGTCGTCCCCGCCCGGCAGCTCAAAGAGGCACTCGGCATCCGCAGCGTCGGCTACCGCCAAGGTGACCGCGAACTGGCCATCAAGGAACAGAGGCTGGCATGAACACCCACAGCCTCCTCGCCCCCGCCCTGCGGTCGATGACCGCCGCGACGCTCGCCGTCAGCGGATACATTCACGCCCAGCTCTACATTGACGGGTACCGCTTCATCCGCATCATCGGCCCCCTGTTCCTGCTTCAGGCCGGCACTTCCTTCGCCTGCACCGCCCTGCTGCTGATCGGTACACCGCCCCTGCTGCTGAGGGCCGCCTCGGCAGGCGTCGCTCTCGGCGCTCTCGGCGGCTTCACTGCTTCGCGCACCGTGGGAGTGTTCGGATTCGCCGAGCACGGTCTTCAGCCCGAGCCACAAGCCGTCCTCAGCCTCCTCGCCGAAACCGGCACGCTGCTGCTCCTTGCCGTCTGGCAGGTGACCATGACCGGACAACCCCGCGCTGCCCGACCGCCCCTCAGGACACCCAACTGGGCCACCGCCCGCACACCACCCGACTGAACCGCCGCCACGCAGCCGCTCGGGGTGCCTGAGTCCTGGTTCGGGTTGCTGCGCGAGCCGCAGGCCGACAGCGGTGTGAATGCCGTACGCGGACAGACAGGCCAGCGGGGCGCACCCGTCTGCGTCCCGCCGACCGGCACCGCCCCCCCGCCGTGCCGCGGCTACAGCACAGCCCGCCAGCGCACACCGACACCGTCGAGAGGCGGGCCAGTCGCAACGCTTGAGACATCGGCTTCGCCGCCGAACAGTCCGTCCACCTCACCGGCGCTGTCTGCGCCGCCCGCACCTCATTCCGGAACCGAGGAGTGCCCCATGTACCTGGAACCGCGCCCAGGAATCGCCTGGCCGAGCCTGCCCCTCCGCGAACTGAAGGGTGCCGGGAAGATCGTCGTCGACACGACGAATCAGTTCGCCGCGGCCAATCCCTGGCGGGGCCGGTACGACGTCGGTGACCTCACGGGCAGCGAATGGGTCGCCGAGCGCCTTCCCGGAGCACGGATCGTGAAGGCGTTCAACACCCTGTTCGCCGCGTTCATCGCCGGGGACCCCCGGCACGAGGAAGGCCGCCAGGCGGTCTTCTACGCGGGCGACGACGCCGACGCGAAGGCGGCCGTGGCCGCTTTGCTGGACGAGTTCGGTTTCGCCGCACTGGACCTCGGTGGTCTGCGAGAGGGCGGGCGGCTGATGTAGCACGACGGCCCGCTCAGCGCACGGCACTTCCTGCTTCAGGATGCCGGCTGACGGTCCAGCCCTCGGCCACCCCGGGCGCGCACGCCCAGCACACACAGGACGAGCGTCATGAGCCGCCGTGTCGTCGAGCCCGGCGCGCGGGTGGCGGTCTTCCCGCACCCGGGCGCCTGGTTCCAGTGGATCACCGCGGCGGCCCGGGTGGTGGTCGCCGTACCGGCACAAGTGCCGGACGAGGTCGCCGCGCAGATGCTGGTGAACCCGATCACCGCAGTGGTGCTGCGCCGCGAGGCGGAGGCGCACGCCTCCATCGGGTACGACGGCGTTCTGCTGCAGACCGCCGCAGGCTCGTCGGTCGGACGACTGCTGACCGCCGTGTGCGTGGCCCACAACATCTCGATCGTCAACGTCGTCCGGAGCGAAAGCGGTGCCGCGGAACTGCGTAAACGCTTCCCGGACGTGCCGGTGGTGGCGACGGAGCATGCAGGCTGGGCCGATGACGTCCGCAGCGCGGCCGACGGCCGTCCGGTGGACGTGGCCCTCGATCCGATCGGCGGAAGACTCACCGAGAGCCTTCTGGACCTGCTGACGCCGGGCGGAAAACTCATCGGCTACGGGCAGATGGCCGCGGAGCCGATCTCATGCAGCTACGCCTGCGCGAGCGGCCAGTCGCAGCGGACCGATGTGGTGCTCGCGTCGCCGGTGGAGGATCTGTTCCTCCACCACGGTGGAGGTGCGGCGTGGTTGGTGGTGGGGGCGGCTGGAGCGGTCTGCCATCCCGGCCCGGCCGTGCAGGCGGTAGCGGCCGGCCCAGTGGGCGGCGGTGGTGAGGCTGACCTGGAAGCGTTCTGCTGCCCGCCTCGGCGGCCAGCCGTCGTCGACGACGCACCGGGCCGGACGCAGCGTGCCGGTTGGGGTCAGCGGGGCGTGACGGTGGATCACGAGGGCTCCTGAGCATCGATGCAGACTTCGCAATCCACGCCGAAACCAGAAGGCCCTCACCCCGTTCAAGGACCACTCACGGCGTGTCGCCTGTCACCAACGCCCCCGGACAACACATCTAGCCCGTACCGGCGGGCGGGTCGGCGTAGACGCCGTGCAGCATGCCGGTGGCCTGCCCGACTTCGATGAGATAACCGTCCGGGTCGCGCAAGTAGCACCGCATCTCGGCCTTGCGATCGACGGGTGGCGTGAGGAATTCGGCGCCCTTCGCACTCCACTCTCGGTGACATGCCTCGATGTCGGCGACGCGGAGGTTGAGGAAGCTGCTGACCGTGCTCGGGTCGGTGGGCGGACGCAGGGTGACGTCTGGCTTGTCTGGGGTGGGGCCGCCGCCCGGGTTCATGATGATCCATGCGTTGGCGAGCTTGACGGTGCAGGGGTTCTCCTCGAGCACCACCTCACCGCCGAGAACATCGGTGTAGAAGGCGCGAGATCGGGCCACGTCGGCCACCGTCAGAAAGTGAGTGACGAGGAGCCCGGAATCCGGGGCAGGAAATCCATCACGGTGCATGCGAGACCTCCAGGCGAATCGGATGTTTCCCCCCCATGGTGGTGGATGGATGTCCGTGGGCACGCATGAACACGGCCGGGAGGGGAGCCGGCCGTGCCGGCCGGGGACCGTCCGCTGCCCTCGAGCCCGTGCCGCGGAATGATCCGGACGCCACTTCCACGTTATGGCGTCGACGTTCGAGTCAAGGTCGTGGTGCGGGTTACCGGTGAACTCGCCCTCGCAGGGGCCGGCGGATCAATTACCCGGTCGACCAGCCGAGCCGAGCCACTAGCTCAGGCAGCACAGCATCCCCCACGCCGTGGTGATCGGACCGCTGACGAACACCTGCATCAACTGCACCATCCGATTCGACGTGGGACTCGGCTGTCACGTGAGCCTTTTTTGAATCTGCAATATGCCGTGGATACTCCACTCGGCGGCTGGAGGCGGGGGAGTTCCTGGCGACTTTGGCACGGTGGCTCGTCATCCCTCGCCGGCTGTCACGTTCGGATATTGGTCACTTTATGCCGCAGGTCGGAAGCAAGGCGCGTGCAGCCATCGGTGGGCTGCTTTCACATGGCAAATTACGCCGCTTGGCGTGAGCTGCCGCCCCCATGGAGACCAGGGGTGCCCGCTAAGATGCCCCGAGAATGCAATCCTCCTCATATGCGAGCTATCGGCCTTCGGGGCGCTGATATTCGGGAAGGTGCGAGCGAACCGAGCGCCCGGATGGAAAGGACGCTGTGTGAGCGTGCAACGGGTGGGCGTCGTCGTCCACGGGGGCCGTCCCGGCGCCGTGGCGGCCGCCGATGTCGTCCGACGGTGGTGTGAACGCCAGGATGTCGGCTGCGTCGCCATCGACGTGTGGAGTCAGGACGAACTACGGCGAGATGCGCGGGAAGAGGTCGGTGCTGCCGGCAGCCCCGATCTGATCGTCACACTCGGAGGAGACGGCACCTTCCTGCGCGGGGCCCGCCTGGCCGCACAGAACGACGCGCTCGTCCTCGGTGTCGACCTGGGCACCCTCGGCTTTCTGACCGAGGTCCCGGTCGACGATGTCGAGTGCGCACTGGACACCATCCATCGCGGCCAAGTGAACATCGAGACCCGCCTGATGCTGACGATGCGGGCGTCCTGCCCGCTACAACTCCCCGAGGGTATGGAGGCCCTCCTGCGCTACGGCCGGGGCCCCGCGCTACCGCCTCCGCCGGTGCGCCCCGAGTGTGCGGTCGCGCGGGACTGGGGGGTGGCCCTGAACGTGACAGCTCTCAACGACATCGTCCTGGAGAAACTGGCACGCGACCGGCAGGTCTCCCTCGGCGTGTACCTCGCGGGCCGACTGCTCGCCTCCTACTCCGCCGACGCCGTCCTGGTGGCCACACCCACCGGATCCACCGCCTACAGCTTCGCCGCCGGCGGCCCCGTCATCTCCCCCCAAGCCGACGCCATCGTCTTCACCCCCGTCGCTCCGCACATGGCCTTCAACCGCTCGGTAGTTGCCGCACCCGACGAAGCCGTCGCCCTACGCGTCCTGGGACATTCCGGCCGCGCGGCGGTGAGCGTCGACGGTCAGTTGCGCGGCGTCCTGGATCCAGGGGACTGGATCGGTGTCTACGCGGCTCCGCAGCGCCTGCGCGTGGTGCGGCTCGGGCCAACCGACTTCTACGGCAGGCTGCGTGAGCGCATGCGCCTGACCGATGCCCCCGCGACCGCCGACGCCGACATCGCCCCCATGTGGCCCCACACCAGCCCACCCCCGGATGACCTCGCACACCTGCGCATTCCACCCCTGCCCGCGCACATCGACTGACCTGCTTCTCCCGGCCCCAACGCCGCGTCGCGGCGCAAGTGCACCACGGCCCCCTGCGACAGCCACGCACCGGGCCTTGGGGGCGGCCGCTTTCCCGCTGTCGGGGGTGCCGGGGGTAAAGATGAGATGCCTCCGTCGTACGTTGCGGCGATGGCACGGTCGCCCCTGGGCCGACGTGCCGATGAGCTCATCGGCGACCCACCGTGCGACGTCGACGGGGTAGGGCGCCGCCAGTCCGAGGACGATGTGCCGGAACCCTGCGTCGATCGCGTCGCCGATCGCTTCGCGCGTGGCGCTGGGCTGGTCGTAGGAGACGGGCAGGTGGATCGAGCGGGTGACCGAGGCGGGGTCGCGGCCGATCTCGGTGCAGTAGCGCCGGCTGCGTCGCTGGGGCGCGCTGCCGAGGTTCGAGCGGCACGTGTTTCCGGAAGGGTGCGGAACTTGATTCGCTCGGTCGATCGCAATGGAGGTGTGGCGTTCACCCGCGATGAGTTGCAGCACGTCCCCTTCGGCGGGCGCCGGCGAGCCGGAGGATGAACAGCTTCTCGTCGGGCACGTGCGATTCCCGCGGACTCGGGAACGGAGGGCGGAGAGTATGGGGAGACTGTCTCTCGGACGGTCAGCGGCGCCGCAGTGATGGGTCGAGCAGCGCGGGCGGGGTGTCGAACTTCTCGTGTGCGGCCAGGTCGACACCGGGGGCGACGATGGCGTCGAGCACGTCGGCGGAGAGCACTGTGTCGGCGGCGGCGAGTTGCGAGCGCAGGTGGTCCAGCGTGCGAGGGCCGATGAGCGCGCTGGTCACGGCAGGGTGCGCGGTGACGAATCCGAGCGCGAGCTGGATCATGGTCAGGCCGGCCTCATCGCCGACTTCGGCCAGCTGCTCGACGGCGTCGAGTCGGGCGCGGTTGGAGGGGATGGCGGTGTCGAAGCGTTCCGGCATGAACGTCGAGCGGCTGGTGGTGATTTCACGGCTCTCGCGTATCGCGCCCGACAGCCAGCCCGAAGCCAACGGGCTCCACACCAGCACACCGAGCCCGTACTGCCCGGTCACGGGCAGTACGTGGGTCTCGATCCCGCGTTGCAGGATCGAGTAAATGGGCTGTTCGGTGACGTAACGGCTCAAGTGGCCGTCCCGGGCGGCCCATTGGGCTTGCACGATGCGGTGGGCCGGGAAGGTCGAGGAGCCGAAGTAGCGGATCTTTCCCGCGCGTTGCAGGTCGGTCAACGCTGACAACGTCTCCTTGTCGCCGGTGCTCGGGTCCCAGCGGTGGATCTGGTAGAGATCGATGTGGTCGACGCCGAGGCGGCGCAGGCTGTTGTCCAGCTCGGTGACCAGCCAGCGGCGCGAACTGCCCTGATGGTTGCGCTTGTCGCCCATCGGCATGCCCGCCTTCGTCGCCAGCACGACGTCGTCGCGGCGGCCCGCGATGGCCTTGCCGACGATCTCCTCCGACTCGCCGCCGCTGTACATGTCCGCGGTGTCGATGACGTTGATCCCGGCCTCAAGGGCGGCGTCGACGATGGCGGTGGCCTCGTCCTGGGTGGTGCGCCCGATCTTGCCGAAGTTCATCGCGCCGAGCGCGAGGGCGGAACAGTGTCCCGTTTAGCAATCGCGGTAGTGGAGGGAACGGCGCGGTGAACGACAGCGACCAGGGCGCGGGACACGTGGTCGCGCCCAAACGGGCGGACGCCCGGCGCAACAAGGAGACCCTGCTCGACGCGGCCGCCGCGGTCTTCGTCAGGTCGGGCGTGGAGGCGCCGGTACGCGACATCGCGGCTGAGGCCGGCGTCGGGACGGCCACGATCTACCGCCACTTCCCGACCCGAGCGGATCTCATCATCGCGGTCTACCGGCACCAGGTCGACGCGTGCGCCGAGTCCGGTCCGGCCCTGCTGGAGACCAGTCCGACTCCGCACGCCGCACTGGGGAAGCGGATCAACCAGTTCGTCGACTTCCTGGTCGCCAAACACGGACTCGCCGCCGCGTTGCAGTCCGACAACGCCGGCTTCGACACGCTGCACGCCTACTTCCTCGACAGCCTCGTGCCGGTGTGCACCCAACTGCTCGAAGCCACAGCCGTCGCCGGCGAGATCCGCTCCGACATCGATGCCTACGAGCTCATGCGTGGCGTCGGGAACCTCTGCATCGGCGCGGACAGCGATCTCCGCTACGACGCACATCGACTGGTCGGACTCCTCATCGCAGGACTACGCCGACCGAAGTGACCATCGGCCAGGCAACTGATGCAGGGCGGCCGCCCCACCCGCGATCAGCGCCACGTCGCGTGCTCTGTTGACCCCGTGTCCGCTGAAGCGGTGCCGCGGGTGCCCGCCGCTCCGTCGGCTCGGGTGCCTGGTCGAGTCGGTCAGGCGGAGTGCTCGGTGCGGTCGCCGCCCCAGAGGGTGTGGAAGGCCCCGTCACGGTCGGTGCGTCGATAGGTGTGTGCGCCGAAGAAGTCCCGTTGGCCCTGGATGAGCGCCGCCGGCAACCGCGCTGAACGCAGGGCGTCGTAGTAGGCCAGCGCCGCCGAGAATCCGGGGGCGGGAAGGCCCAGTTGGGCCGCCGAGGACACCACCCGCCGCCATGCGTCCTGCGCCGCCTCCAGCGCCTCCCGGAAGTAGGGTGCGGTCAGCAGCGTCACCGGCTGGTCCATGCCGCTGTAGGTCTCGGTGATCCGGTTCAGGAAGCGGGCCCGGATGATGCAGCCGCCGCGCCAGATCTTCGCCACGGCTCCCGGGGCGATGCCCCACCCGTACTCCTGGCTGCCGGCCTGGATCTGGTGCACGCCCTGTGCGTAGGCGACGATCTTCGACGCGTAGAGGGCCTCCTCCACGTCGTCGGCGAAGGACTCGGCTGCCGACCCGCCGAGGCTCCGGCCGGCCGGGCCCGGCAGCCCCTGCGAGGCGTCGCGGAGGTCGGCGTGGCCGGACAGTGAGCGGGCGAAGACGGCCTCGGCGATCCCACTCACCGGTACGCCCAGGTCCAGTGCCGTCTGCACGGTCCAGCGGCCCGTCCCCTTCTGCTCTGCCTGGTCGAGTACCACGTCGAGGAACGGCTTGCCGGTGGCGGCGTCGGTGTGCCCCAGGACCTCGGCGGTGATCTCGATGAGGTACGACTCCAGGCGGCCCTGGTTCCAGGTCCGGAAGACTTCGGCGATGCGGGCCGGACCCATGCCCAGCGCCCGACGCAGCAGGTCGTACGCCTCGGCGATGAGCTGCATGTCGGCGTACTCGATGCCGTTGTGCACCATCTTCACGAAGTGGCCGGCACCGTCGGGCCCGATGTGCGTGCAGCACGGCTCGTCGTCGACCTTGGCGGAGATGTCCTCCAGCAGGGGGCCGAGCGATGCGTACGCCTCGGTCGAGCCACCGGGCATGATGCTCGGGCCATGGAGCGCGCCCTCTTCGCCGCCGGACACGCCGGTACCGACGAAGTGCAGCCCTCGCTCCCGCAGTGCGGCCTCACGCCGTCGGGTGTCGGCGAAGTGCGCGTTACCCCCGTCCACGATCATGTCGCCCGGTTCGAGCAGCGGCGCGAACTCGTCGATGACCGCATCCGTGGGCGCCCCCGCCTTGACCATCACCACCAGCCGTCGCGGCCGTGTCAGAGAGGCGACGAACGACTCCGCCGACGTGGTGGGCACGAAGTTCCCCTCGTCGCCGAATTCGTCCATCAGCGCTTGAGTGCGGGCCTCGGTGCGGTTGTGGAGCGCGACGGTGTGCCCGTGGCGTGCGAAATTACGGGCCAGGTTGCGGCCCATCACCGCGAGCCCGGTCACGCCGATGTCCGCCTGCTCAACCATGATCATCAACTCCTGCCGTTCCCGACACGCCTGAACGTCGTTTCCGTCGAACGCGGCGCAGGGCTGGTCCGCCGCCGTCTCCCGGCCGACAGCAGTACTTCCGATCTTGCATATCAAATCACGATGATCACTCATAAAGGGGACAGTGCTGACGCACTGGCGTGCCGTCAGGCACGTGAAGTCGGTGCGGAAGGGCGAGCGACCGGGGACGGTTGCCTGTGGACCAGGATGGCGGTCCGGCGCGGACCGTCAACCTGACCGTGGACGACGGCCCGGGCACGTCAGGGTGCCGTCCTCGATGCGGAGGAAGCCGACGGCGGGTCCGGCCTCATGTCCTTGACGTGCAGGTACGTCCTCCTCGGCGCAGGCGCGGTTCGGGTGACGTTGGGGGATCACCACTGCGGATTCGCGAAATCCAGCACGAGGCGCCCGCGCACGGCACCGGCGACCAGGCGCTGGTGCGCCTCGGCGGCGCGGGACACCGGCCTCCGGGTCGGAGGCCGGCGTCCCTGGCCGGTGGCGGGCCTGCTCGGCACGGTGGGCGCCTTGGTCGGACGCCAACGAATCCACGACATGGCGGGCGGCACCCGGTGAGAGGTAACGGCCCCGGTCCGGTCGTGAGGAGGCGTCGGCCCGGATCGCCCCGCTCCGGCTCCCGGCCGTGCTGCGCATCGGCCGGCGCTTCCACCGTCGCGCGGGGTGGACCTGGCGGGCGGTGATCCTGGTCGGTTGGGATTGAGCAGACCGGGCGACCCGGGGGCGAGAGTGGTGGAAGACAGACGGGTTCCGGTCCTGGTCGGACGGCAGCGGGAGACGGAGCTGCTGACCGCGGCCCTGGTGCAGGCCGAGGACGGTGCGAGCGGGTCCACGGTGCTGCTGCGCGGTGAGGCGGGCGTAGGCAAGAGCATGCTGCTGGCCTGGGCGGAGTGCGTGGCGCGCGACCGCGGATTCACCGTGCTGCGCGCGGTCGGCGTGGAGGCGGAGACGGACCTCTCGTTCGGGGCCCTCCACCAGGCATTCTGGTCGTTGCTCCAGCGGTCCGTCGCCCTGTCCGCCCACCAGCGGGACGCCCTGGAGAGCGCGCTCGGCGTCCGGTCCGGCACCCCGAGCGGGTTCGCCGTCGGCGCCGCCACCCTGGTGCTGCTGGACGAGGCGGTGCGGACCGCCCCCGTGCTGCTGCTCGTGGACGACCTGCACTGGATCGATTCGTCGAGCGCGGCCGTATTCGCCTTCCTCCACCGGCGGTGTGCCGAGCTGCCGTTGGTGATCGTCGGTGCCACCCGCGCGGATGGCCCGGCCACTCAGACGTGGTCGGCCGAAACCGTCGATGTGCGGGCCCTGCCCCGGGCGGACGCGGCCCTGCTGCTGGGCACCTGCTACCCCGAACTGGCGGCGCCCGCCAGGGACCGGGTCCTGACGGAGGCGGCCGGCAACCCCCTGGCGCTGGTGGAGTTGCCGCGCCAGCTGGCGGCCGCCCAGCAACGGGGGACCGCTCCGCTGCTGGAACGGCTGCCCCTGGGGCGGAAACTGGAGCGGATGTTCGCCGAACGGCTGGGAGCGGTGACACCGGAGATCGGCCGTCTCCTCCTGCTGGGCGCACTGGCCACCGGACCGGAGTTCAGCAGCGGCGTGTGGCTGCGTGCCGTCGCCGACGAGGACATCAGTGAGACCTTGGAACGGATCGAGGCGGACGGTTTGGCCCGGCTCGACGCGACCGGACAGCTGGTGTTCCGTCACCCCTTGGTCCGCACCGCCGTGGTCTCCGCGGCCTCCGACACCGCGCGCCGAGAGACCCATCGCGCACTCGCCGAAGCCCTCGCGCCGGACGACCCACGGCGGCGCAGGATGTCGCCCCGCTGTTCGCGTACGCGGTGGTCTACGCCGACCAGAGTCACCACGTCGACTTCGAGTCCTCCGCCGCACTGCTGCCCGCAGCCCTCGACACGCTGACGGCACCGGGCGCCGACGACTTCGGCGGGCTGGCCGAACAGGTCTACTTCAAACTGCTGCTGGCCGCCACCTACACGGACGACCCCTGGGCATGGCGAGCCCTGGAACGGCACCGGGAGAACGTCTCCGAGGCGGGTCGGCTGTGCCTGCGGGCCTGGACCGAACCGGGCCCGGACGTGGCCGCCACCCTGCGCGCGGTGGCCGGGAACATGACCGAGGAGCAGGAGGCCGGTGCGGCCTGGCTCCTGCTGTGGACCGCCTCCGCGCTCGACTGTCCCGAGGGTGACCTGTGGCAGCGCTTCACCGGGCTGCACGGCTATGCCACCCAGGGCTCGGTCGCGAAGGCCAAGTGCCACCAGGACTTCCTGCTCGGACACTGGGACCAGGCACCCGTCTGCCTGCGCGAAGCCGAGATCGCGGACGAGCTCGGCTATCACTGCAACGCCCTGATGTTCCGCCAGTCCTACGCCCACTTCCTGGCCGGCCGGGGCGATGAGGCCGGACTCCAGGAGGTCGAGCAGGCCATCAGGCCGACCGCCACGCGCGCCCGTATGCGGTACGTCCTCGACCGTCTGACCCACCTGCGCGGCCTGGCCGCGCTCGCCCACCGGCGCTACGAGGAGGCGTACGCGCACTTCTGCGAGATCACCCCGCCCGGGCGGTTGTCCAGCGGCCTGCCCTGGCACCACGCACTGGTCTTCGACCTGGTGACGGCCGCCGTGCACACCGGCCGGCACGAGGACGCGCGGGCGCACCTCGCGGCGGGACGGACGGCACGCTCCGCGGAGATCTCCGGCCGCCACACCTTCCTGTTCGCGGCCGCCACCGCCGTGGCCGCCGAGGACGACGAAGCCGACGCCGTCTACCGTGCCGCGTACGCCGTGCCGACGCCGAGCGGTGGGCTTTCGACCTCGCCCGGCTGCGGCTCGCCCACGGTTCGTGGCTGCGCCGACGCCACCGGCCGGGAGCCCGCGAGGTGTTGCGCGTGGCCCACCACGTGTTCCGCCGCCTCCAGGCCGCCCCCTGGGCCCACCGGTGCGAGGAGGAGCTGAGGGCCTCAGGCCACTGTGTGGCCCTGCCGCCGGGCGGGCCGGCCGCGGAGCCGTCCGGCCTCACCGGCCAGGAGCTGCGCATCGCCCAGCTGGCCGCGACCGGTCTGACCAACAAGGAGATCGGCCGGCAGCTCCAGTTGTCGCCCCGCACCGTCGCGGCCCACCTCTACAAGATCTTCCCGAAGCTCGGCATCACCTCGCGGGCCGCGCTCGCCTACGCCCTCGACAACGGCTGACCGGCCGGAACACCCGGCCGACCGGTCCTTCGCAGGCACCGGCCGGGTACCGCGGCGCACCGCCCCGAACGCGGCAGTCAGATGACCTAACGGGCCGCCGCGCCCGCGGTCCAGGCTGAGACCGCGCAGGACTTCGGAGGAAGGGCGGTCGGATGGGTTTGCGGGTGACGACCGCGACGGTCGCGGACGACGACAAGGCGGCGTTCTGGAGCGGGGCGGTGTCGCGGTCGCTGGAGCCGGTGGAGGTGCTCCCGCTCCCCGGACGGCCGTTCGACGGGCTCCTGGTGTCCCACCGGCTCGGGTACGTGCGGATCTCCACGCTGGAGGCGGACGCCGCCCGGCTCTCGCGTACGGAGGCGCTGATCGCGCGGGCCCCACGGAGCGAGCCGCAGGTCGGGGTCGGCGTGCAGGTGTCGGGCCGGGCGGTCCTGGAGCAGGACGGGCGCCGCGCGGAGGTGCGGCCGGGCGCGCTCGTCCTGTACGACACGGCGCGCCCGTACGTCGTCGACTACCCGGAGCGCTTCCGCACCCACCTGTTCCACCTGCCGCGCCGGCTGGTGGGAGTGCCGGAGCGCGACCTGCGGCAGGCGTCGGCGACGGCCGTCGGCCCTGCCGAGGGGTGCGGACCGGTGCTCCTGCCGTTCCTCGGCATCCTCGCCGCCTCCGCGCACTCCTACCCCGCCCCGGTCGGCGACCGGCTGGCCGGCAGCGTCGCCGACCTGCTCAGCGCACTCGTCGCCCAACTGGCCCTTGCCAGGGCCGCGGAGGAGCCGGACACCCCGAACGCCCATCTGGTCCGCAGGGTGCGGGCGTACATCGACCGCCACCTGGGCGATCCGGAGCTGTCGCCCGAGAGGATCGCGCATGCCCACCACATCTCCGTGCGGTACCTGCACCGGCTCTTCGAGGGCGAGGGAGTGACGGTGAGCCGGCTCGTCCAGCAGCGCCGCCTGGAGGCGTGCGCCCGCGAGCTGGCCCGGCGCGGCCGCACCGCACCGACGGTGTCGGCCGTCGCCCAGCGGTGGGGCTTCGTCAATCCGGCGCACTTCAGCCGGATCTTCCGTGCCGCGTACGGCGTCTCGCCGCGCGAGTGGCGCGCGCTCCGGAACGACGATGCCGGCTGACGAGCCGTCCAACCGCCCGCCTACGGACGGAAGCCGTGCACGGTCGGGCCACCCCGGCCGTCACCCGGGCAGTGCGGTCGCGCGAGACGGCCGTACCGCTGGGAGGCCCGCACGATGTCCGTCCAGTGCACACCGGTTCCGGCCAGGGCGCACACGGCGCCGCAGTGCGCACCGACCGAAGCCAGGAGCGACGCGTTGTCCGACACCACCCCCCTGCCGGACCGGCGACCGGTACTCGACCGGGTGCTCCAGGACTTCCTGGACATCCGAGTCGGCCGGTCCGCGACGGAACTGCCGGACCTCTCTTTCCTCACGTCCGACGGCGTTCCGAACGGCAGGCCGGCCGACGACCCGGACGACCCCTACGGCACCACGGCGGAGTGGCTCGTCCTGCCCTGCGGACCGACCGGGCGGGTGCGTGTCCAGGTGACCAGACCCGTCGGCGCCACCGAGCCGAGCCCCGTGGTGCTGTTCCTGCCAGGTCTGGGCTGGTCGCTCGGCGACGCGGCCTCCTACGGTCGGCTGGTTCGGGAGTTCGCGCTGGGCACCGACGCCGCCGTGGTGTACGTGGACTACGCCCGGGCGCCCGCGGCGCGCTACCCGGTGGCCGTCGAGCAGTGCTACGCCGTGGCCCGGTGGATCCAGGCGAACGGCCACGAGATCGGACTGGAGGGGCGGCGGACGGCCGCCGTCGGCGACTCCGCGGGGGCCAACCTCGTGGCGGCGCTGACGCTGCTGGCCCGGCAGCGCGGCGACGTACGGCTGCTCCACCAGGTGCTGCTGTGCCCGGTGACCGACGTGGACTTCGACACCCCGTCCTACCGCCGGTTCGCGACCGGGTACTTCCTGCACCGCGACCACATGCGCCGGTTCTGGGACGACTACCTGCCGGAGACCCAGCGGCGGCGCGAGGCCACCGCCGAGGCCGACGTGCTGCGGGACGAGGGCGAGGCATACGCGGCCAGGCTCCGCGGGGCGGGGGTGCGCACCGGGGGCGACCGTCACCGAAGCCGTCCGAGCCGTCCGAGCCGCCCACGCCGTCGCGGTGTCCCGGCCGAAGGCCATGGTGGACGGCGTGAAGCCCCGGTTCCCCGTGCTGTTGGACGGGGAACCGCGCCTCCGCCTCTGCGTAGTGGCTGTCCACGACTGCTTCCCCGTGTGCGCGCCTACTCCCTCGGGTGCAGGTAGAAGATTTCGTTGGCCGCAGGGTTGGGCCAGTTGGGGCCCAGTTGGTACGGCCACTGGATGGCCCAGGCGCCGTCGCCGGTCGCGTTGCGGTTGATGTTCGCGTACAGGCCGGTCGAGTTGTCGCGCAGGACGGTCAGGTTCGGGAACGTCGGGTTGGGGTGTTCCAGGGTGAAGTTCTGGGTGTCGCGGCGCGGGCCGCCGGGGCCGCCGACGAGAGGGTGGCAGTCCCAGATGTTGAGGTGGTCGCCGGCGTGGGAGCCCTGGCCGTTGGCGACGTCGACACACTTGCCGGTCTGCTTGCTGACGATCCGGTACATCGGCTTGCCGGTGTCGCCGAGTATTCCGAGCCAGCGCAGGTACCAGCGCTGGTTGTCGGCGCCGTTGTCGTGGTACTGGATCACGTGGGTGCCGTTGGTGCTCTCGCCCTGGTACACGTCCAGGAGGCGGTCGCTGTTGTCCGCGTGCATGGTCAACTCGGCGGGTCCGGCGGATGCTTGGAGGGCGCCGAAGCGGATGGGCCAGTGGTCGCTGCCGTAGTTGGGCAGTACGCTCGCCTGCCAGCGGTCGGTGTCGACGTCGGAGACCATGTAGTCGAGTTCGTTGCTGGACTGCTGGGTGGCCTGTCCGCCGTTGTAGATACGCGAGCCCGAGGGCAGGTTGAGCGCGGGCAGGTCCTGCGGTGAGCGGTTGAAGTCGCCGAGCGCGGCCCAGTCCAAGAAGCCCTGGAAGAAGGCCGCTTGGGCGATCCGGCGCAGCAGGGCGCCGGCGTCGTTGCCGCCGCCGGAGGCCGCGTGGACGGAGGCGAAGAGGATGCCGTCGGCGCGGTTCACCACCCCGAGCGCGGGGCGGTAGACGCCGTTGACAGGTAGGACGTTGTCCGGCTGCCACGACGTGACCATGCCCAGATCGCGGCTGGTGGTGCGCAGGATGTACAGGTGGCGCAGCGGCCCGTTGTCGCCCTGCACCCACAGGTAGTGTTCAACCCCGTTGACCATGCCCTGGTAGTACGAGCCGGCGGGCTGCCCCTGCGGCACCTCCTGCAGGGCCACCACGTCGTGGGTGCGGGCCAGGTTGTACGCGCCCGCCCAGCGGTCCGGGCCGGCCTGCATGTTCCAGGTCGCCGCCACGTGGCTGTCTGGGGCCGCGGCCTGCGCCGTACCGCTGCCTGCGACCAGCCCCGCACAGGCCAGGAGCAGGGCGGCCAGGGCGGCCACCAGGCGGCGTAATCGGGTCGTGGATCTCGGCCTGCCCAGGCGAGCGGCTCTCTCCGTGCGTCCGGTCGATGTCATGTGCTGACCTTCCCAGTTTGCGAGGGTGAGCGTCTACAGAGTCCTTCGGGACAGACGGCCGAGGGACATGGGCGCGCATCGAGCCGCCGCGGGTTCGACCGGATCGGTGCACAGGGGTGGAACGGCCCCGAGACCGCTGCCATCCTGCATGACGTCGCCATGCCTCAAGGGCGGGCGGGGTCTACCTGGCGCGATCCGGCGGAGCCGGTGATGCGGCGGAGCCGGTGATGCGGCGGGCGGACGAGATGGAACTGGTCCGGGCCTCGCCGGTGGGACAGGCCGCTCTCGTGGTCCGGGACCCGGAGCTGCCGGATTCGTGGTGGGCGGCGCTGAACGCCTCGCTGGACGCCCTTGCCAGCCAGCGCACTCCCCGTGTCGGAACGCCGGACATCCAGACCGCCACCCAGGAGCCGGTGACCGCGACCATTCGGGAGACCTTCCCCGAGGTGCCCGACACCAGGGTGGACGAGTGGTTCGCAGCGCATGCGGGCATGACATGGGCGAACGTAACGGGCCCGGACGTCTGCATCATCGGCTGGGAGGACTGGGGCGGGGCGCCGCGGGGTTCGGACGCCGCGACGTTGTGGGGGAATCCCCTCGCCGTTCCGGCTCCGGCGGAACAGGTGTGGCGGAACAGGTCCGGCGGAACGAGCCTGGCGCGAGCGTCGGCCGGACCTGGAGTCCAGATCCGGCCGACTGATGGCGCTGTTCTTCTGCTCGAAGGTCGCCGGGCCGCATGCGCACCCGGAGGATCTCCGGCTGGCCCCCGCCCGGAAGGAAGCCGCGCGGCCCATCACTGAGCTTCACGCCTCGTGACATGAGCCCCAAAGCAGCTGGCGCTACTCGTCCACCACGCTGCTCAAGGAGGCGGTCAGCTCTCGTAGATGTGCGGGGTTGTCCGTGCCGACCGCGTCCACGGCCGGGGGATGGTGGGCGGTCCGGAAGGCCGCCTGAGTGCCCATGTGCCGAGTCCGGTACGTCGGTTAACCGTGTCGCAGAACTCGTCGAGCTCGGGCGTGTTCCGCCTGTGCATACCACTTCTCCTGCCGCCGCCAGGGTTCGACCTTCTCGATCGTCCACGCCGGTGTCGCACGCGGGTTGAAGTGCGGGGTCGAGGCGGGATCGAGCAGGCCGAGATCACCGTAACTCCGCCATTTGTTGCCGCATTTGGAGGCGCATGCTCGCGAGATTCACATCTCGGCGGCCACGTGTGAGATGGGGCGGGTGCGGCAGCGTTCAATGAGCCGCGGCCGACCCTCCACCGTAAGAAGGTGCGTTACCGTGCGACACAACTGGATCCCTCCGCCGGCGGCGGTAGCGGATCGCCGGGCCGGTCGGCCCGGGGCGGCGTTGACGAGGCCGGCTGCTCGTACCGTGCCGTGTGCCGGGGCGGCGCACAGCGCGGCGTATGGGGAGCGCGGGTTCATCGGGTGATCGGGGTGGCGCCGGTCGCCGCGAGGGACAGGTCCCAGAGCCGTGCGGCAGCGTCGGGGGCGATGGCGTACGCGCGGACACCGCCGTCGTCCATCGGCTGCCCGGGGGCGGAGACGCGTGCGACGTCGCAGTCCTCCAAGTAGAGGCCGCCGCGGCCGTCGAGGAGGGACGACGTGGCTGCCCACAGGCCAGTGGCGGCGCCCTGGGAGGGGGTCTTGAAGTCGGCGCCGATCACGTTGCCGTGCTTGTCCACCCATCCGCGGTCGATCTGCTCCTGGAGACTCATCTCCCGCTGGAGCCCGGTGATGATCTTGCCGGGGTGGAGGGCGAACGCCTGGACGCCGTCATCGCGGCCGAGGGTGTCGAGGTGCACGGCGAAGAGGGAGTTGGCGGTCTTGGACTGGCCGTAGGCCAGCCACTTGTCGTAGCCGGTACGGAAGTGCGGGTCGTGCCAGCGGATGTCGGTGAGGGTGTGTCCGGCCGAGCTGTTGACGATGACGCGTGCGCCGTCGGCAGCGGCCAGGAGCGGGTAGAGGTCGCAGGCGAGTGTGAAGTGTCCGAAGTGGTTGGCGGCGAGCTGGCCTTCCCAGCCGGGCCCGATGCGCCGTTCCGGGGTGGCCATGACGCCCGCGATGGCCATCAGAATGTCGAGCCGGTCGAGCCGGTCGCTGATCTGTGCGGCGGCGGTGCGCACGCTTGCGAGGTCGGCCAGGTCCATGGCGATGACTTCGCAGCCCTTCACGTCCTGGAGAACGGCGCGGGCGGTGTCGGGGCGGCGTGCCGGAACGATGACGTGGGCTCCGGCAGCGGCCAGGCTCCGGGTGGTCTCCAGGCCGAGTCCGGAGTAGCCCCCGGTCACCACGGCGGTCGTGCCGGAAAGATCCAGGCCGGCCATGACGTCCTCGGCGAGGGTGGACGCGGAGAAGGGCGAGCCGAGCGGTTGCTGGTCAGTAGTGGTCATACCGCTGACGCTACGATCTAGAGCAAGGTCTAGATCAAGTTCTGGATTGGGGCGGCATGACGACCAATGTGACCCATGCGGAGCCACTGAGCATCGGTGAGGTGGCCGAGCGGACCGGACTCAGCGTGCACGCACTGCGCTTGTACGAGCGCGAGGGTCTGCTGGTCAGACCGGTCCATCGCACTTCGGGCGGCCGACGGCGGTATACCTCCTCCGAAGTGGACTGGCTGCTGATCTGCGTCAAGCTCCGGGAATCCGGGATGCCACTCGCCGACCTCAAGCGGTTCGCGGAACTGGTGCGGCGCGGTCCTGGCAACGAGGCGGAACGCCTGCGGCTCCTCGACACCCATCGACAGCGCGTCGACGCACAGATCGAGGCGCTGGAAGAGTGCCGTTCCGTCATCACCTGGAAGGTCGGCGTCTACGCCGAGCACCTCGCCCGCGGTGAGGCCGGGGGGCTCTGGGATCCAACAGCCTGAGGCAAGCACGGACAGCCGTGCCGTGTGAGACGTGCCGACGCCAGCGCGACAAACCACGGATCCGCAGACTTCCATAGGCTGCTTGACCGACAGCGTCAACAACGTCCTGGCCTGCAACACCTCGGGCCTGTCCGGCGGTTCATGCCTGGGACGCGGTGGTCCGGCACGCCCCTCTTCAAGGTCGTCGTCAGGTGAGGGAGGAGAATGAGCGGCATGGCCATGGTGAAAGACATCGATGTCCGCGGCATGCAGCACTGCGAGACGACGGCGCTGGGCGTGCTTCTGCGGCATGAGGGACTCGACTTGTCCGAGCCCATGCTGTTCGGGCTCGGCTCCGGGCTGTCCTTCATCTACTGGGACAGCAAGGCCATGGGTTTTCCCTTCCTGGGAGGTCGGGTCAAGCCGTTCGAGCTCACCAGGAACCTGGCCGCCGCCCTCGGGCTTGAGCTGCTGATCGGGGAGACCACCTCCCCGCGCAAGGCATGGCAGAACGTGGCGGCACCCATCGACGCCGGTCGGCCGGTCGGCCTGCAACTCGACAGCTACCACCTGGACTACTTCACCACCAAGGTGCACTTCGGCGGGCACGTCGTGGCCATGTACGGCTACGACGAACAGGCCGCCTACCTGGTGGATACCGACCCGCAGGGCGGAGCCGTCTCCACCAGCCTCGCCGGACTGGCCAGAGCCAGGGCGGAGCGCGGCCCCATGACCGCCAAGCACCGCTCCTTCACCATCACAGCGCCCAGCAGCCCGACGCCACCGCAGGACCGGATCATCCCCGCGATCAGGACCTGCGCCGAAGCCTTCCTGAATCCGCCCATCGCGAACCTGGGCCACAGGGGCATCGAGAAGACCGCCAAGCAAGTGCCGAAGTGGCTGCGGCGCAGCGACAATCCGCGGGAAGACCTGCCACGGACCGCGGTCCTCATGGAGAGGGCCGGCACCGGCGGCGCCCTGTTCCGCAATCTCTACCGGGACTTCCTCGCCGAGTGTGCCCAGCTGATCGACAGCAGTCACCTGCGCACCGGCCACACCCTGTACAGCGAAGCCGCAACCCTCTGGAAACAGGTGGCCGCACTCGTCGCGGCAGCCGGCGAACCCGGCGACGCGAAGCACCTCATGCAGGCCGGCTCCATCCTCCACGAGCTCTCGCGCATCGAACGCGATGCGATGCAGGCGCTCAGCATGCTCTAGGTGTTCTGTCCGGCGGGTCATGTGCGGAGCCAGAGTCGGATCGAGGCGACGGTGACGCTGCCGTGGAAGATGGAGGCGCGTTTGTCGAACCTCGTGGCCACGGCTCGGAAGTTCTTGAGGGCGTTGATTGTCCGCTCCCCTTCGTTCCTCCGCTTGTAGATCGTCTTGTCGGAGCCGGCGGGAGCCGACGTTCTGGGGGCGCGAGCCGAGCCTTTGAGTATGTCCGGGCCTGAGAGCCCTGTTGATAAGACGAGGTTGGCTCGCGCCCAGCAGTGTGGGCGGAAAGTGCGCAAGACCGTGTGCAGTTCGGTCTGCATCGGCGTCGAAACCGTCCAGTTGGCGCGGGCCGGTCCATCTGTGGTCGCTGGGCGGTTCGCCGTCCGCGGTCCGAGCCGGTTGTGCGGATCACCTCTCAGCTCTGCCTTGAGCTTCCAGCTCTGACGCGGACCGAGGGCCGTATGACTCGCTCGGGTTGCGAACGGCTGGTGGGATGACGTGCCTTGAGCACTTCCCTCAAGGGCTGGCCCGTAAATGATCTCCAGGCGGAAGGGGGCACGGCGGCCCGCCCGGGGCCGTACGGTCTCCGGCGGGGAGCTCGCGTGACCCCGGTCGCACGAGTCGCACTTCCGGGGTCGCTGCGTCTGGCTCCTCCATGAGCGACGGTGGGGCCGGCGCCGATCATCCACACGGCAGGAGTTCGACCGGAGTTTCTGGAACGGGGCGTGGGTGCTTCGCCCGATCAATCGATCAACCGGTCCACGCCTTCCTCCTGGCGCGTGCCTGTCTCCTTGACTTGGTACAGCTCGGGCACGGAGACCTTGATCGGCTCTTGCGTGGTCCGTGCGATCACGACGACCACGGGCTCGTCCGGGTCGGGATTCTCCTCGCGATGCGGGACGAACGGGGGGACAAGCAGGAAGTCGCCAGGATCGGCGGAGATCCGTACCTCCTGTACGCCGTCGTGGAAGACGAACACGGGGTGACCGCTGACCACGTAGATCCCCGCCTCAGACTCGCCGTGATGGTGGTTGTCCGTTGCACTCAACGGCGCCTTCTCCACCAGGCCCATCCAGAGCTTCTTCGAGCCGACTGTGCCGCCACTGATGGCGGCATGGCCATCCAGCTCGCCAGCTCGAACGTGGTGGACGCGGTTGCCCAGCGGCCCGTCGCCGTCTGCGCTCAGTGCGGATCCGACGCCTTCGTGGGTGGTCATGGTGTGGCCTCCTCATTGTTGTCGACGGCCTTTGGTCGAGCATCAGGCTGTGACCACCGCGCTCAGAACGGCAACTATTGTTGCTGTAATGGCAACGCGCATCAACTCTTCCTCGCTGTCGGACGAAGTCCACAGCGCCGGGGCCCCGGGGCAGGTCAGTGGCGCTGGAGATTCCCAAGGCCCTGGTACCACTCCCGCGCGACGTGGCCCGCCGGATAGTCGGGACGCCTGGCGAAGGCCAGGAGGTGCTGTTGCCGTGCCACCCGGGTGCGCGAGTAGGGTCGGGGGCTGCGTGATGGCTGAGGGCTGCACCCTGGCCTCCCGGCCCTTGTGAGGGCACGTACGTGGCCTTCCCGGCCCCACCCGGGAAGGGCGCATGGCATGCGCACGTACGGGAACCGTCCGTACGCGCCGGGCACCGGGATGCGGCTCCGACGTCTCACGGGCAGTACAGCGGACCCCCGGGTCCGTCCCCCCACACACAAAGAGTCGCGCGTGCGCGGCCGCAGATCAGGAGCACCAGTGCAGGGCATCCCCCACATAGCCAGCACACCGCACGACGGGCGATTGTCGTCCGTACCCCCTGCCCGCAGGGAGCAGTACACGGGGCAGCACTCAGGGCGGGACATGACACAGCGCATGCCGCACCGGGGCGCGGTGCCTCACGTGACCCCGGCGGCACGGCCTCCCCAGGCTGCCGCCCGCCAACTCCCCGTCTTCATCGACCAGTCGGGCTGGCGCAGGCGGACGCTGCAAGGCGTGGCGCTGGCCGTGGGATGCTCCTGCCTCGGGTATCTGCTGTTCGTCGGCACGCTGATCAGCGGACTCCGGCAGCCCGTCGGCACGCACCCGCCGAGCCTGAACGGACCAGCGCCTTCCGGCCCGGACACCGGCAAATCGCAGCACGGCCATGGCGCACCGGACCGAGCCGAGGCACACCGGCCGCCGGCCAGGGCCCACGCGGACCGCGACGACCACCGGCGCCCGCCGGCCGGCAGATCCGCCCCGTCGGCCGGAGGCCCGGAGCAGTGAGCCGGCACTCCGCTGTTCGGCGCCCGCCGCGCGGACACTGGCTCGTCCTCCTGCTGGTCCTCCTGGTGGTCGCCGTCACCCTCCTCTTCGAGGGCTGGACGACCCACCAGGTCGACGCCGCGCGCACCAAGCCGCCGTGCACCCGGCCGATCCCGCGCGAGGCGGACGACGGGAAGCCACTGCTGCGGTTCGGCCCGAAGGGGGTGGCCACCGCGGCCATGCCGCCGGGGACCGTCGCGCTCACCTTCGACGGCGGGTTCGACCCGGTGTGGACGCCGCGCCTGCTCGACCTGCTGCGCAGGCACCACGCGCGGGCGACCTTCTTCGTGTACGGGAAGGACGCGGCCCAACACCCGAAGCTGATGCGGCGGATCCTGCACGAGGGCCACGAGATCGGCTCGTACACCTACAGTGGCGGCGACCTCGGTGTCGCCTCGCCGCTGCGCGCTCGACTTGAGCTGTCGCTCACCCAGAGCGCTCTCGCGGGTGCGGCCGGTATCAACACCACCCTGCTGCGGCTGCCGCACACCACGGCCGCGGACACGCTCTGCGGCCCCCAGTGGCCGGCCGCGAAGCGCGCGGCGGCGCAGGGGTACCTCGTGGTCGCGTCGGACCGCAAGGACCGCAAGCCGTGGCGGGGGGTGGTGACGCAGCACAGCCAGACCGACCTGGGCTACCACGAGGCCCAGGACCTGCTGCGGGACCGCAGCGCGAAACGGTTCATCACCATCAGCGGCGGCCTCGGCCGTCCCTCCTTCCTCGACGAGGTCCCGGTCGCCCAGGAGATCAAGGGTGAGGGCCTGATCTGGTCGCAGCGGCTCGGGCACGCCTTCCTCACCGTGATGGTGTGGACGCTGACCCTCACGGGTGCGCTCGGCGTCCTGCGGATGCTGCTGTTCGCGGTGTTCGCCCGGCTCCATGTGCGCAGGCTGCACCGGTTCCGGCCCGGCGCACCACGGCTGCGCGAAGTGCGGGACCCGGTGACGGTCCTGGTGCCCGCGTACAACGAGGAGGCCGGCATCGCCTCCACCGTGTACTCGCTGCTCGCTTCCACCCACCCGCACTTGCAGATCATCGTGATCGACGACGGCTCGACCGATGCCACCGCCGACATCGCCGAGGACATCGACGACCCGCGGGTGACGGTGATCCGGCAGCCCAACGGCGGCAAGCCCAGCGCCCTCAACACCGGTCTGGCGCACGCCCGGCACGACATCGTCGTCATGGTCGATGCGGACACCATCTTCGAACCCGCGGCGCTGGCCCGGCTGGTCCAGCCGCTCGCCCACCCGGCGGTCGGTGCGGTCAGCGGCAACACCAAGGTCGGCAACCGGCGCCGCCTGCTGGGCAAATGGCAGCACCTGGAGTACGTCCTCGGCTTCAACCTCGACCGGCGGATGTTCGAGGTCCTGGAGTGCATGCCGACGGTGCCGGGGGCGATCGGCGCCTTCCGCAGGGACGCGCTGATGGGCGTCGGCGGCGTCAGCGACGAGACCCTGGCCGAGGACACCGACCTCACGATGGCGCTCTGGCGGGCCGGCTGGCGCGTCGTCTACCAGGAGTCGGCGGTCGCCTGGACCGAAGTGCCCAGCTCCGTGCGGCAGTTGTGGCGCCAGCGCTACCGCTGGTGCTACGGCACCCTCCAGTCGATGTGGAAGCACCGTCACGCGGTGACGGAGGTCGGCCCCGCCGGGCGCTTCGGCCGGCGCGTGCTGCTCTACGTCACGCTCTTCCAGATCGTGCTGCCGCTGTGCGCACCGGTCGTGGACCTGTTCGCCCTCTTCGGGGCGCTGTTCCGCGACCCCATGGAGGCCGCCCTCGTCTGGTTCGGGTTCCTCGCCGTTCAGTTGATCACCGCCGCGTACGCATTGCGGCTCGACCGCGAACGGCTGCGCGTGCTGTGGGTGCTGCCGCTCCAGCAGTTCGTCTACCGGCAGTTGATGTACCTGGTGGTCATCCACTCCGTGATCACGGCGCTGCTCGGCACCCGCCTGAAGTGGCACAGCATGAAGCGCACCGGAACCGCCGACCCGTATCTGCTCGAAGCGCCGTCCGCAGAGACGTCCGGAGGTCCGCTCGAGGAGCTGCCCCCGCGGCGGGGCCGGTCGTCGCAGTGAGGGGACGGAGGGGACGGGAGGGGAACCGGCGAGCGGCCGCGCGAGTCGGACCCGGGACATGACCAAGGGAGTTGACCATGACAGACCCGCTTGACCAGCGGGCCGGACCCACCACACCCACAGGGGAGCAGGGCTGGCACGGCGACGCCGGGAGTCGTCCCGTGCGCCGGGGGCCGGTGCGGGTGACGGGCGAGCTGTGGCGCCCGGAGCCGGGGGACGGCCGGGGACCGTACGCCGAGCCGGAGCTGTACGCCGATCCAAATCTGTACGCCGATCCGGGTCCGTACGCCGGCCAGGGCCCGTACGCGGCCCCGGAAGGCGCCGCCCCACGCGCACGGTTCGCCGAACGCCCCAGCTCGCGCTACGGGCCCCGGCGCGCCCACGCCCGGCAGCCGAAGAAGCGCAGGAGGCTGCGGCGGGCGGTGCTCGTCCTGCTGGCCGTTGTGGTCGTCGCGGCGGGCGGCACGTACGGCTGGGCCGAGACCCGGCTCCAACGTGACGTCGACCTCGGCGCGTACGGGGACCGTCCGCCGCCCGGCGAGGGCACCAACTACCTCATCGTGGGCTCGGACAGCCGCGACGGACTCTCCGAGGACGACGTGAAAGACCTGCACGCCGGCGGGGGCGGCGGGCGGCGCACCGACTCGATGATGCTGCTGCACACCGGGGCCCACGGAACCAGCATGGTCAGTCTGCCGCGCGACTCCTGGATCACCGTGCCCGGCCGCCTCGACACGTCGACGGGCAAGACCAAGCGGCCCGAGGGGGACAAGCTGAACGCCGCCTTCTCCTACGGCGGCCCCGAACTGCTCGTGCACACCGTCGAGAAGAACACCGGGCTGCGCATCGACCACTACGCGGAGATCGGCTTCGCCGGGTTCGTGAACATCGTCGACGCCATCGGCGGCGTTCGGATGTGCCTGGACCGGGACATCAAGGACCAGAAATCGGGTGCCGATCTGCGCAAGGGCTGTCACACCCTGAACGGCAAGCAGGCGCTCGCCTTCGTCCGCGAGCGGCACCAGGAGAAGGAGGGCGACCTGGGCCGGTCGAGGAACCAGCAGAAGTTCCTGTCGACCCTCGCCCACCAGGCCGCCCGGCCCGACACCCTCTTCGACCCGCTGGAGATCGGTCCGGCCATGCAGGCCGGGCTCGACACGCTCATCGTCGACAAGGACATGAGCCTGCGCGATCTCAGCAGGATCTTCCGCGCCGTGCAGAGCGTCACGGGCGGACACGGCAAGCAGATCAACGTGCCCGTGTCCGGTATCGGTGTCCCCACGCCCAAGGGCAACGTACTGAAGTGGGACGCCAGGAGGTCGGCCCGGCTCTTCGACGACCTGCGGTACGACCGGCCGGTGACGGAGACGGGGGAGACGTCCCGGCACCGGGCCGGTGCCGTCGGCCGCGCGCCGTCACGTGACGACCGCCCACAGCAGCAGGAAGAGCAGCAGGCCGAACGGTGACAGCAGGATCGTGAGGACCAGGAGCGGCCCCATCACCAGTGGGTGGGCGTCGAGCCGCCGCGCCTCGCGGTGTACAGACGGCCGCGCCATCAGCTCGCGGAATCCGTCGCGGTCCGGGCTGCCGACCGCAGCCCAGAGTTCGGGGAAGACGGAGCGGCCATGGCCAGTGTGTACGCTCATCGCTGCCCTGCCCTGCCCTGGCGTCTGTGCTCGGTGCCGTTCCGCCTCGTGCACCGACTGCCGAGGCGCCAAGGACGCGCGGACTCGTTCAGGTCGCGCCCGCCAGAAGAAGGCGGCCCGACGGCCCGGACCGTCTGTGCTCCGGGCCGTGGTGAGGCCACTCGCCGCTCAGCCTCCAGCAGACATCAGCCGTCGTTCTCCGAGGAAGGCAGGTACGCTCCCGGCACATCCTGCGGCGCGAAGATCTTGTTCTCGCCCGGGTACGGCTTGTTCCAGTTGTGCGTCTCGTACCAGGTGAGGTGGTTCATCTGGGCGGGGTTGGCGTAGTCGGGGACAGCGTGGGGGCCGGTCAGTCGCTGCCTGGACTTCCACTTGTCCCAGGTTGCCGCCAGGTCCTGCTTGTCCGCGGGTACCTTCGCGGGCGGGACGGCCGCTGCCCTGGGGCTCTGCGGTGCCGGGTTGTCCGAGCCGCAGGGCGGCTGGGTCTTCAGGCCGTCGGTGAGCGGGAAGCGGTTGGGCTGCGCCTTGAACGGGGTGGCGTCCGGGTGGGCGGTGAAGGCACGGCTCATGGGGCTGGCCGCGCTGTCCTTCTGGTTCATCGGGTGGATCCCGAGGATCTGCTCGATGGTCCGGATCATCGTGATCTGGGTGTAGTAGTGGCTGTCGGTCTTGCCGTGCTGTGCCCAGGGGCTGATGATCTGGATCGGGGCCCGGTGCCCGTCGACGTGGTCGAGGCCGGCCTGGGAGTCGTCCTCGACGACGAAGACGGCCGAGTCCTTCCAGTACTTGCTGTGCGAGATCTTGTCGACCATCTTGCCGACCGCGAGGTCGTTGTCCGCGACCTGGGCGGACGGGCTCGCGGGACCACCGGTGTGGTCGTTGGAGAACCAGAACATGTTCAGGTTCGCCGGCCCGTTCTTCTCGAAGTCCTGCTTCCAGACCTGGTACTTGTAGATGTCCGGGACGTCGAGGTCGAACATCGGGAAGCCGGGCACCGACACGTCGTTGAGCGAGGGGATCGCCGACCCGGTCTTGATGGGGTAGGCCGTGGGCTGCCCGGTTGCGTCCATGGTCTTGGCGTCGCAGTACAGGTTCTGCCAGGACGCTCCGGACGGTTTGCTCTCCATCGACTGGAACTCACCGAAGTCCTTGACGGACTTGCCCGCAGCCTGCGCACCGGTCCACAGAAGACCGGACTTCTGGTGGCCGAGAGCGTCGTTCTCGGTGTCGTAGCTGCGCTGGTACTCACCGGCCGAGGACTCGGTGTACTCCGGATTGTCGCTCTGCATCAGCCAGTTGTGGCCCTCGGCAGAGTTGGTGCCGATGTCGTAGGTGTTGTCGTACAGCCCGAACTGCTTGGCCATCGCATGCTGGTTCGGCGTCACGTTCTCGCCGAACTGTGTCAGCTTCGCGTCGCCGTTGCCCTGCGGGATGTCGCCGAAGACCTGGTCGTAGGTCCGGTTCTCCTTGACGATCAGGAAGACGTGCTTGATCGTCGAGGGGTCGCCGAGCCGCTGCGGGACCGCTATCGGCTTCCTGTGGCTCTTGCCGTCGGTCTTCTTGACCGAGTTGCCCGTCCAGCCGTTCTGCTTGAAGACCTTGGCCGTCTCTGACCTGATGACGCTGTCGTCCGGCAGGGTGAACCGTTGCAGGCTGGAGGTGGTGTCGTGGGTGCCGTGCGCGCCGCTGGGGTTGGCGCGACGGGCGTCGATACCACGGGTGTTGGAGACCAGCACCTGGTTGCCGACGGTGGCGATCTCCGCGGGGAAGTAGTCCGTGGGGAGCAGGCCGACGTAGCCGACCGGCTCCTGCGGGCTCTTGTACTTGTACACGGCGACCGCGTTGGCGCGGCCGAGCGTCACCAGCAGATGACCGTCGTCGGTGAGCGTCACCGCGTTGGGCTCGTAACCCACCGACGCCTCCGGCCACGGACGGGTGGCGATGGTCTGCACGACCTTGTCGCCGGCGGTGCTGATGACCGACACGTCGTTGGTGGCGGTGTTGGTGACGAACAGCGCGCCGCCCTTGGCGTACAGGGCGGTCGGGTGCAGACCGACGTCGATGCTCCCGACGGCGGCATCCGGCTTCGCCAGGTCGATGACGCTGACCGTGCCGGTGGTGGTGGCACCGGTCTTCAGGTCGGCAGGAACCTGGGTGTTGTAGGAGTTGATCGTGGTGTCGCCAGGCTTGGCCGGACGGCCGCCCTCGTTGCTGACGTAGAGCTTGTCGCCGACCTTGACCATGTCACGCGGGGCGTTGCCGACGTCCCAGCTGTGCTTGACGGCCCCGGTCGCCGCATCGAGGGCAACCACCTTGTTCTGGCCGTTGACCGCGGCGTACACGGTGGAGCCGTCGGACGAGAACACCGGCTCACCCACCAGCGCGTGCTTGGATCCGTCCGCCGGGATCTTGATGAACGTCGGGTCGGTGACGCTGCCGTCCGGGTTCACGGTGAACTTGGTGTAGCCATCGGTCTGGCCCAGCCACAGCTGCTTGCCGTCGGGTGAGTACGTGGGGCCTTCCTGGCCCACGGAGTTGCTGCTGATGCGCGGGACCGACGATGCGGAGGCGCCGACGAGCTGCTGCACCTTCCAGTTCTTGCGGTCGACGATGGCCAGCGCCGCTCCGCCGTCGGTCAGCGAGGCCGCGACGTGGGTACCGTCCGGGCTGACCGACGACGACATGATCTTGCCGTTGTCGATGACGAGGCGGTCGCCGTACGGGGCGATGTACTGGTCGCTGGAGACGACCTGGCCATCAGCCGTCTTCTGGCCCACCTGGTCGGTGCCGAACTGGTGGGTCTGGGCATAACCGATGCCGGCGGTGGCGGCGAGCACGACCGCGGTGGCCGTTGCCAGGGCACCGCGGCGGCTGAAGCGCCTGAAGCGTCTGTCGAGAAAGCCGGCACGGTCGTTCTCGTCATGCCGACGGCGGCGTATGACCTGCATGGAGTCATCCCTTCGAGGTGGAGACGAGTTCGACATTGCCGTCGAACTGCCACAGCGGGTTCGGTGCGTCCCCCTCCGGGGTCCGCACCAGGAAGTAGCCGTTGACTTCCTTCGGCCCGTCGCCATCGGCCATGAAACGCCCGTCCGGGGTCACGTCGAGCTGGTAGACGGCCTGCCCCGCGGCCTGGACGCCAGGGAGATGCCAGGAGACGACGCAGCGCCAGTCGTTGCCCGGCCCCTGCGCGGCGACCTGGAGGCTGCCCTTGTTGCACGTCGCCGTGGCTCTCAGCTGGGCCTCGGTAACGGCGGGCCGGTGGAGCTGCTCGGTCTGCATGCGGTACAGGTGGGCGAATGCCGTGGCGACCGAACTTTGCACCTTCTCCTGACCGATCCCGGAACCGGTGGCCGTGGCCGTGGCCGTGATCGACGTGGTGAGGACCGCCACCGTCATGGCGACCAGCCCAACCAGCGGCAGCACTCCGACCGTCACCGCGCGGCGCCCCGAGCCGTCGTAGCTCAGGTTCGTGAAGTCGCGCCGCAGGAACAGCAGATAGGCCAGCGCTGTCGCCAGCACGGCCCACGCCAGGCTGACACCGATGCCGATCAGGAGCGGGGCGAGCTGGGCCGGGCCGGTGAACAGACCGTTCCAGGCGATGAAGGCGTAGCTGGGCAGGGCGAGGCGTACGGCGACGGGCAGTGGCATCATCTGGGCGAGCTGCATCGCGAGGGCGACGAGCACGGGCAGCAGCAGTCCCATCGGGGAGCGCCCCAGCGCGACGGACCCGAGCAGTCCGATCCCGGCGAGGGCGAGGGTCGGAGCGAGGACACAGACCCAGGCGAGCAGGACCTTTACGGCGGCGTCCGCCGACGTCAGCAGGTGGCCGTCGAGGCCGACCAGCGGCCGGCTGCCGACCGCCACGACCCCACCAGCCGCGCTGGAACAGGCCAGCCCCGCCACGAGCAGCAGGAGGACGGTGAGGCTGGCGAACGCCTTCGCGGCGAATATCCGCCTGGGCGACCGGACCGCCACGAGCAGGTGGCGCCAGGTGCCGAGCCGGTCCTCGGCGGCGAACACATCGCCGGCGACCACCGAGGTCAGCAGCGGAAGCGCCCAAGTGCCCGCGAAGCCGAGCATCACCAGCGGTCCGGCCCATCCCGTGGCGTGCATCCAGCGGCCGAAAAGCGTGTCGACGGGGAGCGTGCTCTGTTGGCCCACCGCGGCGACGAAGAGCGCCGGCGCGATCCAGCAGGCAAGAACCAGCAGGCGGATCCGCCACTGCGAGACGAGCTTGACCAGCTCGAAGCGGTAGACACGCGCCACCGAGACGCGGCGGGTACCGGCACCGTGGGGCTGGGCATGGGCGAGGGCCGCGGTCATCGTCCGGCCTCCCCGGGGTCGGTGAGGGCGAGGAACGCTGCCTCGAGCGGCGATACCACGGGGGAGAGCTCGCGTACCGCGATGCCCGCCTGCACCAGCCGCACCACCAGTTCGTCGAGGGCAGGCGCCAGCGCGCGCACGACGAGCAGCTGCGCGTCGTGCCGTGCCCCGGCGTCATCGACGAGCCGGATCCCGGCCGTTTCGGCAGCCAGTTGGCGGGCGGCGTGCGCATCGGAGGTGCGAACCCGGTAGTCGAGCTCCTGCTCCTCGGCGGCCAGCTTGCTCAACGGACCGGAGAAGACGACCCGCCCGGTGGCGAGGATGGTGACGTCGGAACACAGGGCCTCGAGGTCGTCCATGCGGTGACTGGAGAGCACGATGGCGGTGCCGTCCGTCGCGAGCCGGGTCAGGACACCGTGTACGTGTTTTTTGCCGGCCGGATCCAGACCGTTGGACGGCTCGTCAAGCACAAGCAGCCGGGGCTTGGTGAGCAGCGCCGCGGCCAGCCCCAGCCGCTGTCGCATGCCGAGGGAGAATCCGCGGGCCCGATCGTCGGCCACATCGGTGAGCCCGACCTGCGCAAGCGCGTCGTCGATCGCCGTCGTCCGCGCGTCGTCACCGCGGAGAGCGGCCAGCGCGGCGAGGTTCTGCCGGGCGGTGAGTGAGGGGTAGAGACCGGGTCCGTCCACGAAACCCGCGACACCGTCGGGTGCGTCGAGCGCCCGCCCGACCGGTGTACCCCGAATGTCGAGGCTGCCGCTGTCGGCGACGGCCAGCCCCAGCAGGAGGCCGAGCAAGGTCGTCTTGCCGGCGCCGTTCGGTCCGACCAGGCCGTGAATCTGCCCCTGCGTCACATCCAGGTCGACGCCGTCGAGCGCGAGGACATCACCGAACCACTTGGTGATCCCGCGAGCCCGGACTGCGAGCAGTGCATCCATGAGTCCCTTCCTTCGAAAGCCTCCAGGACCGTAGAGGCAGTGCACAACAACGATCAGGAGCAGTCAGTTGAATGCTCATGAAACGGTTGACGACCGGCGTGCACCCCGACGATGCCCGGGAGGGGTGCCGAGGAGCGCCGGGGTGTCGGCAGCGGCGGGCCGTTCCCAGGGGCGGTGGAGGCCTTCGGCAAGGGGGCGGGCGAGGCGGAGTTGGGTGTGGGCGGCGATGATCGGCCAGGTCCATGGGTCGGCGGTCTGGGGGCGCGGACCTTCGGCACGGTCCAGCCCAGGGGCTGTTTGAACAGTCGGAGGGTATGTTCCAGGTCGAATCTGCGGAGGAACGCCTGCCAGCGCAGGTCGACATCCTGGCCGGTCATGCCGGTGCACGAGGACCACAGCCACGCCGGCTTCGGATCACGGTCGCCAGGTAGGTGCTCGACCTTCAGCCGGATCAATGTGCCGTGAATCAGGGCGAGTTCGCCGCAGTGGTCGAGCCAGGGGCTGCGGGAGGTCAGGCGGGGGGTGCATCTGGTCCCGGGCGAACACTTCGGCCAGACGGAGCCGGTCAGTGCACGCTCCGCCCGGCGGCGTTCGCCTGCCACTCGCGGCCGATGGAGCGCAACAGCGCCGGGTACACCCCGATGTACCGGAAGGGCTTGATGGCGGCCATGTAGAGGGTGCCGAACAGCCCGTTCGGCTTCACCAGGACGGCCATCTGGCCGCGGTAGCCGCCGGACCCGTCCGGGACCCAGCCGATGTGCATCACCGCGTGCACGGTCTTGTTGCCCATCTCGGCGGCCCACTCGTCGTCCCTCTGATAGAGGGAGGTGAACGGGGACGAGCCGAGGTCGGGACCCTGGGGGCCCTCGCGAAGGTCCGCCGGCAACCGGTCCCGCAGGGAAGGCACTCGGGTGCTGATGCCGGTACCGGACTTGTCCCAGCCGAGCAGTGCTCCGAGCTTCCAGCGGACGGCGAAGAGCACGCGGGAGACGGGGCCTTCTCCGTTCACCCCGCTCCTGATTCCTTCGGCGATCTGGCGCACCAGCCACAGAAGGTCGTCGGGTCCGCCGGGGGTGGGCAGTGCCCAGACGTCCTCGACCGTGAAGTCGTCGGCGATCTTGTGGATCCGCCAGGGGCGGTCGGTGTGGGCGGTTCGGGGAAGTCGCATCAGCAGGCCCCTATCTATACGGTGGCGTATATTTCCAGCATAGAACCCTCTATACGCCCCCGTATACTCGGGGGAGACGTGAGGAGGCACACATCATGGGCGCGACCCGTACGCCACGCGGCAAGTGGATCGAGGAAGGCTTGCGGGCACTGGTCGCAGGCGGCCCCGAAGCCGTCCGGATCGAGGCACTGGCGCAGGCACTCGGCGTCAGCAAGGGTGGCTTCTACGGGTACTTCCGCAACCGGGGTGCGCTGCTCACCGAAATGCTCGACACCTGGGAGTACGAGGTCGCCGAGAGTGTGATCGAGCAGGTTGAGAGCGGCGGGGGAGATGCCAGGGCCAGACTGGAGCGGCTGTTCGCCATCGTCGCCGCTGCCACCGAAGGGCCGGTGCGGGGCACCACCGCCGACATGGCGATCCGCGACTGGGCCCGCCGCGACGCGGCCGTCGCCGAGCGCCTGCGCCGCGTCGACAACCGCCGTATGGACTATCTGCGTTCCCTGTTCTCCTCCTTCTGCCCCGACGAGGACGAGGTCGAGGTCCGCTGCCTGCTCGCCGTCTCGGTGCGCATCGGCAACCACTTCAACGCCGCCGACAACGGCAAGCGCAGCCGCGCGGAAGTGATGGAGTTGATCAGGCAGCGGCTGCTGGAGTAGCCACCCCCGCCATCGTCACCAGCACCTGGCGTCACCCTCACCTGGCTCAACGTGCGCTTGGTCAACGCAGCGCCCTGGTCGAGCCGGGTTCGCCCGGCTCTTCCAACGCTTCGGGCGCCACCTCAACTACCGCGGCCGCCAAGCCGTGGACGCCGAGATCAAGCTCCTCGCCACGGTCCACAATCTCAACCAACTGATCAAGCACGCCTCCAAGAGGGGCTGTTGACGTCCACCGAGCAGGAACTCTGCGACAGCCTCCCGCCCGTGCGAACGCCCGCCCGATCTGTGGGATGGCCGATTGCGACATTCCGTGGTCGCGGCCATCGGCTTGGTCGCCCAGTGGGTTCTCGAAGGCCGACCGGCATCCTCCGCGTGATGCCTGCGGACGAGTCGGGGAACGGCTGGATGGTGTCGCGCAGCACGCCGGGTGGGACGCGGTCGCCAATCACCGGCGTGGTTTCCGCACGTGCGGGTGGGGCGCCCCTGGGTTCCCCGGCCCCGCTCGCCGTTGCCGAGTGCTCACCGGGATGTACTGCCGGACAGCAGGGTGATCGTGGCATGCGCGGCGTCCGAGTCGCCGTCGTAGGTGCACGTGAGCAGCCCGACCTCGCCGAGCTGCGCCAAGGCCGCGGTGAGGGCCTCAGGGGACGTGCGCAAGGCGAGTGCGGCGGGGTGCACGGGGAGAGTGATGATGTGCGCCGTGGTGCGTCCCAGCGCGGGGGCGGCGGTGGCGAGCTCCGCAAGGAACGCGGCCAGCGGCCCCCCTTCGAGGGCCGAGTGGGCCTTCGCCACCCACGGAGCCAGCCAGTCGTGGGCCAACAGCGTCACCGGTACCGCTCCTTATCAGTGGGGATTGAGAGCAGCGTGGGCCAGAGGCCCGACGCGACGCACCGCGCGGGCGCCCGAACGGGTGACCCGCCTGCGGTCCGCCGAGAGGAAGCCGTAAGCGCCCACAGAGGGAGAACAACCCGTTTGCCACTAATCCTCGCTGGGTGTCACGGGATGCCGGATATTCGCATGGAGAGGGCGAGTGAGCCCTGCGGGCAATTCCCGTGGTCCGTGCCTGCCGGGGCGGAGGCATGCGGCATGCGGCACGAGGTGCATGCCACCCGGTCCCCCGCCCCGGCCCCGGCGGTGGAAGGGGGGAACGAAGGACGAGGAACACATGGTTGAGCTGGTGTCGGGGCGCATGGTGCGGGAGCACAACCCTGGCGGTGAACGCGCCGACGGCCCTCCCGCTGTGTTCGGCGGACGCACGGCTCCCGCTGCGCGGACGCTCCTGGACATCCTGGACGTCACCGTCCTGCTCCATCCGCACGAGCCGGCTCTGGACGACGGACGGACCTCGCTGAGCTACCAGGAGCTCGCCAGCGAGGTTGATGCGCTGCGGCGTCGGCTGGCGTCAGCCGGGATCGGAGTGGGCGACCGCGTCGGTGTGCGCCTGCCGTCCGGCACCAATGACCTCTACGTCTGCATTCTGGCGGTGCTCGCCGCGGGTGCGGCGTACGTACCGGTGGACGCGGAGGACCCGGACGAACGGGCGGATCTGGTGTTCGGTGAGGCGGCGGTGAGCGCCGTCCTGGAAGGCGGACGGCGTCTCAGCATGACGGGCGGCCGCACCACCGGCCCTCAGCGCCGCCCTGGTCCCGCGGATGACGCCTGGATCATCTTCACTTCCGGTTCCACCGGCGGCCCCAAGGGCGTCGCCGTCACCCACCGCAACGCGGCGGCCTTCGTCGACGCCGAGGCGGAGCTCTTCCTCCAGGCGGAGCCGATCGGCCCGGGTGACCGGGTGATGGCGGGTCTCTCGGTCGCCTTCGACGCCTCCTGCGAGGAGATGTGGCTCGCCTGGCGGCACGGCGCCTGTCTGGTTCCCGTGCCTCGTTCCCAGGTGCGTGACGGAGCCGGTCTCGGCCTGTGGCTCGCCGAGCAGGACATCACGGTCGTGTCCACGGTCCCCACACTCGCCGCCTTGTGGCCGACCGAGGCGCTCAACGAGGTGCGGCTGCTGGTCTTCGGTGGTGAGCCGTGTCCGCCCGAGTTGGTGGAGCGGTTGGTCACCGAGGGGCGGGAGGTCTGGAACACCTACGGTCCGACCGAGGCGACCGTGGTGACCTGTGCCTCGCTGCTGACCGGCAAAGGACCGGTCAGGATCGGCCTGCCGTTGGACGGCTGGGACCTGGCCGTGGTGGACCAGGCCGGTGCACCGGTCGCCATGGGCGGCAGCGGTGAACTGGTCATCGGCGGGGCCGGACTGGCACGTTACCTGGACCGCGACAAGGACGCCGAGAAATACGGTCCGCTGCCGTCACTCGGCTGGCTCCGGGCCTACCGCAGCGGTGATCTCGTACGGGCCGAGCCCGACGGTCTGGTCTTCCTGGGACGGGACGACGAACAGGTCAAGCTCGGTGGCCGGCGCATCGAACTCGGTGAGGTGGACGCGGCCCTCCAGGCGCTGCCCGGCGTGAGCGGTGCCGCGGCCGCCGTCCGGACCGCGCGCGGCGGCAACCCCCTGTTGGTCGGCTATGTGCTGGTCCAGGACGGCTGGGACCGGAGGAAGGCCGTCGAGCGGCTCCGCGCCCAACTGCCCTCCGCCCTGGTGCCGTTGCTCGCCCCCGTCGATGCCTTGCCCACCCGTACCTCCGGCAAGGTGGACCGGGCCGCGCTACCCTGGCCGCTGCCGTGGACGGCAGTGCCCGATCCCGGCGCTCCGGGTTCGGCCGGGCAGCTCACCGGCACCGAGGCGTGGCTGGCCGAGCAGTGGCGCGAGATCCTCGGTGTGCCGGTCGTCGACGCCCGGGACGACTTCTTCGCGATCGGCGGCGGCAGCCTCGCCGCCGCCCAGCTCGCCACCCTGCTCCGTGACCGCTACCCGGCCACCGCCGTCCGCGACATCTACCGGCAGCCCACCTTGCGCAAGTTGGCCCGGCTGCTGGAGCGTTCCTCACGGGACGAGCGCGACGACACGCGCCGGGTGACCCCCGTCCCGGCCGCTGCCGGCATCGTGCAACTGATGCTGTTGCTGCCGCTCTTCACGTTGGCCGGGCTGCGATGGACGCTCGGGCTGTTGGCTCTGGGCAATGTCCTGGCGTGGTGCGGCGGCTATCCGTGGGCGCCGACGGCCTCTTGGTGGTGGGTGGCAGCCGGCGGCCTGCTGTTCTTCAGCCCGCCAGGCAGGCTGGCGATGGCAGCCGGTGGGGCGCGGCTGCTGCTCCGGGGGCTGCGGCCGGGCAGCTACCCCCGCGGCGGAAGCGTACATCTGCGGCTGTGGACCGCGGAGCGGCTCGCGGAGTTGAGCGGGGCCGCCTGCCTGTCCGGGGCGTGGCTGGTCCGATACGGCCGTGCACTGGGCGCCCGTATCGGGCCGGATGTCGATCTGCACTCGCTGCCGCCGGTCACGGGGATGCTCAAGCTGGGCCGGGGGTGTGCCGTCGAACCGGAGGTGGACCTGTCCGGCTACTGGCTGGACGGGGACCGGCTGGAGGTCGGCCCGGTGAAGGTCGGCTCCGGCGCAGTGGTCGGTGTCCGCAGCACTCTCTTCCCTGGCTCCCGTGTGGGCAAGCGGGCTCAGGTCGCTCCCGGCTCCTGCGTCACTGCCAGGGTGCCGACCGGCCAGAGCTGGGGCGGTGCGCCCGCCGTCAAACTGGGCAAGGCCGAACAGCGGTGGCCCGAGCGGCGTCCCCCACGCCGGGCCCGTTGGGCGGCGCTCTACGGAGTGAGCGGCCCGGCGCTCGGACTGCTGCGCCTGCTGGCCGCGGTCCCGGCACTGGTGGTGGCGGGCTGCTTCGTCCGTGCCGGGGACGGTCTGGGCGACGCCGTACGCGGAGCGCTCATCGCGCTCGTGCCCGCCACCTTGGCCTTCGGACTGTCGTACACCGCCCTGCTGATCGTCGCTGTCCGGTCGCTGAGCCGTGGCCTGCACCCCGGCTGGTATCCGCTGCACGGCCGGATCGGCTGGCAGGCCTGGACCGTCAGCCAGCTCATGGACCTGGCCCGTGACACGCTCTTTCCGCTCTATGCCGGCCTCATCACGCCTGTCTGGCTGCGCACACTGGGAATGAAGGTCGGCAGGCGCGTCGAGGTCTCCACGGTGCTTGCGCTGCCCAGTCTCACCACGGTTCGCGACGGCGCCTTTCTGGCCGATGACACCCTGGTCGCCCCGTACGAGCTGGGGGGCGGGTGGCTTCGGATCGGCGCGGCCGAGATCGGCGAGCGGGCCTTTCTCGGCAACTCCGGCATGACCGCGCCGGGGCGTGCCGTCCCGACGCGAGGCCTGGTGGGGGTGCTGTCAGCTACTCCGGAGAAGGCGAAGAAGGACAGCTCGTACCTTGGTATGCCGCCCATGCGTCTGCCGCGCTCGGCCTACATCGGGGACCGCCGCCTGACCTACGATCCACCGACCCGGCTGCTCTGGGCCCGAGGACTGGTCGAAGGGTGCCGGCTGGTGCCGGTGCTGGTCTCCGCCGCCCTTGCCCTGCTGGCGGCGGCCGCGCTGGCGCACGTGGCCGAACACTGCTCGCCGGCGGTGGCGGCGCTGCTGTCCGGCCTGGTGCTGCTGTCCGCGGGGGTCGTCGCCTGTGGGGTGTCCATCGCTGCCAAGTGGCTGCTGGTGGGCCGGTTCCGCCCGGCGGAGCACCCTCTCTGGAGCGGCTTCGTATGGCGTACGGAGCTGGCCGACACCTTCGTCGAGGTGCTGGCCGTGCCGTGGCTGGTCGGTCCGGTGCCGGGCACGCCGCTGATGAATCTCTGGCTGCGGGCTCTGGGAGCCACCGTCGGCCGGGGTGTGTGGTGCGAAACGTACTGGCTGCCGGAAGCCGACCTGGTCACCCTGGAAGGCGGGGTGAGCGTCAACCGGGGCTGTGTGCTGCAGACCCACCTCTTTCACGACCGCATCATCCGGACGAACACCGTGGTTCTCCGCGAGGGCGCCACGCTCGGCCCCGGTGGCATCGTGTTGCCCGGCAGCACCCTCGGGGCGCGCAGCACGCTCGGGCCGGCGTCGCTGGCCATGGGCGCGGAAACCGTCCCGGACGACACCCGGTGGCTGGGCAATCCGATCGCGGCCTGGCGAGAATGAGGCAGGCGACGATGGGCCGTCAGCCCACTGATGCCAGGAGGGAGGGAGACTGTTGAATCACCAGCCGGTCTCTGCTCCCGGTACGGACCCGTACTTCCCGGATCACGGGGATACCCGCTACCGGGTCCACCACTACGAGCTCGACCTGGACTACCGGCCCGTGTCCAATCGGCTCAGCGGCTCGGCCCGGCTCAGCGCGCTGGCAGGCCCCGCGCCACTGGAGGACATCGCACTCGACCTGGCCGCATTCAGAATTCAGCGGGTGCTGCTGGACGGCCGGACCGTGCGCTACACCCACCGGGCGGGCAAGCTGCGGATCCGCCCGGCGGAGGCGCTCGCCCCGGGCGCAGGCTTCACCGTCGAGGTGCGTTACACCGGCAACCCTCAGCCGATGGGCAGCCCGTGGGGCGGCCTGGGCTGGGAGGAGCTGACCGACGGTGCGCTGGTGGCCAGCCAGCCGGTCGGTGCACCATCCTGGTATCCCTGTAACGACCGGCCGGCCGACAAGGCGTCGTACCGGGTATCGATCACCTCACCGTCCCCGTACACCGCGGTCGTCGGCGGCCGGCTGGTCACCCGTACTACCCGGGCGAGCAGCACCACCTGGGTGTACGAGCAGCCGGCCCCCACCTCCACCTACCTGGTGACCGTCTCCCTCGGCAAGTACATGGCCGTGCCGCTCACAAGCCCGGTCCCGGCGGAGGGACGGCACCCGCTGGTGCCGCAGATCGCCTACCTGCCCGCACGACTGCTGCCCGAGTTCACCGAGGACTTCGCCCGGCAGACCCGCATGATGCAGTTCTTCGAGGAGGTGTTCGGGCCGTATCCCTTCGGTGAGTACACGGTCGTGGTCGCCGACGAGGAACTGGACATACCGGTGGAGGCCCAGGGCATGGCCACCTTCGGCACCAACCACGTCGACGGCGCACGCACCTCGGAACGCCTGATCGCCCATGAACTGGCCCACCAGTGGTTCGGCAACAGCGTCTCGGTCGCCGACTGGCAGCACATCTGGCTCAACGAGGGCTTCGCCAAGTACGCGGAGTGGCTGTGGTCGGAGCACGCGGGAGGACGAACGGCAGCTGCCCATGCCGCGGCCGCGCACCAGCTGCTGGCGGCGCTTCCGCAGGATCTGCGGCCGGCCGACCCGAGCAAGGAGCTGATGTTCGATGATCGGCTCTATGAGCGGGGAGGGCTGACGATCCACGCGCTGCGCTGCGCCCTGGGCGAGGACGCCTTCTTCCCCATGCTCAAGGACTGGACCAGGAGACATCGCCACGGCACGGTGAGCACCACCGACTTCACCACGCACGCCCAGCAGTACGCAGTCGGCCCCCTCGACGGACTCTTCGACGCCTGGCTGCGGGAGCCCTCCCTGCCCCCACTGCCGCGCCCCACAGGACCACACTCTCCCGCAAACCGACAGGTCAAGCCACTCTCGCAAGACTGACCGCGACGCCGTGACGTCGGCACGACGCCACGCGCCAGTCGACGCCGTGACGTCGGGCGCGCCTGGCCGGCGACGAGTTCCGGCAGCCTTCACATCCGTTCCTCGGTGACGACACCGAGACGAGGGCCGTCGGCTGGGCAGGACCGGGGCGGCCCAGCCGACGGCCCGGCTCACCGCCACCGAGGACGGTGGTCGTGATGAGTGTCGACCGGGGCGCAGCGCTCCACCTCGATCCACTCCCGGACCGTTTGAGGCGGCAGTTGGGCGTCCTCGGCTATGACACGCGATGAAACCTCGGCGTGGGAGGCGGTGAGCACCGCATGGCGCAGGTCAGAGGCGCGGGCGGCGAGGTCGGCGCGGAAGGCTTCGGCGGAGGCCGCCGTCAGGGCGGTTGCTTCTTCGGTGAGTCGGTGCGCGGCCTGCCGTACGGCTCGCCGCTCCGGACGCAGGGTGGCGGTGTTCATGCCACGGCCTCCCGTTCGGCTTCGATGGGGGTGGCGTCCAGGTGCCAGTGCATCGCCGGCGCTGGAGATCCAGGAGGGGTTCTGGCGGGTGACGTCGATGACCATCCACTGCCCGGCGTCCTCATACCGATGGTAGCCGTGGGCGTGCGGCCCGGGGATGTCAGTCCGGGTGCCCGGAACCATGGTCGTGCAGGTGGAGCGGCCGCAGGATCCGCCGCTTCACCGGCGCGAACTTCGCCGGCTTGGACAATGCCAGCCGTACCAGCTCTTCGGGCTGGTAGGTGTAGATCCGCTTGTCCACCCACTCCTTGCCCTGCCACGGGATCCCCGGCACGTACGTCCCGTCGTCGTAGACCTCGCCGCCGGCGAAGTCGAACAACCCGCTGGTGTGCTGCGACAGCATCCGCACCGTGATCCGCCGGTCGAGCTTGAACTCGGTCAGGTGGTCGGCTACCGGCCCGTCCAGCCTGACCGTGCCGTCGGCCGCCAGTTGCAGCATCAGGGTCGCGACGAAGTTCTTGGTGGTGCTGCCGATCCGGTAGCGGCCGTTCGTCGGTGGCTTGGCACTCTGGCCCAGCTTGCGCACCCCGGCGCTGCCAACCCATTCGCACCGTTGATCGTTCACGCGCATCTGCATCCCGGCGTAACCGGCTTCGACGAGGGCCTGTTGCGGGTGGTGCGGAAGCGTGGTGGCGACGGGCCCGGAGATGGTCGGCCGTGGTGTCTGCCGCTGGCCGAGCGGGTGGTTCTGGTGGCCGTGTACCACCGCACCAACCTCACGATGCGGCAGCTCGCCCCGCTCTTCGGGATCTCGCCGGCTACCGTCTGCCGGGTCATCCAGCGGCTCGGGCCGTTGCTCGCGCTGGAGCCGGCCCCGCGGCCCGTCGCCGATGTCGAGCGGTTGTGGATTGTGGACGGCACCCTCATCCCCGTCCGCGACCGCACGGTGGGTGCCTCGTCGCGCAACCACCGGTTCTCCGCGAACGTGCAGGTCGTCATCGATGCCGACACCCGCCTGGTCGTTGCCACCGCCCGTCCGGCACCCGGCAACAAAGCCGACGCCCATGTCTGGCGAGCCTCCGGCCTGCCCGCCCACTGCGAACACCACCGTCATCGCCGACGGCATACCTGGGTACCTCCTCCGCGACTGCCGTCAGAAAGGATCCGGCCTCCACCACGCCGTCCAAGCAGTCGCCACCATGCGCAACCTCGCCCACTCGGGGTGAACAAGCAGGTCAGACAGCACTCCGACCTGCCCCCACCCACCCTTCTGCAACACCCTCTAGCTAGGGCGTGTATTCGGCCTTGTGCCTGCGCTTGTACATTTCGCGGTCGAAACCGGGTGACCGGCCGCCCGCCGAGCCCCGACGGAGACGGTGTCCGGCCTGGTCCCGTTTCTCCGGGACGGTGTGCGGGATCTGCCGTCGGCGCAGAAACTCGCGGATCGCCCGGGACGAGTACGCCCGGTCGGCCAGGACGCGGGCCGGCCGGGTGCGCGGGCTGCTCTCCGGATCCGGATACCAGTTATCACGGCACGTCAATCGTGCAGCAGGTGAACCGGACCAATCTCGACTACGCAACGCCCTTGTGTGACGAGCACGTCCCAGACGGCCATCCGGACGGCACGGAATCGGCGGGACCAGATTAAGCCATCACTTCACTGTCGCACATTCTTCCGGTCGAAGGTTCTGCCGGTGACGCGAGGCTCCAGGGGATAAGATATCGCGCGCTGCGCGCGATGGCGGTCGGTGAGGTCGGGGTGGGGGCGAAGGCGCCGTGATTGAGCTGCAAAAACACGCAACCGAGGGCGGTCCGGCCCGAAGTCATGAACGCGTGTTTGCTTTTCCTGGCCCGCGGCGCTTACAACTCACCAACAATATCCTCATGTGATCACCATAAAGCGGTCCACGCAACGGCAGTGGGCCCTTTTCCTTCCGTGGCGTTCGCGACCGGCGTCCGCGCCTGGGGTCACGAAGTGGACGTGCAGCAAGAAGCGGGTGCTTCGTTTTCACGACAAGAGAAGTGTGGAGTGTGATGCCATGAACCGACTCGGCAGAGACTCGCGCCGGTTAGCCTGGAGGCTTGTTGAGCCGCCGGCGCGCATCGCGTTATCTGTTCTTTTGCTGGCAGGCGGCGCCGTGGGAGCGACGGCTGGACCGGCCGCCGCTTCGACCGCCGACGGCACGCTGACGGTTGAGGTGCTGCGCGACTTCTTCGGCACCGGCGTGATCAACGCGACGATGGACGTGCCGCAGCGGGGCATGAAGGTGCAGATCTCCGACCCCGCTGGGCACGTTGTCACCGGCGTCACGGATGCCACCGGAAAGGTCGTGGTGTCGCGGTCGACCGTACTGAGCGGCGGCCAGTACCGCGTCGACGTCAGCATCCCGGCGCCGTACAGCGGCTATCTACAGGCGGCGCCTGCGTCGACAGCGGGGAACCACTTCGACAGCTTCACGTCGTTCGTGGATGTGTCGGGCGGAAAGAACGCCTCGGTGGTGACGGGGGTGTGGGATCCGGCCGACTACGCGCTGCCGGATTCGCGGTACTTCGTGCCGATCCACAACGGTGCCAACGGGACCGACAACCGGGCGTTGGTGGCGTTCGGGACGAAGACCCGGGGCACCTGTCCCACCGATGTGGCGTGCCCGACGACGCTGGCCACGCAGGACCAGCTGGGCACGACGTTCGGGTTGGCGTACGACAAGGACCGGACCCGGCTGTTCCAGAGCGCGTTCGCCCGCCGGTACGCCCCGTACGGGCCGCAGGGCGGGGGCGCGATCTACACGGTGCCGGTCAACGGCACGGGGGCGCCGGAGCTGTTCGCGCCGGTGCCGGATGCCGCAGTGACGCGGCACGAGACCGCCAACATGATCAAGGATCCCGGGTTCACCGACGCGCCGGGCAAGGAGAGCATCGGCGGCCTGGCCCTGTCGGAGGACGGCTCCACGCTGTACGCGGTGAACCTGCGGACCCGCAGCCTGGTGAGCTTCGACGCGACAGGGGCCACCGCCGCTGCGCCCGAGTCGACGGTCCCGATCCCGGACCCGGGGTGCGCGAGCCCCGACGACTGGCGGCCGTTCGGTCTCCAGGTCCACAACAACACGCTGTACGTCGGCGGCGTGTGCAGCGCGGAGAGCACGCAGCAGCGCGCGGATCTGAAAGCCTTCGTCTCCACCTACGACGGCAAGCGGTTCACCACGGTGCTGAGCCACCCGCTCACGGACGAACGCGGCAGCGTCTTCGGTTCCGGCGACAAGGCCACCCACTGGAATCCGTGGAACACCAGCCTGGACACGTGGGACGACCGGAAGACGGGCAACGTCTTCATCGATCCGCAGCCGGAGCTGGCCTCCCTCGCCTTCGCCCGCAACGGCTCGATGATCCTGGGTTTCCGCGACCGGTTCATGGACGTGCTCAGTTGGGGAGGGCTGGACCCCCGCCCGGGGAACGACACGGCAGAAAACGGCATGTCCGGTGGTGACATCACCATGGTCTGCGCCACTCCCACCGGTGAATACCAGTGGGAAGGCACCGGGAGCTGCCCCAACCACGCCACCCCCGCCAACAATGGCGGCCAGGCCGCCGATGTCGTCGAATACTTCCCGGGCGACTTCTACGCCAACGCACACCAGGAGACCGCGCTGGGGTCGGTGGCCTATATCCCGCAGCAGCAGTGGGTCGTCAGCACGGAGTTCGACCCGGTCGTCAACGTCGCAACCTCAGGGACCGGGTACCACAACATCACGACCGGTCAGGGCCCGGGCAACAACCCGACCGCCAACGGGTTCCAGTTCGTCAGCCGGGAACAAGGCGGGTTCGGTAAGGCCGGCGGGCTCGGTGACATCGCGTACGCGGCGGCGAACGCGCCGATCCAGATCGGCAACGTCGTGTGGTTCGACGGGGACCACAACGGGATCCAGGACCCGGGGCATGTGCTGCTGCCGGGGGCGACGATCAACCTGCTGGACGCGGACGGCAAACAGGTCGCCACGACCAGGACCAATGCCGCCGGCGAGTACTACTTCGGTGGTGTCGGCGCCGCGTACGAACTCACGCCTGGCGCGAAGTACACGGTGCAGTTCGACGTGTGCACCGCGGACACCAGCCAGGTGCCCGAGCAGCCCCCGGCGAGCGAGCTGAGGTTCACGCTCCCGCGGTCCGGTGCCAACCGTGCGCACGACTCCAATGTGACCCCGCCGACCACCGGACCGTTGTGCAACGGCTACGCGCCTGTCACGGCGCCGGACAAGCCGGGCGGGGTCGATCACACGATCGACGCCGGGGTGTACATCCCGAGGGAAACGCCGACCCCGACCCCGACCCCGACCCCGACCCCGACCCCGACGCCGACTCCCACACCCACACCGACTCCGACGCCGCCCGCGGCCTCCACGTCGCCGTCGCCCGCGCCGTCTGCCAACCACCCGGCCCCGGCCGGTGGAGGCGGGGGTTCGCTGGCGAACACCGGTACGCCCGAGCTGGCGAAGATGATCGGCATCGTCGGTCTGCTGGTGGGTGCGGGCCTGGTCATCGCGTTCGTGACCCGGAATCGGCGTGCCCGGCAACACTGAACGAACCGCACAACGGTGATCTGCCCGTCCGCGATCCGGACGGCGCGGACGCAGACCACGTCTCGGCCGGTCCACGTGGGCCGACCTTGGCGTGGTCTGCCACCGGACTGCCGAGTGCCGCCGCGAGCCCGCGGCGGCCGGACGGTGTGGTGATCGAAAGGATGAGCCGGAGAGTGTCACCCTCGAACCGCGTGCGGAGCGTGAGAATCCGGCAAGCCCCACCGGGTCGTCCGGCTGACCGGCGCCGATGGCCGCGGTCGCGCCGGGCCGCGGCCGTCATCGGCATCGCGGCCGTCGCGATGGCCGCGGTGGCCGCGTTCCTGGTCGCCGACGGCGGCTCCGGTGCCGACGGTCCGCGCCCGCTGACGACGGATGAGGCGAGCCGGCTGGCGATCACGCGATTCCGTAACTACCGAGCGCAGGGCCGCGCGGTGACGATCACCGTGCCGGGCACGGTCGGCGGGCTGACCGTCACCGGGTCAGTCGACTATCGGCGCAAGGTCGGTTACGGCGTGGTGCACGGCACCGGGCGCGTCAAGTCCAGCGACGGGCTGATCCAGTGGACGCCAACCTCGGTGCACGTCCGTCCGATGCCGGACGCCCCGGCGCACGCACCCGCGTCGCCACCCCGTTCGGGCTGGTACGACCGTCCGCCGCTGTCGTCCGGCAGCGCGCTGGACACCTCCCTGTCCATCGCGCTCGGTCTCGGTGGCGACCGGCCGGACAACGCCGAACTGCTGTCGCAGAACGGCGCCGCCTGGTGGGGGCGGGAGCAGGTGGACGGGCGCTGGGCGGACGTCATGACCGGGCCGTCCTCCCCTGACCGCTCCGGTACGGCGGGCAACGTGCGCTACTGGATCGGCTCCGACGGCACCATGTACCGGGTCCGCGTCAGCGTGGGTTCGCAGCCGGAGCCGGTAGTCATCGATTTCGACACCCACAAGTACGTTCCGGTCAAGCCGGTACCCGGAACCATCCCGACCCGGTAGCCGCTGTTCAGGACGTCTGTACCCGCGCGTTCGCAGCGAGCAGGTGCGCCGGCGGCAGCCGGATGTCCTCCGTCTTCGGCAGGGCCGGGACGGGCGGGACAGCTGTGGCGCCCGCGGTGGCGGCGTCGGGGAACTGCGGCTGCGGAGCAGGCGCCGCGACCTCGGTGAACGGGATGCCACCGGGTGCCGTCGGCGCCGCCCACGTGCCGGCCGGCGAGGACGGCCCGGCCGGAAGCGGGCAGGCCGCAGTCGTCGCGAGCCGGGCGGGCACGGTGGTGCGCAGATCGTTGCCCCGCAGGCAGTTGCCCCGTCCCCGCGTGGCGGTGGGGAACGTCCAGCCGACGTCGACGCCGTTGCCGGTGAACGTGTTGTGCACGATCTGGTTGCCGACCGGAGGTACGTCGGCGGTCGCGGTGATCACCAGCCCGGCGTTGCGGTTGCCGGCGATGCGGTTGCGGATGAACTGGTTCTCGCTGCCGCCGTCGATGCCGACGCCGATGCCCCACCCGCCGTCGGCCTGCTCCGGGGTGGCCGTCTGCTGGTTGGCGGCGATCAGATTGCCCGCGATGACGGAGTCCTTCTGCGGGAGCAGTTTCTCCTGGTGGTCGGAGTTGGCGGTGAGTCCGACCCGGTTGCCGACCAGGCGGTTGCCGACCACGTACATGTCCTCACTTGCGTTGGTGCCCTCGTAACCGACCGCGTTGAGTTCGGCGACGTTGTCCCGCACCACGATGTTGCAGGGCCTGCACTGGCCGACATAGATCCCCGAGTCGGCGCCGCCCGACGCGTACGAGTGCTCGATAGCACCGTTCTGGGCGGAGAACGCGTAGATGCCGTACAGACCGTTGCGCGTCGAGGTCACGTGGGAGACCAGGAACGACTTCAGGAAGGTGACGGGCTCGTCGCCGGTGTCGTAACCGCCGCTTCCCCCCGGCAGGCCGGCGGCCGCCTTCGCCGAACCGGTGACCAGGACCCCGTTCTGCGTGTTGTTCTCCACGGTCAGGTTCTCCACGGCCACCCCGGGCGCCGAGACGACGACGCCGTTCGGCTGCTGGAGCCGCCCGTCGATGACGACCTTGTCCCGGGACAAACCGCGAAGAGTGATGCGCGCCGTGTCGATCTTCACCGACTCGTGGTACACGCCCGGCGCGACCAGCACCAGGTCACCGGGCCGAGCCAAGGACACCGCATCCGAGATCGTCGGGGCATCGGCAGGTACTCGGATCGTCACATGCGCACCGGCCGGACGCCGGCCTTTGCCCGATCCGCCATCGCCGCCGCAGCCTGCCACCAGTGTCAGCGTGCCCACTACCGCCGCCAACATGCGAAGGGTTAATCGAGGCATGATCCCAGTCTGGCATGACGCCCAATTCCACGCCAGAATCCCGAGGTTGACCGGCACGCGCGATTCGGGTGTGGCACTCTGCACCCCATGCGCCGAGCCGATCACCACCCGTCACGCCGCACGTTCCTCGATGTCACCGGCGCCATGATGGCCGCCGGTCTGACCGCCGGGTGCACATCGGACTCCGCCCACGCAGGCAGGCACGCCCCTACCCCAGGGGCCACGCCAAAGCCGGTTGCGGCGACGGGCCGCCATCAGGCAGGCATCACGCTTCCTCAGCCGGCCCAGCCCAACCTGCTCGCGGTGGTGGCCGACCTCGGTGCCACCGTGGCTCCCGGCCCGTTACTGGCCGAACTCGGCCAGGCCACGCGCACTCTCACAGCGGGGACCGACACGCGGCTGCTGGGCCTGCCGCCGGGCGACCTCACCGTGACCGTCGGCGTGGGCCCCCGGCTGGTGCGCATGGCCGGTGCCTCGCTGCCCGGCGCGGCCGACCTCCCGCGATTCTCCCGCGAGCGGATCGCCCCGCAAGCACGCGGCGGAGACCTGCTGATACAGATCTGCGCCAGCGACGCGCTGCTCTTACCGGTCGTCGCCGCCGCGCTTCTGGACCAGGCCGGTGACCGCATCCGCGAACGCTGGCGCCAGTCCGCACGCCGCGGTACGAATGTGCCCGTCGGCAACGGCCTTACCACGCCACGCAACCCGCTCGGTTTCATCGATGGCATCGTGGGCCCGCACACGACCGCCGAACAACAACGCGACCTGTGGCTGGTGGGGCCCCCTGCGGTCGCCGGCGGCACCCTTGCCGTACTGCGGCGTATGGAGCTCGACCTGCCGCGGTTCGCCGCCCTGTCCATAGCCGAACAGGAAGCGGTCTTCGGGCGGCGCCGGGCCAGCGGCGTCCCCCTCTCCGGCGGCACCGCCGCCTCGGGCCCGGAACTCGGAGCCAAGACACCAGACGGGCGCTACCTCGTCCCCGCGGACGCCCACGTGCGCAGAGCGCACGCCACCGTGGTCGGGGTCGGGCTCATGCTCCGCCGCTCCTACAGCACCGACGAGCCCGCCCCCGGCCTGCTCTTCATCAGCTTCCAGAACGACCTGCGGACCTTCACCGCCACCCTCACCCACATGGACACCTCCGACGCACTGCTGCCCTTCACGACCACGACTGCCAGCGCGGCATTCCTGATCCTCCCCGGCTTCGACCGGCAACACCCCCTCGGTTCGCGGCTGTTCGGCTGATCACGATCAACTTGAAGGCGGGGAGACCGCGATGCCCCACACTGCCTGTCGATTTGCCTACCCCGACGCACAGCTGACTGTCCTGGCCTCGCCAGTCGCCCGGCCCGCAGGGGCTCGTTCTCGGCCACGCAACGACCGCACCGGGGCCATTGCGGAGGGCGTGGCCCTGCTTGGCGGACACTGCGCGCACACGCCTGACGGCGGAACGCGACCGTGGTCCCACCCAAACGGGAGAGCGCAGAGGCAACCCGCAAGCGTCCCGATTGCGAACACGTCGGTCGCTACCCGGCTGTCGCCCCCGCCGAGTTGCTGTGGCGGGGCACTCGCACCCGTAGCGGCCGACGATAGGTCAGCTCCGCGCCGACTTCCCGCGCTGCCGGACACCCCGACCCATCAGCAGATCCTGGCCGCCCTCGCCGACGGCCGCTCGCCCGGGACCTGTGCCACGGCACCCGCCGGCCCCAGGGCCGGGTCAGCAGAAAACGCCAGCAGGACCACCACGCCGTCCATTGCCACAGTGAGTCCAAGGACATTGAGCACCATCAGCGAGTTGCCGTCCCGGCGCAGCGCACTGCTCTCGGGGATGCCGATACGGCTCCCGGCGACCCAGGGGACCTTGAGTGAGAGGTACGGGAGGCAGGCGGCAATCGCGGTCATCCGCAGCGCAACGCCAACGCCTTGGCGCGAGGAGGGAGCCGGGGCAGGAGACGGGGCGGCGAAAGCGCGGTGGCCCTGGCTCCAGGAATTCGAGCCGGTTGCCCACCGGGTCCTTGGAGTAGAAGCGCGACGAGATTACGCCCAACTCCGGCACGCCGGGCTTCCGGTTGCAACCGCCACGGTGACGTTGCTTGATCAGCGGGGACGGTGTTACAGTCTTACTGAGCCCCGTATGGGCCTACGCATGGAGGTAGCGGCTACTCAGCCATTACAGAGATCGGCACGGTCCGTCTCTCGCAGTTTGTCAATCCCGTTCCTGGGATTGCTGCGCCCATCTTCACTGCGTAGGTATGCGGGGTATTTCTATGTCGATTTCCGGTTGCATGGCATGACGTGGCCCTCCTTCGCGATCAATCGACGCGGAAGGCAGTACATGAGCAAGGAACAGGCCGAGACCTGGGAAGAGCAGGCCGAGACCTCGGCGGGCTTCGACGTCAATGAGTTCCAGCGTCAAGTCATCGCCGAGTTCCGGGCGAACAACGGGAAGATGAGCGGCATGTTCGCGGGCTGGACGCTGGCCGTGCTGACGACCGTCGGAGCCAAGAGCGGCCTGCGCCGGGAGAGCATCCTGGGGTATCTCGAATTCGACGGAAAGGGCATCGTCGTCGCGTCCGCAAATGGCGCCGACAAGCACCCGGCGTGGTACCACAACATCCGCAAGAACCCGGTCGTGACGGTCGAGACGGGCACCGACACCTATCAGGCGATCGCCGCCATCCCGCCGGGCCAGGAGCGCGACAAGCTCTTCGACCGTGTGATCTCCGAGGCGCCCGGCTACGCCGACCACCAGGCCAAGACGACCCGGGAGATCCCGGTCGTCGTACTGCACCGGATCGGCCCCAAGGCCGGCGACGAGCGGGTCAAGGGCATGGGCGACTGGATCGTCGAGGTGCACGACTGGCTGCGCAAGGAGCTCGACACACTCCGCGCCCAGGCAGACCAGGTGATCGAGGGCGGCGCGGACACGATCGAGCGCACGCCGCCGGACCTCGCCCAGCAGATGCGCACCCACTGCCTCAACTTCTGCGGGGCGCTGAAGAAGCATCACGGCGGCGAGGGAATGGCCATGTTCCCGATGCTGGCCACGCAGTTCCCCGCACTCGCTCCGGCGCTGGCGCAGCTCGGCGAGGAGCACAAGGTGGTAGCGCGGCTGCAGGATGACATCCAGCAGCTCGTCGACAGCTTCGTACCCGGTGAAACCGACCCCGTACAGCTGCGCGCCAACCTGGAGCGGCTGGCGCACCAGCTGGAGTCCCACTTCAGATACGAGGAGGAGACGATCGTGACAGCGCTCAACGCCACGGCCCCGGCTCCCAACTTCGGCTGATCATCCACCAGCGCTCCCCCCCCCGTTATCTTCTCCACGGCCCCGCAACGGGGCTCCCGGCCTCCGGGCCCGGCATGACTTCTCCCCCCTGTTGGACCACATGATCCGGGG
>NZ_JBEZIX010000049.1:0-81199 GCF_040651315.1 Streptomyces sp. NPDC048506
CTCGCCGTTGCGCCTGCGGCGGGCGTGGGTTGTCGGGCGCGGTGACGGTCCTCCGGGGCAGGGGTGTGGGACTGCTTCGCTTTACGTCCCACACCCCTGCCCCTCCGACCCGTCCCCTCCCGTGAGTGGGGGTGACTGATCCTGGGGGGCGAGCGCTGTCTGTTCACTGCGGGCAGGGGACCACTCGTGCGCGCCCCCACCGGCCTTTCCCTCTCCCACCCACGGGAGGGTGGGGGCCGGAGGGGCTGGGTGTCCAGACGTAAAGCGAAGCAGTCCGGACACCCAGCCCCGCAGGCCCACACCCGCAGCGAACAGCCCCGCGCAGCGGCACAGCCCGCCGCAGGCGCCACGGCGAGAAAGCCAACAACGCGGGGCGAGCGCCGGCCGCCAGGCCACGGCGAGAAAGCCAACAACGTGGGAAGACCGCCGCCCGCACGGGCATGCTCCTACCGACGAGAGGAGTGCCCCTCATGCCGCACCACAGGAACGATGCGCGAGGCACCGTGCACCACCCGGTGTTCGCCCGCTTCTACGCGAGCTGTTGCGGGCCGGCCGCGGATGCGCGGGTCGGGGTGGCCAGGCTCCGCAGGGAGTTGCTGGCCGGCGCGACGGGGCGGGTCATCGAGGTCGGTGCGGGAACCGGGCTGAACTTCCGGCACTATCCGGGGACGGTCTCGGAGGTGGTGGCGATCGAGCCGGAGCCGACGCTGCGGGAGGTGGCCCGGTCGGCGGCCGCGCGCGTGGAGGTGCCGGTCGACCTGGTGCCGGGGGTGGCGGAGGCGCTGCCGGTCAAGAGCGAGGCGTTCGACACGGCGGTGGCGTCGCTGGTGCTGTGTTCGGTGCGCGATGTGCCAAGGGCGCTGGCGGAGCTGCGGCGGGTGCTGCGTCCGGGCGGTGAGCTCCGGTTCTTTGAACACGGGCGGGCCGCGGGGCGGGGGCTGGCGGCGGTGCAGTGGGGACTGGACCACACGGTCTGGCCGCTGCTGATGGGCGGCTGTCACACCTGGCGGGATCCACTGGGCGGGATCCGGGCGGCCGGGTTCGAGCTGTTGCGGGTGCGGCGGCTGACGGTGCCGGAGCGCGGGCCGACCCTGCCCACCTCACCGGCGGTGCTGGGCGTGGCGCGCCGGCCGGCCGGCTGACCTCCGGTCACACCGTCCAGGTCCGCAGTTCCTCCGCGATGGCGTGCACATCCGCCGTGCCCTCCTTGACGAGCCGGGCGAGGTCGCGCACCTGCTCGGGGGAGGTGGCGATCTTCAGGCCGCTGGCGACGAGGTAGCCGTAGGCGACGGCGGTCGCGAACATCGCGTTCGACCGCTCCAACGCCGGTACCTGGAGCAGGAGTTGGAGGAGGGCAGCAGCGCGGTCCTGGGGCTCGCGGTAGACGGGAACGCCGAATATCTCGGCTTCATGGCGGCTGACCGCGGCCACCAGGGCGCCCCAGTCGGTGACCTGGGGGTCTCCGGGGGTGTGTCGTTCTGCGATGAGGAGGAGCCAGGCGAGATCGATGCGCAGTGTCACGTCGTGCCCGGCAGTCCTTCGCGGTCGGTGGGTGCGGTACTGCCGGAGCCGCCGTCCGGTTCCCGGCCGAATTCCTCGGCGAAGACCCGCTCGTACTGCTTCATGAAGTCCGAGGCGGCCTCGACGAAGGTCTGGCCGACCTCGCCGGCGTCCTTGAGGACGAGCTCCTCGATATAGCGGTTCATGCTCACCCCCCGCTGTAGGGCGCGTTCCCGCGCCGCTTCGGCGGTGGCCTCGTCCACCCGGACGTTCAGCTGTGTCTTCGCCACGCCTCCAAGCTAGCGCGGTTCCGCTAGCACCGGCAAGCACCGCCGTCCAGGGCCGGCGGGACGCGGCGCGGTCGGCCGGACGCGGGGCCCGGCACAGGCATCCGCGCGCCGCTGCCGGGCCTTCCGGAGCCGATGGCGCACGATGTGAGCGCCCTGCGACCTCGGCCATCAGGAGGACCGTCGCCGTGTCCGTCCCCGCCGCCGTCCCCCACCTCAGGCGCAGTCTGCGGCGCTTCGACATCATGGCGATCGGCGTCGCCGCGGTGATCTCGTTCGATGTGATCGGGCAGATCGCCGCCGGGGGCGGCCAGGCCGTCACCTGGATCGCGGTGATCGCGGCGGGGTTCCTGTTGCCGTACGCGCTGATCTTCGCCGAGACCGGTGCGGCGTTCCCTCAGGAGGGCGGCCCGTACGTCTGGGTGGAGGTGGCGTTCGGCCGGCTGGCCGCGGCGCTGACCACCATGTTCTATTGGGTCACCAACCCGGTCTGGCTCGGCGGTTCGCTGGTCTTCGTGGCGGCCCAGGCGTGGGACGGCTTCGTCTTTCCGCTCGGTTCGGGAACGGTGGCGGACTACGTCTTCAAGCTGGTCTTCATCTGGGCGGCGATCCTCACCGCGGTGGTGTCGCTGCGCCGCGGCAAGTGGATCACCACCGGCGGTGCCGGGGCGAAGGTGCTGGCGCTGGCCCTCTTCACCGCGACGGCGGTGGCGTACGGCGTCCAGCACGGCTTCCGCGGGCTGGAGGGCTCCGTCTTCACGCCCAGCGGTGCGGGGTTCCTGACCCTGGTGCCGGTGCTGCTGTTCGCGTTCGTCGGGTTCGAGGCACCCAATGCGGCCGGTGACGAGATGCTCGATCCGCAGCGCGATGTGCCGGTCGCCATCGCGATGTCCGGCACCATCGCCACCTGTTGCTATCTGCTTCCGGTGGCGGCCATCGTCGCGGTCGCCCCGGCCGGGCGGGTCACCGGCGTGGGCGGCTTCATGGACGCCGCCCGGCTGGTCTTCGGGATCTACGGGAGCTGGCGCGGACCGCTGCTGACCCTGGTCGCGGTCCTGTTCGCGCTGGCGCTGCTGACCCAGGGCAGCGCCTGGATGATCGTCGCCGACCGGATGCAGGCGATGGCGGCGGCCGACGGCGGGTTCTTCAGCCGGGGTCTGGGCGTCTTCCACCCGCGGCTGGGCACGCCGGTACGGATGAACCTGCTCTCCGGCGTCGCCGCCACCCTGTTCATGGCCGCGGCGATGAGCCTGGCGAACGGGGACGCCTCGGCCATCTTCGGTGTGGTGCTGACCGTCGCGATCACCACCCTGCTGCTGTCGTACATCGCCGTGATCCCGGCGTTGCTGGCGCTGCGGCTGCGCCACCCGGACGTACCGCGGCCCTACCGGGTCCCGTTCGGCCGGCGCGGATTCACCGTCGCGACCCTGCTCGTCTACGCCTGGATCCTGCTGGGCTGCTGGGTGGCGCTGTTCCCCGGCACGCTGGAGACGTTCGTCGGCATCCGCTACGACTTCCGGGCCGCCTGGGGCGTCTCGCGGTTCACCTTCGAGGCGTTCACCCTGGGCACGGCCGTCCTGCTGCTGGCGGTCGGCGCGGCCGGGTACGTCACCCAGCGCATGCGCACCCAGCCCCCGCACGACCAGGACGGGTCGTCCGGCCCGGCCCGATAGCCGGCCGGGCGGGAACGGATCGCGGGTACAAGGGAGTTGACCGGTCAGGGTCGACAACGATCACGCACGCTCCAAGGGGGCTCCATGCCACGTCCGTTCCGCTTCGGCATCAATATGTTCACCCTGGACGCCGGGGCGTCCTGGCGTCAGAAATGCCGCCGGGCCGAGGAGTTGGGCTACGACGTCCTCCTGGTCCCCGACCACCTGGGCATGCCCGCGCCGTTCCCCGCGCTGATCGCCGCGGCGGAGGCGACCGAGCGCCCGCGGGTGGGCACCTTCGTCCTCAACGTGGGTTTCTGGAACCCGGCGCTGCTGGCGCGCGAGGTGGCCACCGCCGACGCGCTCACCGGAGGCCGGCTGGAACTCGGGCTGGGCACCGGGTACGTCCGCGCCGAGCACGAGACGGCCGGGCTGCCCTGGGGCTCCCCCGGCGAGCGGGTGGACCATCTGGCCCGTACCGTCGAGGAGTTGGACCGGCTGCTGGGCGACCCGGAGCACGTACCGCAGCCGACCCAGCGGCCCCGGCCCCCGCTGCTGATCGGCGGCAACGGCCCGCGGATGCTGCGGCTGGCGGCGCGGCGCGCCGAGATCGCCGCGTTCACGGGTGGCCGGCAGGCGCCCGGCGGGCCGGAGGGCACACTGGAGCTGCTGCCGGCCGAGGCGCTGGCGGCTTCGGTGGAGCGGTACCGGTCGTTCGCGGCCGACCGCCCCGAGCCGGCCGAGCTGAACATCCTCGTGCAGCGAGTGGTGGCCACCGACGACCGGCGGGCCGCCGCCCGGGAGTGCGCCGCCCTGGGCGTCGGGCTGGACGAGGAGCAGGCACTGGACGCGCCGACGCTGCTGCTCGGCACGCCGCAGCAGATGGCCGAGCAGCTACGGGAGCGCCGGGAGCGGTACGGGTTCTCCTACATCACCGTGCTGGATCCGTATCTGGAGGCGTTCGCCCCGGTACTGGAGGAACTGAAGGGCGAATGACACCGCCCATGTGGTTCGGCCGACAGGTTCCACTGCGCGCCCTTCACCGCCGGCCATGCGGTGTCTTCGTAGCGCAGGCCGCAGGCCGCAGGGCGCTGGGCGCAGGGCGGGTGCGCTGGCTGCGGCCTACCGCTTCGGCATGGCCTTGAACCTGAGGCCGGTTGAGCGCTCAATGTCGGCGATGTCCGTCTGTAGGGAGAGGCTCTCGGTGTGTGTGCTGTACTGGTAGATCTCTGCATTCGCCAGCGCCCTGACGACCTGCGCCTCGTCCGCCATGTTCGGTGCGGCGCAGGTGCGGTGGGTGGTGAGCTTCGGGTCGCGGAAGATGACGTGCACGCCGGAGAAGAAGACCTTGGCGGTGAAGTCGTTGCAGCCGAGCTTGCCGGTCACGGTGCCGTTCGGATGGAAGTCGAAGTAGAGGTCCTTGCCGGACTTGAAGTCCTCGGTGAGGTCCTCTGCGGTCCACTCCGTCAGTTGCCACCTGATGTCGAAGAAACCCTGGGGCCTGATCTGGCTGACGCTGAGGGCGTCACCGTGTTCGTTCCTCAGCTGCGAAGTGGCGTCACCGGGGTACTCCGGGCGCTCCCCCTATGGAACTCCAACCACGGTCTGGCGGAGTACGGCACTTTGATCTTCTTCCCGTCCACCGTGAGGTCCCTGATCGACCAGACGCCGCCGGCCAGTACCCCTCCCAAGCCTCCCGGCCCCTTCTTCGCCGGCGAAGCGGACGCCGCACCGCCGCCGTCCTTCCCGCCCGGCGCCGTCCCGCACGCCGAGACCACGGCACACGCCACCACTGCCGCAGCGCCCCATCCCACAGCACCTCTTCGAGAGATCCACATGCCTATCCAAACGCCGTCCATGGGGGATTGCGTTCCACGGTTCGTGGAGAGGCGGACGAGCCTCAAAGCCGGCCTTGGTCGCCACCTTGCAGGACGCCTCGTCGCGGTCGGGGTGCGCACGTTCCAGGCGGTGGAAGCCCGCCTGCTTCACTGCTCAGTCGGTCAACGTCGTGAGGGAGCGCGGGGCTCGGGACCCAAGAATCGGCTGGCGGACGGGAAGCCTCTGGTGCTTGGGTTGCGGCCATGATCGATATAGAGATCCGCTCTGCTGTTTCTGCGGACGCTGCGACCGTTCTCGACTTCTGGCGGGTGGCCGCCGAGGGCACGAGCATCAGCGACGACGTGGCAGGGATTACCCGGCTGATCGGGCGTGACCCTGATGCGCTGCTCCTGGCGGAGTCGGACGGGGTGCTCGTCGGCACGGTGATAGCCGGTTTCGACGGCTGGCGAGCCTCGTTGTACCGCCTCGCCGTGCACCCGTCCCGGCGTCGGCAGGGAGTCTCGAAGGCGCTCCTCGAAGCGGCCGAGGAGCGCTTCGCGAAGCTCGGCGGACGGCGCGGAGACGCGATGGTGCTGGAAGCGAACGAACTGGCCCACCATGCCTGGGCAGCGGCGGGATATCAGCGTGAGGAGCAGTGGCGGCGCTGGACAAAGCCGCTGGTCTGAGCGTGATCGGCCCGTGCCGAGGGGGGCTGCGAAACCTCGGCTGCGACGGCCGGCACCGAGTCCCCTGTTGGCCGGCCGTCCATCCCCGTCACCGCCGTCCCGCCGCCGTCACCGCCCCCCGCCGCCCCTCTGCCGCCGCCGGCAGAGGGACGGCGGTGCGCCGTTGGCGTCGCGGCGCCGCGGGCCGCCCGGGCGCCTCCGCCCCGACGGCCCGGGCGGGGGGCGATCAGCGCACCTCGGAGCACCGCACCCTCAACTTTGCCGATCCTTTACCATGGTGTTTCCCCTACCCCGATGAAAGGTGTGTGAGCGTCCAGTCATGGGCGAGCCTCCCAGTTGTCGAGCACCCTCCCGACACAGCGCGAACCTCCCGATCCTGTTCGATCATGGAACGGAGGTGACTCGATGACCGAGCTGCTCTTCCTGGGCGTGGCGCTCCTCCTGACCCTGGCCTGCGGCGTCTTCGTGGCGGCGGAGTTCTCGCTGACCACCGTCGAGCGCAGTGAACTCGAACGCGCCGTCGAGCGCGGCGAGCGGGGCGCGGCGAGCGCGCTGAAGGCGGTCCGGGGCCTCACCTTCCAGCTCTCCGGGGCCCAGCTCGGCATCACCGTCACCGGCCTGGTCATCGGCATGCTGTCCAAGCCCGCCATCGCCACCCTGCTGGCGGGGCCGCTGGACGCCATCGGCCTGCCGCGGTCGGCGGCCGAGTCGCTGGCGGTGGTCCTCGGCACCCTGATCTCCACGGTCGTACTGATGGTCGTCGGCGAGCTGGTCCCGAAGAACTGGGCCATCTCGAATCCGCTGGTCATCGCGAGGAGGGTGGCCACCGCACAGCGCGGTTTCAGCGCCGCCTTCAAGCCGTTCATCGGGCACCTCAACAACACCGCGAACCACATGGTCCGCAGGATGGGGCTGGAGCCCGCCGAGGAGTTGGCCTCGGCCCGCGGTCCGCAGGAGCTGGTGGCCCTGGCCCGGCACTCCGCCAAGGAGGGCGCGCTGGAGCCGGACACCGCCGAGCTGTTCGTCCGCACCCTCAACCTCGCCGATCTGACCGCGGAGAACGTCATGACGCCGCGGGTGCAGGTGGTGGCGCTGGAGGTGCAGTCCACCGCGGAGGACGTCGCCAACGCCACCCGGGCGACCGGGCTCTCCCGCTTCCCCGTGTACCGCGGCAGCCTGGACAGCGTCGTCGGCGTGGCGCACATCAAGGACGTGCTGACCGTTCCGGCCGAGCGGCGCCCCCGCCACCCGGTCTCCGAGCTGCTGCGCGAGCCGCTGCTGGTCCCCACGACGCTGACCGTGGACCGGCTGCTCGACCGGCTCTCCGGCAAGCGCACCATGGCCGTGGTGATCGACGAGTACGGCGGTACGGCCGGTGTCACCACGCTGGAGGACATCGTCGAGGAGGTGGTCGGCGAGGTCCGCGACGAGCACGATCCGATGGAGACCCCCGACCTGGCGCCGGCCGGCACCGACGCCGACGGCCGCAGCCTCTATCAGGCCGACGGCGCGGCCCGGGCCGACCAGCTGGAGCGGATCGGCCTGCGGCTGCCGGAGGGCCCGTACGAAACGCTCGCCGGTCTGATCGCCTCCGAACTGGGGCGGATACCGGTCGCCGGCGACCATCTGGAGGTGGCCGGCTGGACCATGGACGTCCTCGACGCCTCGGGCCACCGCGCGGCCCGGGTGTTGCTGCACGCCCCGGCGCCGGGCAGCAGCGTCGAGCAGGATGCGGAGGCCGGCCGATGACCGCGCTACAGCTCTTCGTGGGCCTGCTGACGCTGGTCGTCAACGCCTTCTTCGTCGGCGCCGAGTTCGCACTGATCTCGGTGCGGCGCAGCCAGATCGAGCCGTACGCGGAGCGCGGGGACCGCCGGGCCGGCAGTGTGCTGTGGGGTCTTCAGCATGTCTCGGCCCTGCTCGCGGCCGCCCAGCTGGGCATCACGCTGTGCACCCTGGTGCTGGGCGCGGTCGCCGAGCCGGCGATCGCGCACCTCCTGGAGCCGGTGTTCCATGCGGTGGGCATCCCGGGCGCGCTGATCCACCCGATCTCGTTCGTCATCGCCCTGTCCCTGGCCACCTATCTGCACATGCTGGTCGGCGAGATGGTGCCGAAGAACGTGGCACTGGCCGAGCCGGTGCGCACCGCGCTGTTGCTCGGGCCGCCGCTGGTGGCGCTGACCCGGGCGCTGCGCCCGGTGATCTTCGCGATCAACGCGTTCGCCAACGGGCTGCTCAAGCTGCTGCGGGTGGAGACCAGGGACGAGGTGGCGGCGACCTTCTCGGACGACCAGCTGGCGAAGATGGTCGAGGACTCCCGGCAGGCCGGGCTGCTCGACGAACGCGCCCGGGAGCGGCTGCGGGACGCGCTGGAGCTGGGTCGTCGCCCGGTCCGGGACGTGGTGCTGCCGGTCGAGAACGTGGTCTCCGCCCGGATGGGGAGCACCCCCGAGGAGCTGGAGCAGCTGGCCGCCACGTCCGGCTTCTCCCGTTTCCCCGTGGTCGACGAGACCCGGCGCATCCTCGGCTATCTGCACGTCAAGGACGCCTTGGACGCCACCCCGCGGAACCTGCCGTTCCCGGTGTCGGCGCTGCGCCCGATCGCCCGGGTCAAGGCCTCGACCCCGATGGACGACGTGCTGACGGCGATGCGCGGCTCCCGTACCCACCTGGCCGCGGTGATCGGCGACGACGGGCGGCTGGCCGGGCTGGTGACCATGGAGGACGTACTGAGGGAGCTGGTGTTGCAGCAGCCCGCGACCTGACGAGGGGGGCGGATGCCCGTGGTCCTGACCGATCGGTTAGATTGCTGACCGATCGGTTAGCCACGACTGAGGGGGGCATGGGCATGGACCGCACGACGTGCTGCATCGTGGGCGGCGGACCCGCCGGACTGATGCTGGGACTGCTGCTGGCCAGGGCGGGGACCGAGGTGACCGTGCTGGAGAAGCACGGCGACTTCCTGCGCGACTTCCGGGGGGACACCGTTCACCCGTCGACCCTGCGGCTGCTGGACGAGCTCGGCCTCGGAGAGGCGTTCGCGCGCCTGCCGTTCGCCGAGCTGACGGAGATGCGGGCGCAGATCGGCGGCACGACCGTCGTGATGGCCGACATGCGCCGCATCCCGGGCCGCCACAAGTACTTCGCCATGGTCCCGCAGTGGGACTTCCTCGACCTGCTCGCGGGCGCGGCCGCCGAGGAGCCGGGCTTCACCCTGCGGATGCGCACCCGGGTCACCGGGCTGCGCACCGACGGCGGCCGGGTGACCGGCGTGGAGTACGTCGACGAACACGGCACGCCCGGCACGCTGGCCGCGGACCTGACGGTGGCCTGCGACGGCCGCGACTCGGTGGTACGGCAGGCGGCCGGGCTGCGGCAGCGGCAGTTCGCGGTGCCGATGGACGTCTGGCAGGTGCGGGTGGACGCTCCCCCAAGCTCTCAACTGCGTTCGAGCAAGGGGGACCCCCATTCCGACGACCTCAAGAGCGGCCGGGTCTTCGCCCACTTCGGCGGTGGCCAGGTGGCGGTCACCATGGACCGCGGGACGTACTACCAGACCTCCTACCTGATCGAGAAGGGCCGGGACGCGCAGCTGCGCACGCACGACGTCCAGTGGCTGCGGGACCGGCTCGGTGCGCTGTTCGACTGGGACGACGAGGCCACCGGCGCGATCCGCTCCTGGGACGACGTCAAGCTGCTGGAGGTGACGTTCGGCCGACTGCGGCGCTGGTACCGAAACGGGCTGCTGTGCATCGGCGACGCCGCGCACACCATGTCGCCGGTCGGCGGCGTCGGGGTGAATCTGGCGCTACAGGACGCCGTCGCGGCGGCCCGGATCCTGGCGGCGCCGCTGCGCCGCGGTGCGGTCGGGACGGCGGACCTGGCACGGGTGCAGAAGCGGCGGGAGCTGCCCATGGTGCTGATGCAGAAGTCCCAGCAGGCCGAGCACACCATGATCCGTTCCGCGCTGGCCGGGACGCTCGACGGCGACCGGCTGCCGGTGCCGATGCGGTTGCTGCGACGGGTACCGCCGCTGCGGACCGTGGCCGGCTACCTGGGCGGGATCGGGATACGCCCCGAGCGCACGCCCGCGTTCGCCCGGCGGATCAGTCCCGGCGCTCGATCGCGTTGAGGGTGAACTCCTCCAGCTCCGCGGCCGCGGGATCGAGGTCGAACTCCGGGTGCGCCAGCCAGTGCGCGATCACCCCGTCGATCGCCCCGCCGATCGCCAGGGCCATGGTCTGGGGGTCGAACTCCCGGAAAACGCCCGCCTGCTGACCCTCCGTCAGCAGATGGGCGAGGTGCTGCCAGCGGTCGTGGGTGTCGTGCGAGCCGGGGGTCTTCAGGCGGGTGCCACCGGCGTCGTCGAGCAGCATCTCGGTGATCACACGGACGTGGCGGCGGTGGGCCTGCTGGTAGCCGACCATCGCCCGGACGTAGGCGACCAGCCTGTCCCGTGGGCCGGAGGCCCGGGCCAGCCGCTCGGCGACATGGGCGCTGAACTGCTCCAGCACCTGCTCCAGCGCGGCCCGGGTCAGGTTGTCCTTCGAGGAGAAGTGGTAGAGCACCGCGGCCTTGGACAGCCCGGCCCGCTCGGCGATCGCCGACAACGAGGTCGCGGGGTAGCCGCGGGTGGAGACCAGGTCGATGGTGGCCTCGATGAGCTGCTGCCGGCGGGCCCGCTCGGTGAACGTCGGAGCGGCGTCGGGGCCGTCGCCCCGGCGGGGAGTCATCGCGCGTCCACCTGTCCCTTTCCTCGCCCGTCGTCGGACGTCTTCCTCGCCCTTCGCCGGACGTCTTCCTCGCCCTTCGCCGGACGTCTTCCTCGCCCTTCGCCGGACGTCTTCCTCGCCCTTCGCCGGACGTCTTCCTCGCCCTGCGGACGTCACCAGACCGTACACCGCACACCGTCGACACGGCCCTGGTGGAGCTGGCCGTACCGTTCGGTATGGAGGGCGGTAGGATCTCCCCGCCATGGAGACGCATGCCCAATACACCAGTTTCGTCGCGGTCGGCGACAGCTTCACCGAGGGAATGTCGGACGGCTTGCCAAACGGCTCGTACCGGGGCTGGGCCGATCTGCTCGCCGCCCGGCTGGCGGGCCTCCCCCAGCCCTCGGCCGGGGAGCAGGCCGCTGCGCTTCGCTCCCCCGGCTTCCGGTACGCCAATCTCGCGGTGCGCGGCAAGCTCATCGGGCAGATCGCCGACGAGCAGTGCGGGCCGGCCGCCTCGATGGGCGCGGACCTGGTGACGCTGGTCGGCGGCCTCAACGACGTACTGCGGCCCCGGTGCGATGTGGAGCAGGTGTGCGCCACGTTGGAGAACGCCGCCGGGCTGCTGGCCAGGGGCGGCGGGCAGCTGGTACTGATGCGCAGCCCGGGTCGGCAGGGGCCGGTGCTGGAACGCTTCCGGCCGCGCATGGAGCAGCTGTTCGCGCGGATCGACGAGGTGGCCGCGCGGCACGGCGCGGTGGTGGTCGACCTGTACGCCTCACGGGCGCTGGCCGATCCCCGGCTGTGGGCGGACGACCGGCTGCACCTCAACGCCGAGGGCCACCTCCGGGTGGCCGAGGCGGTCTGGCAGGCGCTCGGGCTGCCCGCCGAGTCGGACTGGGACGCGCCGCTGCCCGCCCCCGCACCGCCGTCCTGGGGCGCACGGCGGGCCGCGGACCTGCGCTTCGCCCGGGAGCACCTGGTGCCCTGGATAGGCCGGCGCCTGTCCGGCCGCTCCTCCGGGGACGGCCGGACCGGCGCCCAGTTCAGCGCCGAGCTGGGCGAAGCCTTCTGGGTCACCCCCGCGGACCGCACCAACCCCGGCCCGGTGACGGAGTGGCAACGCCTGGCGACGTAGTCCCACCCCGCCCCGGCACCGCGCGCACCGTCACCGACCGGGCCGCCCGGCAACCGCCGGTCGCGGAACGGGGCCGGCAACCGCCGGTCGCGGAACGGGCGGCCGTCCGCGTCAGCGCAGGTCCAGTCCGAGCTCCTTCTCCAGCACGGTCGCCTGCTCGGGCGTGGCGTAGACGAAGTAGGTGTCGAAGGTGGTCTCTACCAGGCGCACGAACTCCACCAGGTGGAACCGGCGGGGATCGTCGCCGGGGTCGGGATCGACGTGGCCGATGCACTCCATGACCGCGAGGAGGTCGAGGTAGTCGCCCGACGCGTGCTCGGCCCACAGGGTCACCGGGACGCCGTTGCGGGCGAACTCCAGGACCCCGCCGCGCTCCTCGTCCGGACGCAGCCGCAGGTCGGTGATGGTGACGGCGCCGCCGGTCAGTGCCGCGGCCTCCTCCAGGATGGCGGCGTAGCTCCCCTCCAGTTCGTCGACGTCGTCCCCGTGGGCCGAGATCGCCACACCGAACTCTTCGAGCGCACTGGCCACCTCATGGGGCAACAGCTCTCTGTGGGCCAACGCCGCGCACTCGGCCAGGACCTCCTCGACCTTCTCCCGGGTCACCATGCCCATCCGCTTCAGCAGCGCCCCCACGTGCGCGTACGAGGACGCCCTGAACCAGATCAGCACGTCCCGCAGACGGTCCTCGCCGTCCTGCGGCTGCCCGTCCGCCTCCTCGGGGAGGAGCAGTTCGCGCAGGCACCCCAGCGGAATCGCCATGCCCCCGAGCCGCTTGTCCGGCTGGTCCACGAAGGGCACCCCGGTCCACACGTTCTCCCACGAGCCCGGGGCTCCGGGCTCGGCGTCGGGGTCGAACGGTATGTACTGCCACACCGCTCCCCTGTTCCGCCGGATCACCTCGCCCAGATACCAGCAGGCGCCCTGCACGAACGGCTCGTCCTGCGCGGCGTCGAACTCCGCCGCCGTGGCGAACCGCTGCCGCACGGCGGCTTCCAGCCGGCCCAACGTGTCGGGGTGGAAACTCCGCCTCCACGCTCCGTCGAGCGCGTCCTCGGCCCAGTCGGGATGCGCTGTCTCGCGCTCGTCCAACCAGGCCGTCAGAACCGGGTCCTCCGGCAGCGGCGCCGTGGGATCCACGTGCGGTGTGGGATCCTTGACCGGCTCCCATCCCGGAACCTCGCGCTGCCGTGCCGCAACGGCCCGCCGCAGCCGCGCGACCTCCCCGGCGAACGCGGTCCCGGTGCGGACCCGAAGGGCGTAGCAGATCAGCAACCGCGGTGCGACGGGCGAGAGTTGCAGTTCCGGGTCCGGACGGACCACCGGCTGCCCGGGGAGGTCGTCGACCGGCCGTGCGTTCCAGCCCCAGGCGCCGCCCGCCACGCCGAGCAGGACCTCGCCGAGGTAGGCCGTCGCGCGCTCCACCGACTCCGCCCACTCCTCGGGATCTTGAATGGAGTCGTGGCGCGCCAGCAGGCGAGCCTCCAGCTCGTCCAGCGACCCGGCGGAGTAGTCCAAGGGGAAGGAGGGGGTCTCCTCGCCGAAGAGCGTCGTCTGCAACAGCAGCAGGCGGTACGGCAGATCGCCGAACCACGCCTCCAGCAGACGCTGCGGGGAGTTCTCCTGCGCTGTCCCAGACACCATGCGGACACTGTAGGGGCGCCCACTGACAGCGGCCGTTGCGGCAGTTGGAGACGGTGGCCGAACGCCGGCCCGACGTACGGAATACTGCCGCACACAGATGCTGTTACGGGTGGGGGTATGGGTGCGACCGTTGGCGAAGGGCGATCCGCAGCAGATCGGCCCGTTCCGGATCGTCGGGCTGCTCGGGGGCGGCGGCATGGGGCGGGTCTATCTCGGCCGCGCGGCGGACGGACGGATGGTGGCGGTGAAGACCGCGCGGTCCGAACTCGCCGACGACCGGGGCTTCCGGACGCGTTTCGCCCGTGAGGTGGCCGCCGCCCAGCGGGTGGGCGGACCGTTCGTGGCACCGGTGGTCGATGCCGCGCCGCACGACGACGTGCCCTGGATGGCGACCGCGTACGTGCCGGGCGTCTCGCTGGCCGATGCCGTGCACGACGGCGGACCGCTGCCCGAGCACGTGGTACGGCCGCTGACGGCGGGCCTGCTGCACGCCCTGGCGGCGGTGCACGCGCACGGCCTGGTGCACCGTGACCTGAAGCCGTCGAACATCCTGCTCACCACCGAGGGCCCGCGCGTCATCGACTTCGGCATCGCGTACTCCGCCGCGGACACCGCCCTGACGACGACCGGTACCGCCCTGGGGACCCCGGGGTTCATGGCACCCGAGCAACTCGCCATGACGGGCCCCAAGGTCACCGGCGCGGCGGACGTGTTCGCGCTCGGCGGGGTGATCGTGTACGCGACGACGGGCGGCGGCCCGTACGGGAACGCCGAGCCGCAGATCCTGATGTACCGCACCGTGCACGAGGAACCGCGGATCGACGAACTGCCGGTCGGTCTGCGGGAGTTGGCGGCGGCCTGCCTGGCGAAGAAGCCGGAGCGGCGGCCCGCCCTCCCCGCCCTCATGGCGCGGGTGGGCACCCCGGGCCCGTACGGCGACTGGCTGCCGGAGACCGTCGCCGCACCGCTCCGCCGACTGTCCGCGCAGCTCCGCGACGCCGGGTCCGCGGACGCCCACGCACTGCGGCCTCCAGCCGAGGGGCCCGTCGACGTCCCTTACGACCAGCTGCCGACCCGTACGGCGGCGGCGGACGGCGCACCGCCCCCGCCGGCGTACGGCGCGATGCCGCCGTGGCCCGCGCACAGCCCCGCGCCGCCGCTGCCGGACTCCCCCGGGCGACCCGTGTCCCCGGGGCCGAGCCGGCGCCGCCTGCTCGCCGCGCTGTCCGTCATCGGGGGCGTGGCCGGCAGTGGGGCGCTGGCCTGGGCACTGTGGCCGGACGGCGGCAGTGGCGGCGCGAGCGCGGGGAACCAGCCCGGCGGCGGCGGTACGAGCACGGGGAAACAGCACGGCGGCGGCGGGCAGCCGGCCGGCGGGTTGCCGGCGGCGATACGCGACAGGGGCTTCGTCACCGTCGGCTCGGACATCACCTACGCGCCCATGGAGTTCACCAGCGGCGGCGCGCCGGCCGGTGTCGACGTCGATCTCGCGAACGCCCTCGGTCGGGAGCTGGGCGTGCGCTTCAAATTCGTGAACGCCCTCTTCGGCGACCTGCTTGCCGGCCTGCACTCCGGCCGCTTCGACCTGGTCATGTCGGCAATGACCGACACCAAGGACCGGCAGGTGGGGGGCGCCGACGGCACCCGTCCCACCCCCGGCGTCGACATGATCGACTATCTGACGGCCGGGCTCACGCTCGTCGTCCGCAAGGGCAACCCGGACGGCATCAGGAATGCCGCGGACCTGTCCGGCAGGACGGTCGCCGTCCAGCGCAGCTCGGCCGCGCGTGACTACATGGACGAGATCAGCCGGAAGGTCCCCGGGAAGGTGAAGGTCCGGGAGTTCGACTCGACGGCCGAACTCTACGACGACGTCGCCGAGGGCCGGTCCTCGGCCTGTCTCGACGACTTCCCGGTCGCGGCCCACACCGCCGCCACCCACTCGGGCGGCGCCGCCCTCGAACGCGTCGGCCGGCAGCTGGACCCGCTTCCGTACGGCATCGCGGTCGCCAAGGCCAACACCGCCCTGCGCGACACCGTGCGGGACGCCCTGGACCGCCTCGTCCGGAGCGGCGCGTACGCGAAGATCCTCAAGCAGTGGTCCATGGAGGACGGCGCGGTGCAGCGGGTGATCATCAACGGGGGCCGGTAGGGGCGGCCGGCCCGAGGCGGGGCGACCACGAAAAGCCCCTTTCCGGTCGCGGCCCGTCACCGCGCACCGGGTCGAGGCAGTCGCCCGACCGAGCGCCCGGCGCCGCTCCCGCATGGGGCACGGAGCCACTCCCGTACGAGGGACGGAGCCGCCCCAGCACGAGGCGCGGAGCCACTTCCGCACAAGGGACGGAGCCGCCCCCGTACGAAGGGTGAGCGCCCGGCGCGCCGATTGGAGGAACGTACGGCCGGGACCGGGGCGCTGGCCTGCGCGAATCGCCAGTAGACTCTGACCACGTGACTGCTGTGTCTGCGAAGCCTCGCATCCCCAATGTCCTGGCCGGCCGCTACGCCTCCGCGGAGCTGGCCGTGCTGTGGTCCCCCGAGTACAAGGTCAAGCTGGAACGCAAGCTGTGGCTCGCCGTGCTGCGTGCCCAGAAGGACCTGGGCGTGGAGGTCCCGGAGCGGGCGCTTGCCGACTACGAGCGGGTCCTGGAGACCGTCGACCTGGCCTCGATCGCCGAGCGCGAGAAGGTCACCCGGCACGACGTCAAGGCCCGGATCGAGGAGTTCAACGCCCTCGCCGGCCATGAGCAGGTGCACAAGGGCATGACCTCCCGCGACCTGACGGAGAACGTCGAGCAGCTCCAGGTACGGCTGTCGCTGGAGCTGATGCGGGACCGCACCGTCGCCGTGCTGGCGCGCCTGGGCTCGCTGGCCGCGCAGCACGCCGAGCTGGTGATGGCCGGCCGCTCGCACAACGTCGCCGCGCAGACCACCACCCTCGGCAAGCGCTTCGCGACCGCCGCGGACGAGCTGCTGGTGGCGTACGCCCGGCTCACCGAGCTGCTCTCCCGCTACCCGCTGCGCGGCATCAAGGGCCCGGTGGGCACCGCGCAGGACATGCTGGACCTGCTCGGCGGCGACGCGGCCAAGCTCGCCGAGCTGGAGCAGCGGATCGCCACGCACCTCGGCTTCGGCCGGGCCTTCACCTCCGTGGGCCAGGTGTACCCGCGCTCCCTGGACTACGACGTGGTCACCACGCTGGTCCAGCTCGCCGCCGCCCCCTCGTCGCTCGCCAAGACCATCCGGCTGATGGCCGGTCACGAGCTGGTGACCGAGGGCTTCAAGCCCGGCCAGGTCGGCTCCTCGGCGATGCCGCACAAGATGAACACCCGTTCCTGCGAGCGCGTCAACGGCCTGATGGTGATCCTGCGCGGCTACGCCTCGATGGCCGGTGAGCTCTCCGGCGACCAGTGGAACGAGGGCGATGTGTCCTGCTCCGTGGTGCGCCGGGTGGCCCTGCCGGACGCGTTCTTCGCGCTCGACGGCCTGCTGGAGACGTTCCTGACCGTGCTCGACGAGTTCGGCGCGTTCCCCGCCGTCATCGCCCGCGAGCTGGACCGCTACCTGCCGTTCCTCGCCACGACGAAGGTGCTGATGGGCGCGGTGCGCGCCGGTGTCGGCCGCGAGGAGGCACACGAGGCGATCAAGGAGAACGCGGTCGCCTCGGCGCTGGCGATGCGGGAGCAGGGCGTCGAGCGCAACGAGCTGCTGGACAAGCTGGCCGCCGACTCCCGGATCCCGCTGGACCGGGCGCAGCTGGACGCGCTGATGGCGGACAAGCTCTCCTTCACCGGCGCGGCGGCCGACCAGGTGGCGTCCGTCGTCGCCCGGATCGAGGAGGTCGCCAAGCAGCACCCGGAGGCCGCCGCGTACACCCCCGGCGCGATCCTCTGACGTGCGCTTCACACCCGAGGAGCTGGAGGCCGCTCGCGACTGCCTCGTCCCGGACGTGGCGGCGAGCGGCCTGCGGGTGCTCTTCTGCGGGATCAACCCGGGGCTGATGACGGCGGCCACCGGCCACCACTTCGCCCGGCCCGGCAACCGTTTCTGGCCGGTGCTGCACGCCGCGGGCTTCACGCCCCGCCGGTTCCGGCCGGCCGAGCAGGAGGAGCTGCTCGCGCACGGCCTCGGCATCACCAACGTGGTGGCCCGGGCAACCGCCAAGGCCGACGAGCTCACCGCGGCGGAGTACCGTGCGGGCGGCCGGCTGCTGGCCGAGAAGGTGGCCCGGCTCCGGCCGCGCTGGCTCGCCGTCGCCGGTGTCACCGCGTACCGCGTCGCCTTCGACGACAAGCGCGCCACGATCGGACCGCAGACCCGCACCCTGGGCGAGACGCGCATCTGGGCGCTGCCCAACCCGAGCGGTCTGAACGCGCACTGGACGCTGGAGACGATGGCCGAGGAGTACGGCCGGCTGCGCGCGGCGGCGTTCGCGCCGCAGGACGACGCCGGCGGTGCGGTGCGTTCTCCTTAGGGGAACGCCGCATTCCCCCTGCGGAGTTGTCGTCAAAGGTCACGCCCACATCGGGAGAGATGCGAGGGTGACGGCCGCTTGGTAGGACAAGATCCGCAGCGAACGCCGACAACGCCGGGGCCGCCCCCGCTCCAAAGCCGCGTGACCAACCCCAACACTGGCCACGGCTCCCCGCATTGATGCATTGTGCCTATCCGAGATCGTTCGCCGAACGGAGACGCAATGACCGATGAAGCTCCCTTCCGGGTAGGACTTCGCGTGCAGGACGTGGCCGAGGCGGCCACCTTCTACGCGGGGCTCGGGTTCGAGCAGGCCGGATCGATATCAAGTCCCGACGGCCGGCCGATCATGGCGATCCTGAGACGTGGTGACCTTCAGCTGCTCGTCGACGCCTTGACCGGTATGCCGTTTCCTGACAGCGACCGTGAACACATGACCAGAACCGGTCAGCGGGGCCTCGGTGTTGTCATCGGTATCGAGGTGGACAACGTCGACGCGACCGTGGAGTACTGCCGCTCGGCCGGAGCCACGGTCACCACCGCCCCGCTCAACGCGCCGTGGGGCGAGCGATATGCCGAGTGCCTCGATCCGTACGACTACGCATGGAAGTTCTACCAGCTGCTCCCGGACCCGCCCCAGGACAGCTTGAGCACCGCCTACGACAGCTGGTTCGCCTGACCCCCCACGCGCTACCGACCCTGCGGTGCGGTGCATTCCCCGTAGCCGGCCCCGGGGAACAATGGAACAGCGGTTGGCGCCAAGGCCTGATCTTGCCGTCTGGCAGAGCGTCCAACGGCTCTGCCGAGGTTCGGCAAAGCTCGGTTGAGCTGGTCGCCGCGGGGCTACGGTCCGGCCGTGCCGGTGGAATTGGAGATCCGCGAGCCTACGGCTACCACCAATACGAAGACCCTGAGTGGGGCCGGTCGAAACTGATCGAGGCGCAGGCGAAGGTGCCGATCGTGAAGTTCTGGGGTGAGGGCCTGCTGGCCCCGGTCGACGGGCTGCGGTTCGTTGTCCCGAAGCGGACCGTCCACGCCGGGCCGTCGCCGAAGTACTACCACTTCAAGCGCGGCATCACCTGGCGTTCGCCGAGTACGGACGGATCACCAAGACTCTCCACCTGCTCCGGGTCGTCGTCCGGGTCGACGACACCTACCGGCGCCAGATGAACCGGCAGGTCACGTCCGGGAGTCACGGCACAAGCTCGCCCGCGACATCTGCCACGGCAAGCACGGACAGATCATGCAGGCATACAGGACGGGGCAGCAGGACCAACTCGGCGCGCTCGGCCTGGTCCTCAATGCCGCCGCGCTCTGGACAACGCACTACCTCGACGCCGCCGTCGACCGCCTGAGGGCCCTGCCGCCGGAGGAGGAGCGGGGGCATGACGTCCTGGACGAGGACGCGGCCCGGGTCTCCCCGCTGAAGCACGCCAACCTCAACTGCCTGGGCCGCTTACAGCTTCGCCGCCCGCCCGCCACGCGAGGGCCTGCGCCCACTGCGTGACCCGGCGACCGTCCACCTCGACGAGGACGACGAGGGCACCGGCGAATGACGCGGCGTCAGGGCGCGTATCGGGTCGTGATCAATGAGCATCGCAGCTTCCGGGGCGGGTGCCCGTCTGGGTACGGGGCCCGGCGATCTGCGGCTGCGCCGTGTGGACGCGAGGGACCGGAAGCGTTGCCGCAGGCAGGCAGCGGCGGGGCGCGAGGGCCCCGGCCGCGTGCCCGCGGGGGTGGCGTGTCAGAGCACAGCGAGCCGGCCCACCAGCAGCTCCACCCTCGGCTCGGCGTCCTCGGGCAGGAGGCGGCCCGCGCGGGTCAGGGTCGCCAGGCCGTGCAGGGACGCCCAGAACACCTCGGTGAACAGCCCCGGGTCGACGCCGTCCCCGGCAACCTCGGCGAGGGACTCGAGCAGGGCGGCGAAGGCGTCCTTCAAAGGCTCCGGGGTGTCCTCCTGCGCGTACGGCAGGCCGCCGTCGAGCTGGAACAAGGCGTCGTAGACCGCCGGGTTGCGTGCGGCGAAGTCGAGGTAGGCGCGGGCCAGGGCGGCGACCCGGGCGCGCGGGCCGTCCGCGGCGGAGGTCGCGACCCGCACCGCTGTGGCCAGTTCGGCGGCCCCCTGAAGGGCGACGGCGCCGATGATCTCGCGCTTGCCGCGGAAGTGGCTGTAGAGGACGGGCTGGCTGTATTCGATGCGCTCGGCGAGCCGGCGGGTGGTGACCGCGTCCCAGCCCTGCTGCTCGGCGAGTTCGCGGGCTGTCGCCACGATGAGGCGCTCGCGCTCCGCCCGTTCGCGCTGTTTGCGTTCCTGTACCGACATAACTCGATCCTAGCATCGCTAGACATGAGAGCGGCAGCAGTACTAGCGTTGCCTCATCAGCTAGCAACACTAGATGCGAAGAGGGTCATCATGCTCAACGCACTCGAGGTCGTCACCACCGTGGTCGTCGGCGTGATGGTGGGGGTGGAGTTCTCCGTCGCCTTCGTCATCAACCCGATCCTCAACGCCCTCCCAGAGGACAGCGGCCAACTCGGCCGCGCCCACGGGGGCCGGATGCTCGGCGCCGTGATGCCGGTCTGGTACCTCACCTCGCTCGCCCTTGTCGCAGTCTGGGCCATCGCCGGATGGCACCACCACGGCACCGGCCTCGTCGTCACCGCCGGCACGTTGCTGATCCTCAGCGTGATCATGTCGCTTCTGCTGCTCGTCCCGATCAACAACCGGAGCAAGACGTGGACCCCTGACAACCGGCCCGCCGACTGGAAGGAGCAGATGAACCGCTGGGACCGCTTCCACTACGTCCGCGTCGCCGTCATCATCGCCGCCTTCGCCCTGCTGGTCGCCGCCCTCACCTGAGCCCGCGGGCTCACCCGCCCGGTCGTCAGCCGCAACCGCTCGGCCGCGCGCCCGTAGTGCGGCACCGCCACCTCCATCTACACCCCCGGACACCAACACCCTCGAACTCCGCTGGTATCCCCAGGACGCGGGCGCCAGCGACACCCACTGACCGATAGCGAGAGGAAGTGCCGAGAATGGCCACGCTGCAGAGCCTGGACCCGATTACGCCGATGTTCGCGCAGTTCAAGGAGAAGACCGGGCCCATCGTCCTGGCCAACACCTTCTTCGTTCCGAAGGAGAGGGCTGAAGCGTTCCTGGCCCTCTTTCGGAGGCAGGCGGAGTTCATGAAGGCTCAGCCTGGATTCGTCTCCCTACAGATGCACAAGGGAACGGCGGACAGTCACCTTCTGATGAACGTCGCGGTCTGGGAGTCGACCGAGGCTCTCGCCACGGCGTTCGGCAGCCCGGAGTTCCAGCGCATGGCGGCCGAGTTCCCCGACGACATCGTGTCGTACCCGCACATCTTCGAGCAGATCGACGTATGACACAGCAGTTGTAGCCGGGGGGAGGGCAGCCGGACAAGCCCTGCCTTCCCCCGGGCAGTCACGCATCCATGCACCATGCCGGGTCGCCGAGGCCGCCGAAGCCGCCACCGCGCGTAGCCCTGTCCCCTGAAGAGGAGTCACAAGAACAATGTCGCTGAAGAAGATCAACACCGTCCTGGTCGCCGCCTTCGTCCTCTTCATCCTCTGGTTCGGGGTGGAGTTCATCCTGAGCCCGGAGACGACGGCGCCGGGCTTCGGACTGCCGAGCTGGCCGTCCGGCGACGGCGACGGCTTCCTGATCATCAAGGGAATCCGCGACGTCGTCTTGGCCCTGGTCCTGGGCATCCTGCTGGTGACGGGCCACCGCCGGGCGCTGGGCTGGGTGCTACTGGTGGAGGCCCTCGCCGCGTACGGCGACATGGCCACCGTGCTGGCCCACCACGGCTCCGTGGCCACCGCGCTCGGCGTCCACGGCCTGACCGCGACACTGATGGTGGTCAACGGCCTGCTGATAATGCGCGAGACCCGCACGGTCGCGGCCGCTCCGGCAACGCCCGCCCCACAGCCCGCCTAACGCCACCTTGGCGCGTGTCAGTGAGAACGAGTTTTGCGAACCGATCCCGCGATTCGCGATCTCCGTACGGCGCTTCTCGATCTTGCTCGGCCAAGCTCCTGCGCGTGCCGACGCCCGCCAACCGCGGGCCCGGACAGCCGTGGCGGCCTGGCACCTCCGTCCCCCTCGCCCTCGCGCCGGACACCCCGACCGCCGACATCCGCATCGGGTACGCGAGGTGCTCGACGCTCACTCAGGAACTCCAGTCCCAGCTCGACGCACTCGCCAAGCACCGCATCCCGCGCGACAAGGTGTTCTCCGAGAAGATCAGCACCCGCGTTCGGGTCCGCCCCCAGTTCGAGGCCGCGCTCGCACTCGCTCGCCAGATCAAGGCCCACGCCCCGCACCGCCGGGTCATCTTCACCGTGTACGAGACGAAGCGCCTGGGCCGCGACACCGCCGAACTCACCGCGCTCGCCGACCACCTCACTGCCCACGGCCTGGTCTTGGAGACGCTCGCCGGGCCCCTGCCAGGGATGTACGACCCCAGCGGGCCGGGCCGACTGCGGTTCGCGTTCTTCGCGGCGATGGCGGAGACCGAGCGGGAGAACATCGCCGGACGATCCGCTCACCCCGGAGGAAGTCGACCTCCGCCAGCGCCTCCAGGACCAGGTCCGCCAGCCCACACAGACCGAGTAGCCAGCAAGATCAATCGCTTGGCGCCAACCGCTGTTCCGTTGTTCGCCGGGGCCGGTAGCGAGCGGTGCGTTCTCCCTAGGGGGCGTGGGAACGGATCCCGTAGGGGTGGGGTGCGCCCCCTGCGGGCCAGAACGGGGTGGGGGCAAGGGGTATTCCGGGGATCACTGCCCGTTCGGCAATACGTCATCTCGAAGGCGTGTACATGCCATCGCTCGGGTTCTACTCTGGCGCCGCCCGTGCACCCCCCACTCCCGTACGGAGGCCCCCGTGCCTGCTCCGTCCTCCTCGTCGTCCGAGCCGTCCGGCCTGTCCGAACCGTCCGCGTGCGGCCCCGCCGACCCGGCGCCCTCCTCGCACCGCGTCCACCGTTCGCGCCGCCGCAAACTGACCGCGCTCGCCGGGGCGTTCGGCCTGGCCGTCGCCGGCCTGGGCGTGTGGGCGGGCAACGGCTTCGGCGCCGAGGCCGCCGCCGCGGTGCCCACGCCCGACCACGTCGTGGTCGTGGTGTTCGAGAACCACGCCTTCAGCCAGGTGATGGGCAGTTCCAGCGCCCCGTACCTCAACTCCCTGGCCGACGACGGCGCCAGCCTCACCGCCTCGTTCGCCGAGACCCACCCCAGCCAGCCCAACTACTACGCCATGTTCTCCGGTGACACGCAGGGCGTCACCGACGACAGCTGCGTCACCCCGGGCTTCAGCAGCGCCCCCAACCTCGCCTCCGAAGTGACGGCGGTCGGCAAGTCCTGGGCGAGCTACAACGAATCGCTGCCCTCCGACGGGTCCACCACCTGCAAGAGCGGCAAGTACGCGCAGAAGCACAACCCGTGGTTCGGCTTCGGCAACGTGCCCACCGACACGGCGCACACCTTCGACGCCTTCCCCACGGACTTCAGCCAGCTGCCCACCGTCTCCTTCGTCGTGCCGAACCTGTGCAGCGATATGCACGACTGCTCGGTCTCGACCGGCGACACCTGGCTGAAGGACCACCTCAAGGACTACGCCGACTGGGCCAAGACCCACAACAGCCTGCTGCTGGTCACCTTCGACGAGGACAACCGGCTCAGCGGCAACCGCATCCCGACCGTGCTCTACGGCCAGCCGGTGCAACCCGGTTCCACCTCCGCCACCACCTACAACCACTACGACGTGCTGCGCACCCTCGAGGACATGTACGGCACCGAGCATGCGGGCAACGCGGCCAACGGCAAGGACATCAGCGGCATCTGGGCGAGCTGACGTGTACCTCGCGGACGGCCGCACCACCTCCACGACCGCCGGTCCGGGTGCGCGCCCGGGCCGGCCGGTCCGGGCCGCCGTGCCCGCGACCGTACTCGTCCTGGGCACCGTCAGCCTGATCACCGACGTCTCCTCGGAGATGGTCACCGCGGTCCTGCCCCTGTACCTCGTCGCCGAACTCGGGCTGTCACCGCTCGGGTTCGGACTGCTGGACGGGGTGTACAACGGCGTGAGCGCGCTGGTGCGGCTGATCGGCGGGCGGGCGTCGGACCGCGGCCGGGGCGGCGGCCACAAGGCGGTCGCGGCCCTCGGCTACGGGCTCTCCGCCCTGTGCAAGCCGCTGCTGCTGACGGTCCACACCCTGCCGCTGATCGGTGCGGTGCTGGCCGTGGACCGCACCGGGAAGGGCCTGCGCACCGCACCCCGCGACGCGCTGATCTCGCTCTCCTGCGAACCGGCCGCCCGGGGGCGGGCGTTCGGTGTGCACCGGGCGATGGACACCGCGGGCGCACTGCTCGGCCCGCTGGTCGCCTTCCTCGTGCTGCGCGCCGCCGCCGGCGGCTACGACGCGGTGTTCACGGTCAGCGGCTGTGTGGCCGCGCTCGGCGTGGCCGTACTGCTGCTCTTCGTCCCCGGCCGCGCCCGGACCGGTGGGCCCCGGCCCGACCGGGAATCCGGCGCGGCGCTGCGACCCCTGCTGCGCAGCCCCGCGGTGCGCCGCCTGACCTGCTGTGCCGTCCTGCTCGGCCTGACCACGGTCAGCGACTCCTTCCTCTACCTCACCCTCCAGCGCCGACTCGACCTGTCCGAGGGGTGGTTCCCGATGCTGCCGCTGGGCACCGCCGCCGCCTTCCTGCTGCTGGCCGTGCCGCTGGGGGCGCTCGCCGACCGGGTCGGCCGCCGTCGGCTGTTCCTCCTCGGCCACCTCGCCCTGCTCTGCGCCTACGGGCTGCTGCTCGCCCCGCTCGGCGCGTCCCCGGTGCTGAGCTGTTGCGTGCTCGCCCTGCACGGCGGCTTCTACGCCGCCACGGACGGCGTACTGGCCGCCGCCACCGCCGATGCGGTGCCCGAGGAGCTGCGCGGCAGCGGGCTGGCGGTCGTGCAGACCGGTCAGGCGGCGGCACGCTTCGGGTGCTCGATCGCGTTCGGCGCGGCCTGGACCGCATGGGGCGACCGCTGGGCCCTGGGCCTGGCCGCCGGCGGCCTCGCGTTCGCCGCCGCCCTCAGCGCCGGGCTGCTCGGCCGTGTCCCGGCAGCCCCCGCCAGCCCTTCGGAGCCCGTCATATGAACCGCACCGCCCGCCTCGTGGTCCTGCTCGTCACCGCCCTCGTCCTCGGCGGCATCGCGGTCGGGGCCACCCTGCACGCCGCCGGGCGCGCCGCCGAGAAGGACCGCCAGCAGGCCGGCGGGCCCGCGGTCACCCCCGGGCGGGTACGTCTCGACGACCCGCATCGCGCGCTCTTCCGGAACATGGCGTGGGGCCCGCACCGGGACGAGATCACCGCCGTCCCGGACGATCGGCTCGCCGGTCCGCGCACCTCCTCCGGAGTCCGCTGTCTGCGCTTCCACGCGTCCGCCGGTACCGGCGTCTGCCTCCGGGCCGTGCACGGTCAACTCCGCGACACCTACCGCGCGGTGGTCCTCGACGACCGACTGCGCGAACGGCGCCACTACGAGCTGGCCGGCACCCCCACCCGCGCCCGGGTCTCCCCCAGCGGACGCACCGTCGCCTGGACGGTCTTCGTCAGCGGCGACTCCTACGCCGGGACCGCCTTCTCCACCCGTACCTCCGTGCTCGACACCCGCTCCTGGCACCTCGACGCCAACCTGGAGACCTATGCGCTGTCCATCGACGGACGGCGCGTCCACACTGCCGACATCAACGTCTGGGGCGTCACCTTCGCCGACGACGACCACTTCTACGCCACCGTCGCCACCGGCGGAAGGACCTACCTCGTCCGCGGCGACCGGACCGCCAGGACCCTGCGGGCCCTGCACCGCAACGTCGAATGCCCCTCGCTCTCCCCCGACGGCACCCGGATCGCGTACAAGAAGCGTGTCGCGGGCGCCGATCCGGACGCTCCCTGGCGGCTGTACGTCCTCGACCTGCGCACCCTGCGCGAGACCGCCACCGGCGAGCACCGCAACATCGACGACCAGGCCGTCTGGCGCGACGACCACACCCTGGTCTACTCCCTGCCCGGCGACTACGGCTCCGACCTGTGGACCGTCCCCTCCGACGGCACCGGCACCCCGCACCGCCTCGTCGGCGCCGCGCTCGCCCCCGCCTTCATCCGCTAGGGTCGATCCCGCCGTCCGCCGGCCGTCCGTCGCCATCCGCCGTGGTCGTCACATCCCCCTCCCCCACCGCGACCAGCAGTTGCAGGGGCAGTTCGCGGCCGCCCTGCCCCACCCCGACACCGATCCAGCGGCCCTGCACCCGCCAGCCGTGCATCCGGGGCACATAGCCGCACAGCGTGTCCAGCGGGGGCCGGACCGGCAGGCCCATCGCCGTCCGCTCCAGGGACGCGGTGAGATCGACGGTTTCCGGCGCGCCCCACCGTAAGGAGAGCCCCTGCACCAGGGCCGCCAGCCCGGCCGCGAACTCCTCCTCGGCCTCCGCGACCTCGGCGCAGTCCGCGTCCCAGAACGAGGCGCTGACCCGCAGGGCGGCTATGTGGAAGCCCGGCCCGCTCTCGGCCAGCGCGGACCGGCTCCGCTCGGTCGGAAAGGCGCGGCGGCGCCACTGGTCGATGGCCGTCAGCTGTTCGTCTGGCGTCATGTCCTCAGTAAACCGGCCGGGTCTGACAATTGACCCTCCGTCGCGGGCGCCCGGCGCCCCGCGGTCGGCGAGCGTGCTCCCCCGCGCGGGGGAGGTGCCCGCCGGTGGGCCGCTGGCACGATGACGGCGTGTCCTCCTCGCTCTCCGCCGTGCTCCGCCCGCTCACCCGGGCCGTCACCTACACCCGCTGGCTGCACCTTCTGATCGCCACGGTGGCCGGGGTCCTGACCGGCTTCCTGCGCAGCGAGGCGCTCTACTCGGGCGCCTGGGTATGGCTGTGGTACGTGGTGCTGCCCGTGCCGCTGCTCCTGCTGGCGGCGCTGATTCCGGCGGTGCGACGGGTCGAGGGCCTCCAGGCCCAGCTGCTGCTGGTACCGGGCCCGCACGGCCCCGAGGAGCGCGCCACGTCCGGGATCTCCACCTCCCCTTCGGCATCCTGGCGCGACCGTGGCCGGACCGCCGGATGGCTGTTGCTGCGGCTCACGACGGGTGTCGCCCTGACCGCGCTCACCGTCCAACTCCCCTTTCTGTCCGTCGCGTTCGCCCGGGCCGCGGTGGGGCTGCGCACACACCTCAGGGACCTGCCGTCGATCGACGCGCCGCACTGGTGGTACGGCCTGCTGGTGCCGCTCCCGTTGGTGGTGCTGCTGGCCGTCGTGGTCGCGGCCGGCTCACTGACGGCTGCGGCCGCGCGGCGCCTGCTGGGTCCCTCGGCGGCCGAACGGCTGGCCACCCTGGAGGCGCGTACCGAGCGGATGCTGGAACACAACAGGCTCGCCCAGGAGTTGCACGACTCGATCGGCCATGCGCTGACCGTCACCGTCGTCCAGGCGGGCGCGGCCCGCGCGGCCGGTTCGGCGGAGTTCACCGACCGGGCGCTGGCCGCGATCGAGGAGACCGGGCGGCAGGCGCTGGACGACCTGGAGCGGGCGCTGCGGCTGCTGCGCGAGGACGCCCCCCGCCCCGCCGACCGGCCGACCCTCACCGACGCCGCACGCCTGCTGGAGTCGGCCCGTGCCGCCGGCTCGCAGGTACGCGCCGAGCTGAGCGGCCCCCTGGACGCACTGCCCGGTCCGGTGTCGCGGGAGGGGTACCGCATGGTGCAGGAGGCGCTCACCAACGTGCTCCGGCACGCGGGCCCGGTGCCGGTGTCCGTACGCATCGCCGCCGCCGACGACGCCCTCGAACTGGACGTCCGCAACCCCCTGCCCCGTACGCCCGCGCCGCGCGGCGCCGCCGGCCGCGGTCTGCGGGGCATCCGCGAACGGGCCACGCTGCTCGGCGGCGAGGCCACGACGGGGCCGGGGGACGACGGCGAGTGGCGGGTGTACGCCCGGCTTCCGCTCGGGCCGGGTGGTGCCGCGCCGACCTCGCTGAAACGACGGGCCCCAAGGGCTTGCAGGGAATCACGCGGTTGCTTCCCTGCAAGCCCATAGGCTGACCCCGTGCCGATATCCGTCCTCCTCGTCGACGACGAACCGCTGGTCCGCGCCGGGCTGCGGGCCGTCCTGGAAACCCAGCCCGACATCGAGGTGGCGGGCGAGGCGGCCGACGGCGCCGTGGTCGTCCCGCTGGTGCGGCAGCTGCGGCCGGACGTGATCGCCATGGACGTGCGGATGCCGCTGCTGGACGGCATCGAGGCGACCCGCGCGGTGTTGCGCTCGGTCGACGAGCCGCCCCGCATCCTGGTCATCACCACCTTCGAGGACGACGACTACGTCTACGAGGCGTTGCGTGCGGGCGCGGACGGCTTCCTGCTCAAGCGCGCCCGGCCGGCGGAGATCGTGCACGCGGTGCGGCTCGTGGCCGAGGGCGGATCGCTGCTGCTGCCGGCCGCGCTGCGGGCCAGGGCGGCCGGCCGCCGCAACGAGCGGGCCCGTGCGGACCTGGAACGGGCCGGGCTCACCGAGCGGGAGCAGCAGGTGCTGCGGCTGATGTCCCGGGGGCTGTCCAACGCGGAGATCGCCGCTGACCTCGTCCTCGGCGCGGAGACCGTGAAGACGCACGTCAGCTCGGTGTTGGGGAAGTTGGGGGCCCGTGACCGTACCCAGGCCGTGATCGCCGCGTACGAGTCGGGGTTCGTCGCGCCGGGCTGACCGGACGGCCCCTCCGGGGCTCGCCGCGCACCCTCTGACCGGCTACGATCCGCCACACACGCGAAGCGAGGGAGACGGACGTTGGGGCGGCTCACCGGCGGGGACCCCTCCCTGCTGCGACGGATCAACTCCGCGGTGGTGCTGCATGCGCTGCGCGCCGCGGACTCGCCCACGCTCACCCACCTCGTCCAGGTGACGGGCCTGTCCCGGCCCACCGTCGAGGGTGTGGTGGAGGGGCTCATCGAGACCGGTCTGGTGGTCGAGGTGCCCGCCGAGGAGGGGGAGACCCGCCGTCAGGGCCGCCCGGCGCGCCGGTTCCGGTTCCGTACCGAGGCCGGGCACCTGCTGGGCGTCGCCATCGGCCCGCACCGCGTCTCCGCGCTGCTGGCCGATCTGAGCGGCCGGGTGGTGGACACCGGGCAGCGCGCCGTGGAGGAAGCCGCGCGGGCCGACGAGCGGCTGGACCGGGTCCGTACGGTGGTGGCGGATCTGCTGCGGCGGGCGGGCGTCCCGCGCAGTTCGCTGCGGGCCGTCGGGGTGGCCACGCCCGGCATCGTGGAGGCGGACGGCACGGTGCGGCTGGGCACGGCGCTGCCCGATTGGACGGGCCTGCCGCTGGGCGACCGGCTGCGGCGGTCGTTCCGCTGCCCGGTGCTGGTGGAGAACGACGCCAACGCCGCGGTGGTCGCCGAGCACTGGCAGGGCGCGGCGGCCGGCTCGGACGATGTCGTCTTCGTCCTCGCCGGGCTGAGTCCCGGAGCGGGTTCGCTGATCGGCGGTCGGCTGCACCGCGGGTTCGGCGGGGCGGCGGGCGAGATCGGCGCGTTGCACCTGCTGGGTCGCGAGGCCCGGCCCGAGAAGTTGCTGTCGACGACCGGACAGCCACTGCAACCCCTCGACGAGGAGCAGGTCGCCGCGGTGTTCGCGGCGGCGCGGGACGGTGATGCCCGGGCCCGGGACGCGGTGGACCGTTTCATCCAGCGGCTGGTGCACGACGTCGCGGCCCTGGTGCTGGCGCTCGACCCCGAGCTGGTGGTGATCGGCGGCTGGGCGGCCGGGCTGGCGGGCGTCCTTACGCCGCTGCGCCGGGAGTTGGCGCGCTACTGCCTTCGGCCCCCGCAGGTCGCGCTGTCGCAGCTGGGCGAGGCGGCGGCGGCCACCGGCGCGCTGCGGCTGGCCCTCGACCATGTGGAGGGCGAACTCTTCGCGGTGGAGGGCACGGTGACGTCCCGCCGCTGACCGGGCCGGCTTCCACAGCGCTGCGGCCCGTGCCGGGGGAATCCCTCCGGGACGGGCCGTGGCGACAGCGGTGGGGGTGGCGCAGGCGCCGGGGGATGCGGCTTGACCTCCGTGGCCGCGCGGTGCGCGCAGGGGCGGGACCTGGAGCCTTCCCTATGTGTCAAGGGCCGGAAAGGCCGTTGACTCGGCCCTGACCCTCGGGCAGGGCCTAGCCGGCCAGCAGCGGCATCGCCGTGCTCTCGCCGAAGGTCAGCCGGCAGGTGTCCGCGCGGTACGTGGACACCGCCACCGCGGTCGTTCGGCCGCCGGAGACATAGCGGGTCGTCACGACCAGGACGGGCGCGCCGGGCAGCCGGTCCAGCTGCTTGGCGTCCTCGGCGCGGGCCGAGCCGAGCTCCACGGTGCGGTCCTGGCCGTCCAGTTCGCGCTCCTGCAACTCGCGCAGGACGGCGCGGGCGCGGGCCGGGCCACCGAGGGGGTCCGCGTCGGCACAGCCGGGGACCGCGGCCGCCGGTACGTACAGCAGCTCGGCGGCGACGGGCTGCCCCTGGGAGACCCGGCTGCGGCGCACCACGTGCACCCGCTCGTCGGGAGCTGTCTCCAGCAGGCGGGCCACCGCGGGCGGCACCGAGTCGCTCTCGACCGCGTCGATCGGCTGCCAGTCGTCGCCGGGGGCGCCGGGCCAGGTGTGCCGGGCGGGGTCGACCGCCACGCCGACCCGCGGCGGGGCGACCGTGGTGCCGACGCCACGGCGGCGTTGGAGTCGACCCTCCAACTCCAGCTGTTCGAGGGCCTGTCGCAGCGTGGCGCGGGCGACGCCGAACCGGGCCGCCAGCTCACGCTCGTTGGGCAGAATCTCACCGACCGCGAACTCCGAGTCCAGCGCGTCGCTGAGCACGGTCTTGAGGTGCCAGTACTTCGGTTCCGGCACCGTTTCGAGCTGCGTGGTCCCCACCCTGTCCTCCGCACTGGCCGTTGCCCCGCGGGGCACGCCCCCGTCGACCCCGGACCCGCCCGCGGGGCCCGTTGCGTCGCGGGCCCGCCCGGGCGTCCGTTTATGAGCGCTTCTTTATTAAAGGTTGTTGCAGTATCCCGAAGATATGGCCGCCCCCACCCTTGGTCAAGACCAATCCCGCATCCGATTGGCTACCCTCTCGACCATGCTCACCATGCTCCACACCTCGCCCGTCCATGTCCCGGTCTTCGACGCGCTGCGCGACGAGGAGGCGCCCGGTCTGGCGCTGCGTCACCTGGTCCGCCCCGAACTCCTGGACCGGGCAAGGGCACAGGGGCCCGACGCCGTCCGGCAGGAGGTCTCCGCGACGCTCGTGGCGGCAGCGGCCGACGGGGCGCGGGCCGCTCTCTGCACCTGTTCGACGCTCGGTTCGGTCGCCGAGACGGCCGGCGCGGCGCTGGGTCTGCCCACCCTGCGGGTGGACCGCCCGATGGCCGCGGCGGCGGTCGCCGCGGGACCACGGATCGCGGTGCTCGCCGCCCTGGAGAGCACCCTCGCGCCCACCGGGGAGCTGCTCGCCGAGGAGGCCGAACGGGCCGGGCACGCGATCGACGTGCGGACGGTGCTGGTGCCGGGCGCCTGGGAGCGGTTCGAGGCCGGTGACACCGAGGGGTATCTGGCGGTGGTCGACGACGCGGCGCGACGGGTGCGGGACGCCGACGTGCTGGTCCTGGCGCAGGCGTCCATGGCGCCCGTCGCGGGCCGTCCGGGCCTGCCGGTTCCGGCGCTGGCGAGCCCGCGCCCGGGCCTGCGGGCCGCGGCTCAGCTGGCGGCCAGCGACACCAGCTTCTCGGGGTTGCGCACGATGTAGACCGTCTGGATCCTGCCGTCCTGGACGTCGAGCTGGAGGACGGAGTCCGGTACGCCGCCGCGGTGCACCAACAGGGCGATACCGCCGTTGAGTTCGAGGAGCGTGTACTCCATGGCCGGCTCCGGGTTCTTGGTGACGGCGAGGAGGAAACGGGCGACCTTGTCGGGGGTTTCGATGATCCGCAGCGGGGCCTTGGCCTTCCCTCCGCTGTCCCCGACCAGCCGGGCGTCCGACGCCAGCAGGCTCAGCAGCCCGTCCAGGTCGTCGCCGGCCGCCGCGGCCATGAACCGCTCGGTCAGGTCGCGCTGCCGGTCCGGGTCGACCTCGAAGCGCGGCTTGCCCTCCTGCACGTGCCGCCGGGCCCGGCCCGCCAGTTGGCGCACCGCGGCCTCACTGCGCTCCAGGGCCGCGGCGATCTCCGCGTACGGGTAGCCGAAGGCCTCGCGGAGCACGAACACGGCGCGCTCCAGCGGGGAGAGCGACTCCAGGACGACGAGCACGGCGAGGGTGATGGACTCGGCGAAGACCGCCTGGTCGGCGGTGTCCGGCGCGCTACCGGCGAAGTCGGTCGCCAGGGGCTCCGGCAGCCAGGGCCCCACATAGGACTCGCGCCGCGACTGGACCTGCCGCAGCCGGTCGATCGCCAACCGGGTGGTGATCCGCACGAGGAAGGCACGGGGCTCCCGTACCTCCGTCCGGTCCGCGCCCGACCAGCGCAGCCAGGCGTCCTGTAGCACGTCCTCGGCGTCGGCCACCCGGCCGAGCATGCGATAGGCCACCCCGAACAGTACGGGTCGGTGCGCTTCGAAGACGTCGGTCGCGGTTTCCTCCAACACCCCTCCATCCCACCCGGCCGTCCCCGCGTTGTCCAGCGGAAACGGCGGAGTGCGACGTGCGCCACCAACGGGGCTTCAGGAGTTGGACCAGTCCCGCCGCGACAGCACCAGCCGGTACCCGTCCGGGTCCTCCAGGGTGACGCCCCACTCGTCCCAGTACGGGTTGTACGCCGCAACGCGCTTTCCGCCACACCGCTCCAGCCGCTCGACCAGCTCCGCCGGCACCTCCTCGCCCAGGTAGAGGACGAGCAGATCGTCCGCCGTCGGGGAGGGTTGGAGGGTTCCGGTCGGGTCGAGGGTCAGCTCCAGGTGCCACTGGGCGTCCGGCCAGCCGAGCATGAGCAGGGCGTGCTCGGTGCCCTCGGTGGCGTGCCGGAACAGCTCCGTCAGGCCGAGCCCCTGCTTCCAGAAGCGTTCGGCCGCGGCCAGGTCGCGGGACGGGCGGGCGATGCGGAGGTGGGCGGAACCGTTGGCCGGCACGGGGTGTCACCTTTCTCGGAGCCACCGTTCCGGTGGCGTGTACCGAGACCGTAAACGGCCCGGTGACGTCCTGGCGATCGGTCGATGGTCTTGCGACCATGGCCCGGTCCCGGTGGGACTCCGGGCCCACGACCCCGGCCCGGCGCGGTCCGAACGGGCCGGTGTTCACCGTCCGTTCGACCCCGCGGCACCGAACACCGATACGAACGGGTCATACCGAACTCGGTCACGGCATGGAGGTTTGAGATGGCTCAGGGATCCGGCGGCTTCGGACGGCGCTCGCTGTTGCAGGGCGCCGCGGCGGGTTCCGCGGCGCTGGCGCTGCCCGCCCTGGCTGCCGCGGCACCGGCGCAGGCCCGCAGCGGACGGCCGCGGGCCGACTGGGGCGTACAGGTCGGGGACGTGACGACGTCGTCGGGCCTGGTGTGGGTGCGGTCCGACCGGCCGGCCCGGATGGTGGTGCAGACCTCGGCGACCGAGTCGTTCCGCGATGCGGGGACCACGCGGACGTGGCGCGGTCCGGTGCTCGGGGCGGGGACGGACTTCACCGGCGTCACGGCGCTGCACGGTCTGCCGGCGGGCGAGCAGATCCACTACCGGGTGCTGCTGGCCGACCCGGACGACCCCCGCCGGGCCGGCGAGCCGGTGTCGGGGACGTTCCGCACCGCTCCGGACGGCCGGCGCACGCCCGACGGCACCTCGCGCAGCGGTGGCGGGCAGCGGGCGGACGTGCGCTTCCACTGGTCGGGCGACCTGGCCGGGCAGGGCTGGGGCATCAACCCCGAGCGCGGCGGCTACCGCATCTACGAGGACATGCGGCGCCGGAACCCGGACTTCTTCCTGTGCAGCGGCGACAACATCTACGCGGACAACCCGATCACCGACACGGTGACCCTGCCGGACGGCCGGATCTGGCGGAACGTCACGACCGAGGAGAAGGCGAAGGTCGCCGAGACGCTCGCGGAGTTCCGCGGCGCCTTCCGGTACAACCTGCTGGACGACAACCTGCGCCGGTTCAACGCGCAGGTGCCCACGATCATCCAGTGGGACGACCACGAGGTGCACAACAACTGGTACCCGGGGCAGCTGCTGGAGGACGCCCGGTACACGGAGAAGAGCGCGGACGTCCTGTCCGCGCGCTCGCTGCGCGCCTTCAGCGAGTACTTCCCGATCCGTACGCTGCGGCCGGACGGGCGCGGCCGGGTCTACCGCGTGGTGCACCACGGCCCGCTGCTCGACGTCTTCGTGCTGGACATGCGCCGCTACCGCAACGCCAATTCACCCGACCGGCAGACCGAGGACCCGCAGGGCATCCTCGGCGCCGAGCAGTTGCGCTGGCTCAAGCGGGAGCTGTCCCGTTCGCGCGCGGTGTGGAAGGTGATCGCCTCCGACATGCCGCTGGGGCTGGTCGTCCCGGACGGCAAGACCGACTTCGAGGCGGTGGCACAGGGCGACCCGGGCGCGCCGCTGGGCCGCGAGCTCCAGCTGGCCGACCTGCTGCGGCACATCAAGCACGACCGGATCACCGGCACCCTGTGGCTGACGACGGACGTCCACTACACGTCGGCGCAGCACTACGCACCGGAGCGGGCCGCATTCGGGGACTTCGAGCCGTTCTGGGAGTTCGTCTCCGGGCCGTTGAACGCGGGCGGGTTCCAGGCCGTGAAACTCGATGGAACGTTCGGTCCCGAGCAGGCGTTCATCAAGGCGCCGGACCGTGCCAACACCTCCCCGGCGGAGAGTCCGCAGAACTTCGGCGAGATCGACATCGACGGAGCAAGCGGGGAGCTGACGGTGCGGCTGCGTCAGGAGGGCGGAGAGGTGTTGTTCAGCAAGGTGCTCCAACCGGGACGGGTGGGACAGTAGGGGCCAATGCATCGATTGCGTCTTTTACCCGTCGGACACAATGTGTTGGCGATCAGGCAACACCCGTCGGCGAGGCTGTGTGCATGACTCAAACGTCCTCTGCCCGTTCCACCCGCCGCCACCACTGGCGCCGGGACGTCGTCGAGCTGGCCGCCCTGTTCACGGCCGTGGCGGTGGCCGACGCCGCCGCCAACACCGTCGCGCACGGCCCGTCGGGCCCCATACTGTTGTGCGCCGCGGCGGTGGCCCTGCTGGCCACGGCGGCGTTCCACGTCTGGTGGTCACGACGGTACGAGAAAAACGCCCCGCCGCCGATCGATACCGGCGCCACGGCACCGTCCCCCGCCGCCCCGGCCCCCGCGGCCGGCCGCCAGGAGACGGTGCTGTGGCGGATGCGGACCACGGTCCGTGACGAGCCGGGCAGCCTGGCCACGCTGTGCACGGCGCTGGCCGCCCGGCAGGTGGACATACTGAGCCTCCAGACCCACCCGCTGTCCGAGGGCACGGTCGACGAGTTCCTGCTGCGGGCGCCGGGGTCGCTGGCGCCCGCGGAGCTGACCCGCACGGTGGCCGGTGCGGGCGGCACCCACAGCTGGCTGGAGCGCGCCGATGCGCACGACCTCGTGGACGCCCCGACCCGGATGCTCGGGCTGGCGACCCGTACCGCCCTCGACTCCGCCGAACTCCCCCTGGCTCTGCGACAGTTGCTGGGCCGCTGCACGATCCGCTCGGTGCCCGCCCGCTCGCTGACGGGTCAGCCGCTCGCCGAGCCGGTGCCCGCCGAGGGAGTGCTGGAGGAGCATGTGATGAAGTTCCGCGACCCCTCCGGGGGCTCCCTGACCATCGAAAGGCCGCAGTTGCCGTTCACCCCCACCGAGTTCGCCCGGGTCCGCGCGCTCGTCGAGCTGGATGCCCGGCTCGGCCAGCGGGTGCCGCCGCGCCGCGATGTGCTCACGCTGCCGGAGGGCGACGAGATCACCGTCCGCCGCGCCGACACCTCCGACCTGGCCGCGGCCCGTGAGATGCACGACCGCTGCTCGCCGCAGACCCTCGCGCTGCGCTACCACGGCCCGGTCGGGGACGCGGACCGCTACCTGGGGCACCTGCTCAGCCCGCGGTTCGGCCGCACCCTGGCGGTGGAGACCGCGTCCGGCCGGCTGGTGGCGCTCGGCCACCTGCTGTGGGACGGCGACGAGACCGAGGTGGCACTGCTGGTCGAGGACGCCTGGCAGCAGCGCGGCATCGGCGCGGAGCTGCTGCGCCGGCTGGTGACGATGGCGGCGGAGACCGGCTGCGCCAGCGTGTACGCGATCACCCAGGCCTCCAACACGGGCATGGTGGCGGCGATGCGCGGCCTCGGGCTGCCGCTCGACTACCAGATCGAGGAGGGCACGCTGGTGATCACCGCCCGTCCGGCGGGCGTACCGGTCCGGCAGGAGTCCCGGGAGACGCTCCGCGTCCAGGACGGCACCGGCCGCCGTTGAGCACGGCCCCGGTCGCGACCCCGATCCGCGGCCGGCCGGTCGGGCGTTCCGACGCCCGACCGGCCGCCGGGTAAGGCAATGGCGTCGTAAAGCGACAGGAACGTACGGCCTCTTGATGGTGACGTGACCGGGTGATCCGTACGAGGATGGCCCGCATGTCCAACACCACTACTTCCGGGGGCGGCCAGCTGCCCCGTCAGGTCGCCGACGCCTACGTCGACGCCCTCGTCGACCTGGACCCCATCACCGGCACCTTCCTCGGCATCCCCGAGAGCTCCGGCCGGCTCCCCGACTTCTCGCCGACGGGCCAGGAAGCGGTGGCCCAACTCGCCCGCAGGACACTGGAGGAGCTCACCGCGGCCGAGGCCCGGCCGGGCGCGGACAGCCCCGCCGAGCGGATCTGCGCACGGCTGCTGCGGGAGCGGCTGACCGCCGAACTGGCCGTGCACGAGGCCGGCGAAGGGCTGCGCACGGTCAGCAACCTCAGTTCACCGCTGCACCACGTCCGCGAGGTCTTCACGCTCACCCCCGCCGAGACCGAAGAGGACTGGGCGGCGATCGCCCAGCGGCTGCGGGCCGTCCCGGCCGCGCTGGAGGGCTACCGCGCCGCGCTGGACGCCGGCCGGAAGCAGGACCTCCCCGCCGGACCGCTCCAAGTAGCCACCGTCATCGGTCAGTTGGACGAGTGGATCGGCACCGACCGCAGCTGGTTCGCCGAGTTCACCGACCCCAGCCCGGACGCGCTGCGCGCCGAGCTGACCGAGGCCGCCGCGGTGGCGACCGGCGCCCTGGTGGAGCTGCGCGACTGGTTCCGGGACAGCTACGCACCGGCCATCGCCGGCGCACCGGACGTCGTGGGCCGGGAGCGCTACGCCCGGCTGGCCCGCTACTACAACGGCTCCGACCTCGACCCGGACGAGGCGTATGCGTACGGCTGGTCCGAGTTCCATCGGCTGCTGGCCGAGATGGAGAGCGAGGCGCAGAAGGTCCTGCCCGGAGCGAAGTCCCCGTGGGAGGCGCTGGCCTGGTGCGACGAGCACGGCGAGGCGGTCGAGGGCGTCGAGGAGACCCGGCAGTGGCTACAGTCGCTGATGGACGAGGCCATCGAGGCGCTGGACGGCACCCACTTCGACCTGGCCGAGCGGGTGCGCCGGGTGGAGTCGCGGATCGCCCCGCCCGGTAGCGCCGCAGCGCCGTACTACACCCAGCCGTCGCTGGACTTCTCCCGCCCCGGCCGCACCTGGCTGCCGACCATGGGCGAGACCCGCTTCCCGGCGTACGACCTGGTCTCGACCTGGTACCACGAGGGAGTGCCGGGCCACCACCTCCAGCTGGCACAGTGGGTCCACGTCGCCGACCGGCTCTCGCGCTACCAGACGACGGTGGGCATCGTCAGTGCCAACGCCGAGGGCTGGGCGCTGTACGCCGAGCGCCTCATGGACGAGCTGGGCTTCCTGACCACCGCCGAGCGACGGCTCGGCTACCTGGACGCCCAGATGATGCGCGCCGTCCGGGTCATCATCGACATCGGCATGCACCTGGAGCTGGAGATCCCGGCGGACTCCCCCTTCCACCCGGGTGAGCGCTGGACACCGCAGCTGGCCCACGAGTTCTTCGCCCGGCACAGCAGCCGCCCGGCCGACTTCGTCGAGAGTGAGATCGTCCGCTATCAGGGCATGGCGGGCCAGGCGATCGGCTACAAGCTCGGCGAGCGGGTCTGGCTCCGGGGCCGGGAGGCGGCCCGCGCCCGGCACGGCGCGGACTTCGACCTCAAGGCCTGGCACATGGCGGCGCTGTCCCAGGGGTCGCTGGGCCTGGACGATCTGCTGAGCGAGCTGTCGGCACTCTGACCATGGCCCCGCTCGACGGCGGCCGGCCGCGACCGCAGGGTGTTGTGGCCGGCCGCCGCCGTTCCGTAGGGTCCGCTGACATGACAGGGGACCTCGCGGCGGACCGGCCGCTCTTTCTGCTCTCCGGAGACCCGCTGCGCCCCCGGCGCACCGATCCGCACTTCGCGGCCGAGGCCGCCGCGGCACAGGCCGCCGGCGCGCGGACCGCGGTACTCGGCCACGAGGCGCTGCTCGCCGGGGACGCGACCGCGGCCGTCGCCCACGTCCCGCGCGATGCCGGACCGGTCTGGTACCGCGGCTGGATGCTGCCGGCCGACCGCTACGCCGCGCTGGCCGCGGCGCTCTCCGACCGCGGCTGCCGCCTGCTGACCTCCCCCGCCGCCTATCGCACCGCCCATGAGCTCCCCGGCTGGTACGGCGCCTTCCGCGCGCTCACCCCGCACAGCGCCTGGCTCCCCTGCCCGCCCGGCCGGCCGCCGACGGCCGCGGCGCTCGCCCGGCTCGCCGAGCCGTTCGGCCCTCCGGGGGCGCGCCGGCCGCTCGTCGTCAAGGACTGGGTCAAGTCCCGCAAGCACGAATGGGACGAGGCGTCCTACGTCCCGGACGCCTCGGACACCCGCCGCCTGGCCGCGGTCGTCGGCCGCTTCGTCGCCCTCCAGGAGGAGTTCCTGACCGGCGGTGTGGTGCTGCGCGCCTTCGAGGACTTCGACCGGGCGGTGGGCGAGGCACGGGTGTGGTGGGTGGACGGCGAGCCGGTGCTGACCGGCCCGCACCCCGACGCTCCGGGCCTGCGCCCCACCCCCGACCTCACCCATATCGCCCCGGCCGTACGGGAGTTGGGCGCCCGCTTCGTCACCACGGATCTGGCGCTGCGCAGCGACGGGGTCTGGCGGGTGGTGGAGGTCGGCGACGGCCAGGTCAGCGGGCTGCCGGCGGGGGTGGACCATCGGCCGCTGTTCGAGGCGCTGGTCACCGCGGGCGCTGGCTATCCGCTGACCCTGACGGCCGGCCGGGTGGCCCTGCGCGCCCTGCTGCCGGCCGTCGCGGCCCGGGTCGCGGACGGCGAGGCCGCCGGCTTCGACTGGATCGACGGCGGACCGCCGGAGACCACCTCGGGCGGCGCCGGCATCGCCGTCCACGCGGCCGCGGCCGGCCGCTACCGTCCCGGCTGGGGCGTCTTCGTCCTGACCGACGCGGCGGCCGGCACGGCGCTGGGCAGCATCGGCTTCCACGGCCCACCGGACGACACCGGCTTCGTGGAGATCGGCTACGACCTCTCCCCGTCCGCCCGCGGCGCCGGCTGGGCCACCGACGCGGCCCGGCTGCTGTCCGGCTGGGCGGCCGCCCACCCCGAGGTGCGGACGGTGTGCGCGCTGACCGAGCCGGAGAACCTCCCGTCGCAGCGCGTCCTAACGCGGGCCGGCTTCCGGTTCGTCGGGGACCGCGAGGGCCTGCGCGCCTACGAGATCGACGCCTCCGCCCCGCCCGGGACTCCCCCCGTCGGCGTCAACGCCCCGTGCGGCTCGCCGTCCGCGTAACCGGAGCCCACGGGGCCGGGGTTGGCGGTGCTGCCGGGCCGGCCGTGTTGCCGGGCTGGCGGTGTCACCGGCGGGCTCACCCCGGTACGCGGTGCCGGACCGTCGAGCCCGACCGGTCCTTGACGACCTCCAACTGGGCCGGGATGCGTGTCTTGAGGTCCGCGACGTGGCTGACGATGCCGACGCTGCGGTCGCGTTCGCGCAGCGCGTCGAGGACGTCCAGCACCTCGTCGAGGGTCTGTTCGTCCAGGCTGCCGAAGCCCTCGTCGATGAAGAGGGTGTCCAGCCGGGTGCCGCCCGCCTCGTCGGTGACGACGTCGGCGAGGCCGAGCGCCAGCGCGAGCGAGGCGAAGAAGGTCTCGCCGCCGGAGAGGCTGGCGGTGTCCCGCTCGTGGCCGGTCCAGGCGTCGATGACGTGCAGTCCGAGGCCGGAGCGTCGGGCACCGCCGGCCCGTTCGTCGGAGTGGACCAGGGTGTAGCGGCCGGCGGACATCCGGTGCAGCCGGAGGCTGGCGGCCGCCGCGACCTGTTCGAGCCGGGCGGCGAGGACGTACGACTCCAGGCGCATCCGCCGTTCGTTCTCGGTGGAGGTGCCGGAGGCGAGTGCGGCGAGCCGGGCGATCCGGTCGTGGGCGGCGCGCAGCGGGGCCAGTCGACGGGCGTCGGCCTCGGCCCGGGCCGAGAGCCGGTCGAGTGCGGCACAGCGTTCCCGGGCGGTGGCGTGGGTCGTCGAGGTCGCGCGCAGCCGCTCCGCCGCGGACCGGTGCGCCGCGTACGCCGCCTCCGGGTCGGCGGGCGGCAGCGCTGCCGCGGCCCGCGCCTCGGGGTCCGCCAACTCGGCGGCCACCGCGGCCGATTCGGCCTGCCAGTCGTCGAGCCGCTGCTGCAACGCCCGCCAGGCGTCGTCCCGCAGCAGCGCCTCGGCGGCGGCCTGCGGGGTGTCGAATCCGGCGCGGTAGGCGGCGTCGGACGCCCCGGCGTCGGCCTCCTTGAGCCGCTCGGCGCAGGCCGTGGCCGTACGGGACGCCTCGGCCGCGGCGGCGAGCAGCGCCACCTGTCGCTCCAGCCGGTCGGCCCGTTCGGCGACGGTGCCGTCGCGCCCCCGGGCCCGGGTCAACTCCTTGTCCAGGGCGGCCCGTTCACGGTCGAGCGCCTCGCGCCGGGAGGTGCGGGCGGCGGCCCGGCGGTCGGCCTGCTGCTGTTCGGCGAGCCGTCGCTGGTACTCCTGCTCGGCGCGGTCGAGCGCCTCGCGGGCGGCGTGGAGGTCCGCGCCGCCCGCATGGTCGCGGGCCAGGTCGGTGCGCAACTCCGCTACCTGGGCGGCGAGTTCGTCGACCGGGCGGTCGCCGGCCGTGGCGACGGCCGCGGCCAGCGCCTCCTTGGCCGACTGGCAGTGCGACTCGGCCTGCTGCCGGGCCTCCTCGGCGCGGCGGTGTGCGGCGAGCGCGGCCTCCTCGGTGGCCCGGTCCACGTGGCCGGACCCGGCCCGGGCCGGGTCCGGGTGCTCGGTCGCGCCGCACACCGCGCACGGCCGGCCCTCGCGCAGCCCGGCCGCGAGCTCGGCGGCGATGCCGCGCAGCCGGCGGTCCTTGAGGTCGAGCCAGTGCTCGCGGGCCGCCGCCGAGCGCTCCCTGGCGGCGAGCGACTCCGCTTCCAGCGCCCGCAGTTCCTCGTCGAGCCGGTCCCGTCGGCGGGCCGCCGCGAGGCGTTCCTCGGCCGGTTCGATCCGGGCGCCGAGCCGTTCGGCGCGGGTCGCCGCCTCCTGGGCGGTCTCGATGCGCTGCTGGTGGGCGCGGCGGGCGTCGTCCCATGCGGCGAGCCACTCGGCGGCGTCGAGCAGCGTCTGCTCGTCGGCCCGCGCCTCGTGGTCGAGGGCGGCCCGTTCCCGGCCGATGTCGGCGGCCCGCCGCTCGGCCCGCCGGGCCGCCCCGAGCGATCCCAGCTCCTCCCTCAACGTCCGTTCCATCGCGGCGAGGTGGTCGCCCTCGGCGTCTGCGAGGTCGCACCGCAGCGGGCTGCGGTGCTGCCGCTCGGCGCGCTGCGCGGCGTCCAACTCGCGCCAGGCGGCGTCCCGCAGGGCGAGCGCGGGCGCCACCTCGGCGGCCGCTCGTGCCCGGGCCAGCCGCTCGCGGGTGCGCTCCCGCTCCTCGGCGTACCCGTCGAGACGGGCGGCCCGGCGGCGGGCGTCCGCGTACCGCTCCTGGAGGCGGTGCCGCTCGCGGGCCTGGGCCAGTCGCTGCGCCGCGCCCTGTTCGGCCTCCTCGGCGGCCCGCACCGCGGCCCGCGCGATCTCCAGGCGCTCCCGTGCGGTCACCCGGGCGAGCGCCGCTCCGACCAGCACCGCGCCGGCGAACCCCGGGCTCCCCGGTCCGGGTGCCGCCGGTCGTTCGGTGCCGGAGCCGGCAGCCCCGGCGCGGCCGCCCCGCCGCGCACCGCCGGTCTGCCCCGGCACGGTGGCGACCACCGTCCCCGTGGCCGATGCCGGCGCCGATGCGGTCGCCGTCGTCCGATCCGCCGCCGTCCGGTGGCTCCCCCGGGCCGCTCCGCCGCGGGCCGGCGCCGGCACCGTCGGGCCGGTGGTCTCCCCCGCCCCCACGACGTCCGCGAGGTCGGCGAGGTCGGCGCTCCCGCCGGCCGCCTCGGCCATCCGGTGGGCCAGCGCCAGCAGCTGCTCGTCACCGGCGGCGACCTGGTCGGCGGCGGCCCTGCGGCGCGCGTTCAGCTGCTCTTCGAGCGCGGCGAACCGGCGGGTGTCGAAGAGCCGCCCCAGCAGCCGGGCGCGGGCCTCCGCATCGGCCCGCAGGAAGCGCGCGAAGTCCCCCTGCGGCAGCAGGACCACCTGGCAGAACTGCTCCTTGCTCATCCCGAGCAGCTGCCCGATCTCCTCACCGATCTCCTGGTGCGACCGGCTGAGCGCCTTCCACTCGCCCGCGCCGCCGGCGGCGGGCAGCGTGAACTCCCGGAGCCGGCTCTGCGCCTTCTCCTTCGTCGTCCCGCTGCCCCGCTTCTTGGGGCGGGCCTGCTCGGGCAGCCGGGTGATCTCCAATCGCCGCTCGCCCACGGTCAGTTCGAGCACGACCTCGGTGAGGGTGTGCGGGTCCGCGAGATCGCTGCGCAGCGCCTGGCCGCTCTGCCGCGCCCCGGGCACCGACCCGTACAGCGCGAAGCACACCGCGTCCAGGACCGAGGTCTTGCCCGCGCCGGTCGGCCCGTGCAGCAGGAACAGCCCGTCGCCCGCGAGCCGGTCGAAGTCGACGGTCTGGGTGTCGGCGAACGGCCCGAAGGCGGTCACCGCCAGCCGGTGCAGCCTCATCGCGTCCCCTCCGCCACCACTTCGTCGAGGCGCACCTCGTCGATGGCCGAGCGCAGTTCGGCCCGCTCCTGCTCGTCGGCCGCGCGGCCGGACCGTACGTGTTCCACGAAGTCCTCGGCGATCTCCTGGTCGCTGCGCCCGCGCAGCCGCTGGGCGTACGAGGCCAGCGAGCGGGCGGGTCCCTCGTCGGGTTCGAAGACCAGGCTGAGGACGTGCGGGAAGCGCCGGGCCAGCCGGGCCATCGGCTCGTGCGGGCGGGTCGGGTCGGTGAGCGTCGCCTCCACCCAGGAGTCCTCGTGCCGGGCCAGCGCCGGGTCGTCCAGCAACCGTTCCAGCCGCCCCCGGATGCGGGCCAGCGGTCGCGGCACCGGGCAGTCCACCCGCTCGGCCCGCACCGCGCCGTCCGCGTCGAGGTCGACCAGCCACGACGACTTGCGGTGGTCGGCCTCGGAGAACGAGTACGCCAGCGGCGATCCGGAGTAGCGGATCCGCTCGGTCAGGGTCTGGCAGCCGTGCAGATGGCCGAGGGCGGCGTAGTCCACGCCGTCGAAGACGGCCGTGGGGACGGAGGCGACCCCGCCGACGGTGATGTCGCGCTCGCTGTCGCTGACCGAGCCGCCGGTGACGAAGGCGTGCGCCAGCACCACCGACCGCGTCCCCTCCGGACGCTCCGCCAGGTCGGCCCGTACCCGGTCCATCGCCGCGCCCAGTACCGCCGTGTGGTCGGCCCGCGGCGCGCCGAGGGTGTCGCGCACCATGGCCGGCTCCAGGTACGGCAGTCCGTAGAGGGCGACCGGGCCGTGCGCGTCGGTGAGCAGGACGGGGGTGCCGCAGCCGGCCGGGTCGGTCCGCAGGTGGATCCCGGCCCGCTCCATCAGCCCGGCGCCGACGCCGAGGCGGCGGGCGGAGTCGTGGTTGCCGGAGATCATGACGGTCGGCACACCGAGGTCCGCGAGCCGGTGCAGTGCGTCGTCGAAGAGCTCGACGGCGGCAAGCGGCGGCACCGCCCGGTCGTAGACGTCGCCGGCGACCACTACCGCGTCGATCTCCCGGTCGCGCACCGTCGCGACGAGGTGGTCGAGGAAGGTCCGCTGGGCGGTGAGCAGGTTCACACGGTGAAAGGACCGCCCGAGGTGCCAGTCAGAGGTGTGCAGAAATCTCAACTATCCGCTCCGACCTGCACCTTTTCCCCTCCGAGAGCCCGCTGGCCGACGATCCGACGCCGCTCCGGCACCGTGCGGCGCCCGGCGCTCACCGCACCGGCTGCCGGCCGCACCGCCCGACGCGGATCTCATTCTTGCACCCATGCCGGGTGATCTCGGTGGTGGTCACCGTGTCGGTGCCGGGCGGGCGCGCGGGGAGCCGCCGTCAGGCCCGTTCCGCCACCGCCCGCACCGGCGCCCCGGAGTCCTGCCGCGAGAGGGGCTGTTCCGTCCAGATGACCTTTCCCTCGGTGGTGTAGCGGGTGCCCCAGTGGTCGGCGAACTGGGAGATGAGGAAGAGTCCGCGGCCGCCCTCGTCGGTGGTGCGGGGGTGGCGCAGGTACGGCGAGGTGCTGCTGCCGTCGGACACCTCGCAGATCAGGTTCTGTCCGAGGATCAGACGGAGCCGGATCGGGCCGGTCGCGTACCGGATGGCGTTGGTGACCAGTTCGCTGACGACGAGTTCGGTGGTGAAGGCGAGTTCGGCCAGGTCCCATCGGGCGAGTTGGGCGGCGGCGGTGGCCCGGGCCTCGGCGACGACCGCGGGGTCGGCGGGCAGGTCCCAGGAGGCGTAGCGGTCCGCGTCCAGGGCGCGGGTCTCGGCGAGCAGCAGGGCCACGTCGTCCTGTGGCCGGGTGGAGACCAGCTCGTCGATGACGTGGGAGCAGAGCGCGTCGAGCGCCAGGTCGGGTGCCGCCAGGGCGTGGTGCAGCTGTTCCTTGCCGGTGCGAGCGTCCGCGGTGGTGCTGCCGGAGAGCAGTCCGTCGGTGTAGAGGGCGAGCACGCTGCCCTCCGCCACCGACAGCTCGGCGGATTCGAAGGGCAGGCCGCCGACGCCCAGCCGCGGTCCCACCGGCAGGTCGGCGAAGGTGACCGTGCGGTCGGGGGCGACCACGGCGGGTACCGGGTGCCCCGCGCTGGCCATGGTGCAGGTCCGGCCGATCGGGTCGTAGACGGCGTAGAGGCAGCTGCTGCCGAGCGCGCCGGCTCCGGGCCGGCTGCCCTTGCCCTCCCGCACCACCCGGTCGACCACGTCGTCGAGGTGGGCGAGCAACTCCTCGGGGCGCAGATCGAGCGCGGCGAGGGTCTGTACGGCGGTCCGCAGCCGGCCCATGGTGGCGACCGCGTCGATGCCATGGCCCGTCACATCGCCGACGACCAGGGCGACTCGGGCGCCGGAGAGCGCGATGACATCGAACCAGTCGCCGCCGACGTCGCCCAGCTCGTTCGCCGGGCGGTAGGCGGAGGACACCCGTACCGCGTCCTGTGCGGGGGAGCTCTGCGGCAGCAGGCTGCGCTGGAGGGCGAGCGCCGCCTCCCGCTCGCGGGTGTAGCGGCGGGCGTTGTCCATGCACACCGCGGCCCGGGCGACGAACTCCTCCGCCAGCCGGAGGTCGTCCTCGGTGAACGGCTCGTCGCCCTCGCTGCGGAAGAAGGTGGCCACGCCCATGGTGGTGCCCCGGGCGCGGATCGGGACCACCATCGCGGTGTGCAGCCCCAGCTCCTCGAAGTGCGCATGGTGCCCGCCGGGGAGCTCGGCCGCCCACTCCGGGCCGAGCGGGTCCAGCCGCTCGGCCCGCCAGGAGCCGCCGCCGGCGAGACAGCGGATGGGCGGCGACCAGGCGTGGTAGCTGGCCAGGCCGCCGATCTCGATCACCGATTCGGGCACGCCGTCGCGCAGCGACTGCTGGCCGCCGCGCCGCAGCGGGACGGTGTCGGCGTCGCTGAGCGGCCCGGGTACCGGTTCCTCCCCTCGGACCACCGAGTCCAGCAGGTCGACGGCGACGAAGTCGGCCAGCTCGGGCACCGCCACGTCCGCGAGGTCCTGGGCGGTCTGCAACACGTCCAGGGTGCGGCCGATGTACTCGCCGGCCCGGTCCAGCAGGGCCATCTGTCGGCGCGAGCGGTAGTGCTCGGTGACGTCGATGACCGTGTAGCACAGCCCCAGGGGCCGGCCCTCGGGGTCGTCGAGGCGGACGACGGTCATGGTCTGGGCGCGCTCGTGGTACGGGTCGTTCGCCACCCGCCCGGCGTGCTCGTAGCCGGTCAGCGGTACACCGGTGTGCAGCACGTGCCGCATCTGCGCCTCCAGCGCCGCGGCGTCCAGGCCCGGCTGGATCTCGCCCAACCGCCGCCCGAGGCGCTGCTGCGCGGGCCCGCCGCCGAACTGTTCCAGCGCCGGGTTGGACCAGACGTACCGCAGGTCGGTGTCGACGATGGCCATGCCCACGGGGGACGTCGTCACGATCCGCTCCAGCACCGGCCGGCTCGTCTCCCAGCTGCGCGAGGAGGGCGCGTCGGCCGCCAGGACCAGCCAGTGCGCCCGGCCGGCGTGGTCGGTCACCGGGGCCACCTGGACGAGGAGGTCGGCGGGCCGGCCTTCGGTGCGCCGGGCGGACAGCAGCCCGTACCAGCCGCCGCGCAGCCGGCACTCCGCGGCGAGACCGGGCAGACGGGCCGCGTCGTCGGGGGCGAGCAGCGCGGCGGCGGGGCGACCGACCGTGTCGCGGGCGGGGTGTCCGAGCAGGCACTCGGCCGCCGTGGGCCAGCTCTCGACCCTTCCGTGCGCGTCGATGAGCAGCACGGCGGCGTCCGCGACGTCGAACAATGCCTGCCGTCCGGTGAGGCCGTCCGCCGGGACCCTGGTCCTGTCCGCTGCCATGTCAGCTCTTCCGTCCCTGTAGCCCGTCTACGTACCGTATCGCCCGGATTCGCTCATTACTGTCATTATTTGCCGCTAAAGGAGCACTCAGTGCGGTGCTCCATCTGCGGAGCACGGCGGGCCGGGCGCCGGGCGCGATACCGGGGCGCACGTCGGAGGATCCCGGGCGACAAGGCCGGATCCGCGGCCGGTGGGACGGGCCGCCGGCGGGCCGGTACGCACGGGGTGCACCACGCCGGTTGACGGGAGGTCAGCCGCCCGCGCCCACCGCCCCCTCGGCTCCGGGCACGCCGCGCGCTCCCCCGGCCGGCCGCTCGGCGTCCGGATCCGCCCCGTGCAGGCACCCCTCCTCGATCCGCTTCGGCCCGAACGGCCACTCCTTCTCGCGCCGCGCCCACAGCAGGAAGGCCACCACCCCCGCGGCGACCCAGGCCAGCGACCATTCGATGGGGTGCCGGCCGGGCGCATTGGCGTCCGCATAGCCGTAGATCACCAGCCAGCCGGCCAGCGCCACGAGGCTCGGCAGCGGGTACAGCCACATCCGGTACGGGCGGCACAGGCCCGGCTGACGACGGCGCAGCACGGTGACCGCCGCGACCTGGGCCAGCGACTGGACGATCACCATCACGGTGGTCAGCAGCTGGATGACGGTGGTCAGGTCGGTGTGCCGTCCGATGAGGAAACCCACGGCCATCACCGCCCCCATGGTCAGCAGCCCCAGGACCGGGAAGCGGTGGCGTGGGTGGAGCGTTGCGTACGGGCGGAAGAAGACCCGGTCGCGAGCGGCGTCGTAGGGCACCCGGGAGCCGCCGAGGAGGCCGGTGAGGACGGAGGCGACGGCGGTGAGCAGGATCAGCACCGTGACGGCGTCGGCGGGGCCCCTGCCCCAGGCCTTCTCCAGTACGGCGGAGGCGACGGACGAGGACGCCGTGGAGTGCGGGTCGAGCATCTCCCGCCAGTCCAGCGTGCCCAGGGTGCCGATCTGGAGCAGCAGGTAGATCGTCATGATGCCGAGGATCGCGGTGATGATCGCGCGCGGGACGGTGCGGCCGGGCCGGCGGATCTCGGCACCCATGTACGCGACGGTGTTGTAGCCGAGGTAGTCGTAGATGCCGATCGTCAGGCCCGCGGCGAACCCCAGCCAGAAGTGACTGGCCGTCAGATCGAAGGCGTGCGCCGGGTAGCCGAACGCGCGCTCCGGGCTGAAATGGGTGAACGCGGCGGCGACGACGAGGACGACGGAGGCGATCATCACCGCCCACAGCACGACGGTGAGCCTGGCGACGCTCTCCACCCGGCGCCACAACAGCACCACGATGCCCACCGTGACGCCGAGGCCGACGAGGTCCCCCTGCCCCTGGCTCATGTCCGGCCACAGATAGCCGAGGTACTGCACGAACCCGATCACGCCCGTGGACATCCCCAACGGGATGAACAGCATGGCCGTCCAGACGAACAGAAACGGCATCAGCTTCCCGGTGCGGTACTGGAACGCCTGCCGCAGGTACACATAGCTGCCCCCCGCACCGGGCAGCGCAGCGCCCAGCTCGGCCCAGATCAGCCCGTCCGCGAGCGCCAGCACCGCGCCCGCGAGGAACCCGACGACGGCCTGCGGCCCGCCGAACGCGGCCACCATCAGCGGGATGGTCACGAAGGGGCCGATCCCGCACATCTGACTCATGTTGATGGCGGTGGCCTGGAACAGACCGATCCGGCGGACGAACCCCGCCCGCTCGTCGGGGAGTTCAGGCATGGGTCAGCCCCTTCTCGTGCCGGCACGCACGCCGGTTCCGCGGCCCGGTCTCGCCGCGCCAGGCTGACACGGCCGGCGCGCGGGCGCACCGGTCCGGACGGAACGTTCTGCCGCGGCCCCGCCGGGACACCGCGGCTCAGACCTCGCCGTACGCCTCCCCGCCCACCTCCAGCCGCGCCGTCCCGGCCGTCGTGTCCGCGAGCCAGGCGCGGAAGGCGGCCACCTCGGAATCCGGCAGCCCGACCTCGATGCGCACCTCCGCCCCGTACGTCACCTCCCGCACCGCCCGCCCCGTCGACCGCAGACCGTTCTCCACCCGGCCCGCCCGCTGGTGGTCGACGGTGACCGTGACCAGCCGGAAGCGCTGCCGGGTGACCGTGCCCAGCGCGTCCAGGGCCTCGCCGACCACCCCGCCGTAGGCCCGGATGAGACCGCCCGCGCCGAGCTTGACGCCGCCGAAGTAGCGGGTGACGACGGCGACGACGTAGCGCATCTCGCGGCGCACCAGCATCTGAAGCATCGGGACACCCGCGGTGCCGCCCGGCTCCCCGTCGTCGCTCGCCTTCTGGACCCCGCCGTCGGCCCCGAGGACGTACGCCCAGCAGTTGTGCCGGGCGGTCGGGTGGTCCTTGCGGATCCGCGCGATGAACTCCTGGGCCTCGGCCTCGGTCGCGACGGGCGCGAGCGCACAGATGAAGCGCGACTTGTTGATCTCGATCTCGTGGACGCCCTCGTGCGCCAGCGTCCGGTACTGCTCCTGCATCGCACCAGCCTATGCGGCCCCTCTGACAGGCCGGCACCGGCCGACCGTGGTGACCCGCGCCGGGGTGTCCGCCGTGGCGGCACGGGTGTCCGCCGTCCGGGCGCAGTGCGCACGGCCAGGCGGCGTACCCGCCCCGTCCGCACGGTGCGTCGCGGAGACGTCCGCGCCGGGCGTGGGCAGGGTGAGGCCAGCGCGAGAGCCTCGTGATTCCGGGGCCCCGCTCGGACACGCACGATCGGAACGGCGGGTTGGCGGAGGGCTGCATGGAAGAGAGCACACAGTCGGCGATGACGGCGGGCGAACCCGTGACGGGCGAGGACATGCCCGAGCCCCCGCCGGAGGTCATCGAGGCGGCACGCAACGCGCCCGACCACTGGCTGGCCATGGTGGACCTGACCTGGCAGGGCGAGGGACCGCCACCGCTCTGGGCACTGATCGGACAGTGGCGGTCGGGCCCGACGGGCGAGATCGAGGAGTGGCGGGACAACCCGGAGTACCGGCCCTCGCCGCAGATGCTGGACTGGTCGGAGCCGACCGATGCGGTCGACCGCGCGCTCCAGCTCGCCGCGACGGGGTACGGCCCGGGGAAGGACGTCTCCGAGGCGCTGGCCCACGCGGAGGTCGCGGTACTGGTCACCGCGACCGGCACCCCGCTGGCCGCCGCCTCGCCCGAGGGCACCCCGGTGATCCCGGTCTACACCTCGCAGAGCTACCTCGAATCCGTGGGCCGGCTGCTGTTCGACCGGCGGCCGGTGGCCGAACTCGTCGACCAGCTGCCGCCGGGGCACGCGCTGTACCTCAACCCGACCGGCCCGGTGAGCATGCTGGTGGACACCGAGGAGCTGCGCGCCATGCTGGCCGACGCCGCCGAGACGCCCGACGAGGCCCACGATGCGGCCACGGCCGGCCCGCTGCGCCCGGGCACCGGCGCCGGGGCCGCCGAGCCGGTGGGCAGCAACGGCCGGGCCATCGGCAAGCCGGCCCGGGCCGCCAACGGCACCACGGCCGTCGGCGCCGGCCTCGCCACCACCGGAGCGGCACACACCGCTCCCTGACGCCACCCCTGCTCCTGCCCCGGTCCCACCCCTTCGACCCGCCCCGCCCGTCTTCCCCTTCGGGCGGGGCGTTCCCTATTGCGGACGCGGTGCGGGAATCATCGGGCCGGGCGGGCCGTTGATCCTCGCAAGGAACCGTCCCGGCAGGAGGCAGAGCGTGTACGGCGATCCCCGAACGATCCGCAGGATCCTCACCGAACTCGGCGACACCTGGGCCGTCGTGGGCCTGTCCGACAACGCGCATCGGGCGGCGCACGGCGTCGCGGAGGTGCTCCAGCGCTACGGCAAGCGCATCGTGCCGGTGCACCCGAAGGCGGAGACGGTGCACGGCGAGCCGGGCTACCCCTCGCTGGAGGCGATCCCCTTCCCGGTGGACGTGGTCGATGTCTTCGTCAACAGCGAGCTGGCGGGCGGCATCGCCGACCAGGCCGTCGCGGTCGGGGCGAAGGCCGTGTGGTTCCAGCTCGGCGTGGTCGACGAGGGCGCCTGGAACCGGGTGCACGACGCCGGCCTCGCCATGGTCATGGATCGTTGTCCGGCCATTGAGATACCGCGTTTGGGCTGAGCACGGGGTGCGCTAGCGTCTGTACATGATCATGACACGGGCCGCCGTCCCCGAGGACGCCGCCGAACTCGTCCGGCTGCGTCGGCTGATGTTCCGGGCGATGAACGGGCAGGATTCGCCGGGGAGTTGGGAGCAGGACGCGGAGGCAATGGCGCGCCGCCTGCTGGCCGGGCCGGACGCCCGCCTGGGTGCGTTCGTGGTGGCGGGCGACGGGCCCGGCGCCGCGCACCTGGCGGCGTGCGCGGTCGGCACGGTCGAGGAGCGGCTGCCGGCCCCGGGCCACCCCACCGGCCGCTTCGGGTTCGTCTTCTCCGTGTGCACGGACCCGCGCTACCAGGGCCGCGGCTATGCGCGGGCCACGACCGAGGCCCTGCTCGACTGGTTCACCGAGCGGGGCGTCAGCCGCGTCGACCTGCACGCCACCGACAGCGCCGAGCCGCTGTACCGGAGCCTGGGTTTCACCGAGCACGCCACCCCGCTCTCCCTGGACCTGCGTCCGGCGGACGAACGCCGGCTCTAGGAGGCGTTCGGCGCCGGTGTGCCCGCCCGCCACTGCGGCGCGAGGACCGACCAGATCTCCATGTCGTGCCGCTCCCCGCGGTACAGGTAGCTCTCCCGCAGCACGCCCTCCTTCGTCATCCCGAGCCGCCGGGCCACGGCGATGCTGGGCGCATTCGCCGCGGAGACCCACCACTCCACGCGGTGAATGCCCCGCTCCTCGACGGCCCAGTCGATGAGCAGCCGCGCGGCCCGGGTCACCAGCCCCTTGCCGACCGCCGAAGGCTCCAGCCAGCAGCCGGCCTCGGCGGTGCGCTGCGGGACGTCCATGGTCCGGAGGATCACCGCGCCGACCAGCGTGCCGTCCGACCAGATACCGTGGATCCGCCCGGTGTCGGCCGCGGCCTTCTCCGCGTACCCCTGGAGGTAGGCCCGGCTCGACGCCAGGTCCCTGACCACGTCGGGGAGCCCGTTGTGCCGCCCGATGAAGTCCCGGCCCCGGTCCATGTGGGCCAGGAACTCCTCGGCCTGCCACGGTTCGAGCGGGCGCAGCTCCGCGCCGTCCTCGCCCAGGGATATCGCGTACATCGTCGCCCTCCACGGTGACCGCCTGCGCACACTGCGCAGGGATCTTCTCACGGGCTGTGTCGCGCGCTTCCGCGGCGGCCGGGTACGGCCGTCGGGGCCGCTCCGGCCCGGCCGACGATCCCCGGGCGGGAGGCCGGAGGGGGTACCGGGCGGCTATGCGACGCCCAGGCCCTCCAGGACCGTGGCGCCGGGAAGTTCGGCCAGTGCCTTGCCGGGCACGATGAGCTTGCCGCGGCGGGAGCCGCTGCCGATCAGCGCGTAGGGGGTGTCGGCGACGGCGGCGTCCACCAGGAGCGGCCAGTCGGCCGGCAGTCCGATCGGGGTGATGCCCCCGTACTCCATCCCGCTCTCACCGACCGCCGTGTCCATCGGCGCGAACGACGCCTTGCGGGCGGCCAGGTGACGGCGCACCACGCCGTTGACGTCGACGCGGGTGTGCGAGAGCACGACACAGGCGACCAGCGTCGTCGTGCCGCCGCGCTTGCCGGCCACGACCACGCAGTTCGCGGACTGTTCCAGGAGCCAAGGACCGTGGTGCTCGACGAGGGCGGCGGTGTCCGCGATGGCCGGGTCGGTGTCGACGTAGCGCAGTTCGTGCACGGGCACGGAGCCGTTCCAGGCGCGGATCGCGGCGGCCACCGGTTCGGTCAGCAGGTCCAGGCAGTCGGCGGCGGGCCGGACTTCGTCGAAGGCATCCATCGGCACGGGCATGCGCGCCAAGGTAACAGCCGGGCCCGACCGGCCGACGGGCCGTCTCAACGAGCGGGCGGGATGACCACCGACATGGTCATCTCGACCGGTTCGTCGCCGTCGTTGCGGTAGCCGTGCGGGACCTTGGCCTCGAACGTCGCGGAGGCCCCGGTCGGCACCTGGTGTTCCGCGCCGTCCACCACCAGCGTCAGCGTGCCGGCCCGGACGTGGAGCAGCTCGACGGTGCCGGGCGGATGCGGATCGGAGGCGCTGCTGTCGCCGGGCATCAGGTGCCAGTCCCACAGTTCGTACGGCCCGGGTGCCTCGGCGCCCACGAGGAGCTTGGTGAAGCTGCCGGCCTCGGTGGACCACAGCCGGACGGCCTCACTGGGCGGCACGATGCGTACCTGCGGGCCCTGCTCGTAGTCGAGGAGCGTGGTGATGCTGACGCCGAGCGCGTCGGCGATCTTGACGGTGGTCCCCACGCTGGGGTTCGTACGGGCCTGCTCGATCTGGATGATCATGCCGCGGCTGACCCCGGCACGGGCCGCCAGCGCGTCGAGGGTGAAGCCGCGCTCGGCACGCCAGTGCTTGAGGTTGCGGGCGAGCGACTGCGTGAGCTGGTCGAGGTCCGTCACGGTCCGTCCACGTCGTAGGCCAATATATTTGATACCGCAGTTCAATCCCTTGCACTACGGTGTGGTGTACTTCAGCGTCCGGTTCACTGTACTGCGAGGTTTACTCATGACAGCGGTCTTCGCCCTGGCCACCAGCCTCCTGTGGGGGCTCGCCGACTTCGGCGGCGGACTGCTCACCCGACGCCTTCAGGCGCTCACCGTCGTGGTGGTCTCGCAGACGCTCGCCGCCCTCGTCCTGGGCACCGTCGTGGTGACCACCGGCGGCTGGCGGGAGGCCGGACCGCAGCTGTGGTTCGCGGTCGGCGCGGGTGTCGTGGGGCCCGCCGCGATGCTCTGCTTCTACCGTGCGCTGGCGCTCGGCCCTATGGGCGTGGTCTCCCCGCTCGCCTCGCTCGGCACCGTCATGGTGCCGCTCGGCGTCGGGTTCGTGGCCGGCGAGCGGCCCGGGCTGCTCCAGGCCACCGGCATGGTGGTGGCCGTGGTCGGCGTCCTGCTGGCCGGCGGTCCGCGGATCAGCGGCGCCTCCGTGGCCCGCCAGACGATCGTGCTGACACTGGTCTCGGCGCTCGGTTTCGGCGCCGTGATGGCGCTGATCTCGGAGGCGTCCACGACCGTGACCGGACTCTTCCTCGCACTGTTCGTCCAGCGGGTGTGCAACGTCGCCGTCGGCGGAGCCGCCCTGTACGCCTCGATACGGCGCGGCACCCCGGCGCTGCCCGAAGGGGGATTCCCGGCCCTCCGGGGTTCGCTGCCCGCGCTCGCCTTCGTCGGCATCGCCGACGTCGCCGCCAACGGCACCTACGCCGTCGCCGCACAGCACGGCCCGGTCACCATGGCCGCGGTGCTCGCCTCCCTCTACCCGGTCGTCACCGCGCTCGCCGCGCTCGGCGTCCTCAAGGAGCGGATGCGGGCGATCCAGACGGCCGGCGCGTCCCTGGCCCTGGTCGGCACGGTCCTGCTCGCCTCCGGCGGCTGACCCGGACGTCCACCCGCGCCCGCGGGCGGGGCCGGTCGGGGCCATCCAAGGGCACCTAACACGGCCCCGCCCACGGGCGTCTGACGGCCCCTCAGGGCGCCCCGTGCGCCTCGCCGGCGCCCGCCTCCTGCCACTCCCCGAGGGCGAGCAGTTGCTCCGGCGTGACGCCCTCCGGGATCGGCACCGGCGCCGGGGTCCGCAGCGGCGGCTGCCAACCCTGCCGCGGATCCCAGGACCGGACGACCTTCGCCGGCGCGCCGGCCACCACCGCATGGTCGGGGACCTCGCCGCGGACCACCGCGCCGGCCGCGACCACCACGTTCCGGCCCAGCCGCGCACCGGGCAGGATCACCGCCCCGGTACCGATCCAGCTGCCGGGGCCGATGACGACCGGATCGGTGCGCGGCCACTGCTTGCCGACCGGCACCTCGGGATCGTCGTAACTGTGGTTGGTGGTGGTCACATAGACACCAGGACCGAAGAAGCAGTCATCTCCAATCGTCAGCCGGACATCGGCGATCACATGGCTGCCACGGCCGAGCACCACCCCGTTCCCCAGCGTGAGGATCGACTCCGGCCCCAGGTCGAGGTCCGGCATCATCCCCGCCGTCAGCGTCACGTCCCGGGCGATGATGCAGTGGTCGCCGATCTCGATCCACGGGTCGCCGAACACGGTGCCCTGCGGGAAGGCGAGCCGGGTACCGGTGCCGATCCGGCGGAAGCGGTACGGGCCGGGGCGCTCGGCGGTCACGGCCGCGGTCTCCCTCACCCAGCGCGCCCCACGATGGACGGCACGCGACACGGCCCGGCGCCGCCAGGCCGCGACGGATGAGAACACGTTCTGGTGTATCGGCACCCGCACACCGTAATCGGCCCGCCGTTCGCCCGACCGCACACCGCGCTGTGATCTTCGCCCCACCAGCAGCGAGCCCTGCCCGGCACCCTGACCGTCGTCTACGGTGCTGGTGGCGCGGCGCACACGTGGCAAGGAGAACCGGACATGGCAGGACAGGCGTTGATTTCACAGGTCGGCGGCAAGGCACCGCGGATCGACCGGACGGCGTTCACCGCCCCGACCTCCGTCGTGCTCGGCGAGGTCACCCTCGCAGCGCGCGCCAGCGTCTGGTACCACGCGGTGCTGCGCGCCGACTGCGGCCCGATCGTGCTCGGTGCCGACAGCAACATCCAGGACAACTGCACGGTGCACGTCGACCCGGGCTTCCCCGTGACCGTCGGCGAGCGGGTCTCCGTCGGACACAACGCGGTGCTGCACGGCTGCACCGTCGAGGACGACGTGCTGATCGGCATGGGCGCCACGGTCCTCAACGGCGCGCACATCGGCGCGGGCTCGCTGGTCGCCGCGCAGGCGCTGGTCCCCCAAGGCATGCAGGTGCCGCCCGGCTCCCTGGTCGCCGGGGTACCGGCGAAGGTCAAGCGGGCGCTGACCGACGAGGAGCGCGAACTCATCAAGATCAATGCCACGATGTACCTGGAACTGGCGGCACAGCACCGGGAAGCCGTGGCGGACACCGACGACTGAGCCGATCCGGCCACCGAGGGCACCGTCAGCGGTCGACGGCGACGAGCGGTGCCGGGCGCCATGGCCGCGCCCGTCACCCGGTACTCGGCGCCCCCGTGCCGAAGCCCGGCCACCGGCATCACCGTGCGGCCGCCGGGTGACGGAGCGTCAACCCGCCGGCACCGGCCCCTGCATCTGCTCGCTGATCCAGTGCAACGACTCGGGCATCCGCTGGATGTAGGTGTGCCCGCTGTGCACACCATCCGGTATCTCGAAGAGCGTGGAGTGGATCGGCCCGCCCGTGTACTCCCTGATGAACCGCTTCACATCGGGCACCGCGGCCTCCAGGCTGCCGAGTTCGAAGGCCAGGTAGACCTGCGGGCCCTTCCGCGCGGCCAGTTGCCGTGCCAGGTGCCGTGGGTCGTTGGCGCGCATCTCGGCCGGGTGGCCCTGCCACATCGGCGAATCCGGAGCCGTGTCGGGCCCGTTGACGATGGCGGCCTTGAACTTCCCCGGCTCCTTGAGGACGGCCTTCAGCGCGGCGAAACCTCCGGACGACGACCCCATGAAGGCCCAGCCGTCACGGCTGTCGTACGTACGGAAGTTGGCCCGCGCGAAGTCCGGCACGTCCTCGGTCAGCCAGGTGCCCATCTTCGGCTGCCCGGGGATGTCGCTGCCGTCGTAGTACCTCTTGCCGGGATTGAGCACCGGCATCACCACGATGAACGGCAGCGTCTTGCCCTGCTGTGACCACTCCGCGATCCGCTCCTCCAACGCGAACGGCGCCCCGGCCCAGTAGTTGAACGGATAGCCGTAGGCACCCGGCAGCGCGATCAGCACCGGGAAACCGCTCTTGGCGTACTGCCGCTGGTGGTACTGCGGCGGCACCCAGGCCCATACGTCACCGGTGAAGCCGGACTTGCGGCCGTGCCACTTCGTCACGACCACCTGGGTGCCGTCCTCGCCGGTGGTGCGGAACGGGGTGAAGGTGGAGCGCGGCCCACGGGGCAGCGCCACCCGGGGCTTGCCGTCGACCGCGTCCGCGGCGTGCGCCCGCAGTCGCGGCACCCCCGAGGCGTCGACGACGTCCCTGCTTCCGCATCCGGCCAGCAGCCCCAGGGCCACCACACACACCGCAGCGCCGACGCGCAGGCACTTCATCGGGACGTTCTCTCCTCGGGTCCTTGGGCCGGCCGCGGGCATCCACTCCGCCACGGCCATTCCGGTCGAAAGACACCACCCTAAGAGCGACCGGAGAGCCGCCGACGCCCACCCCTACCCCCGTGACCTGCCGATCCGTCCTCCGCCCCACGAGAACACGCCCCGCCACGTCAAATGCGCCGCCCGGGTTTCCCTCGTTCGATGCGGCCACCGCCCGTTTACCCCAGGGTCGGTTCTGGCATGGTTGGTTCCTCATTCGGAAGGGCGCGGCGCTGAGCCGTGGTTGGGGATGACCGATGACCGCGTGGGCCGATCGCGGGCCACTGCCCGGCGTAGTCGGACGGGCCGTTGAGCACGAGCAGGTGTCCGGGCTGCTGGGCAGCGCCCGGCTGGTGACACTCACCGGGGCCGCCGGAGTGGGCAAGAGCGTGCTGGCCCGCACCGTCCTGGAAGAGCACACCGCCCGGCACGGCCGCACGGTCCTCAAGGTCGGCTGCTGGGACGGCCTGGCCGAGGGCGGTGTGACCGAGGCGCTGCTCCGGGCCGCCGGCCTGCCGGACGCCGCCCGACGGGACGCCGCACGGGCGCTGGCCCGGCGCAGGGCCCACCCCTGCGTCAGCGGGCCGGCGCGTCCCCGGGCCGGCTCCGGGGACGCACGGGCCGGCACTCCCCCGACGGACACCTCGGCCGTCGCGGCGCTCACCACGCACTGCCGGCAGCACCGCGCAACCGTGCTGCTGGACGACTGCGACCCGGTGCTCGACGAATGCGCCCACCTGGTACGGCGGTTGCTGCGGACCGAGCCGGGCATCCGGATCGTGGTCACCGCCCGGCGACCGCTGGGGCTGACCGAGGAACGGGTCGTCCGGATCGCGCCTTTGCCGGTGACGCTGGGCGAGGGGATCGCCGGTCCGGCCGTCGAGCTGCTGGCCGCCCGGACCGGGCCGGCCGCGCCGGAGCTGCTGGTCGCGGTGTGCCAGGCGTTGGAGGGCTCCCCGTTGGCCATCGCCCTGGCCGCGCACCAACTGGACCGGATGTCGCTGCCGCAGCTCGCGGCCCAGGTGGGCGCGGAGGGGGCGCTGTTCTACTCGGGGCCGGGAACGAGCGCACGGCACACCTCGCTCTACGCCGCCCACGCCGCCGGCTACGCCCTCTGCTCGGCCACCGACCGGCGGGTGTGGGCGAGGCTCTCGGTACTGCCCGGTGATTTCGATCCCTGGCTCGCCGGGTGCGTCTGTGCCAGCAGTGACGTTCCTGCGGCCGCGGTGGACGGCTCGCTGGAGCGGCTGTGCAGCGCCTCGGTCATCGAGCGCGTACGGGACGCGGGCAGCGTGCACCAGGACACCGGTGCCGCCCTGCCGGCACGCTACCGACTCCCCCGCGCCGCGCGCGACTTCGGCCGGACCCAGCTGCGCGAGGCGGGCGAGGAGTCCGCGGCGCTACGGCGGTTCCGGCAGGCCTGCGCGGCGCTCGCGGCCGAGGCGCAGATCGCCTGGCAGGGCCCCAACCAACAGGTCGCCGTGCGCCTGGTGGAGGACGAACAGCACAACCTCGACACGGCTCTGACCCACCCCCCGCAGGACGCCGAGGACGCGCTCAGCGCACTGGAGATCGCGGTCTCCCTGTGGTTCCACTGGGTGGCCTGCGGCTACCGCCACGAGGGCCGGGCCCATCTGGACCGGCTGCTGATGCTGTCCCGGGAGGACACCGCGCTACGGGCCCGGGCGCTGTGGCTGGCCGGCTACCTGGCGGCGCAGGAGCGTGCGCTCGGCCCCGCCGAACGACTGCTCGGCCAGGCCTGGGCGGCGGCGGTGATGCACGCCGACGCCGACGGGCTGGCCCGTGTCGCGCACGCGCACGGCGTGCTGGCGCTGTACCGGAAGGACACCGCGGCGGCCGTGGTGTGCCTGGAGGAGGCCGCCCGGCACCGCTCACGGGATCCCTGGTTCGGGCCGGGACCCGCGCACGGCTGGGCGCTGCTCGCCATCGCCCTCGCGCCACACGACGCGGAGCGGGCGACGACGGCGGCCCACAACGCCTGGCAGGCCCGGCACTCCGACGGGGACTTCTGGCTGTACTCGACGATCCTTTACGCGCACGCCCTGATCGAGCGCACCCGTGGCGAACCGGCTGCCGCGCTGCGGACCTGCCGCAAGGCCCTGGTGGCCAAGAAGCTCATCGGCGATCCGCTGTTCATCGCCGGGGCCCGCAATCTGCTCGCCGATCTGCGCCGCGAGGTACGCGGCGGCGCCCCGGTACCGGACGAGCACGACGAGGTCCCTTGGTGGGAGCGCGACAGCCCCGACCCCCGGGCGCAGCCGTTCTTCTCGCGGACGAGGGCCGGGTCCTGAGACAGCGGAGTGACGGAGTGGCGGGGCAGCGAAGTGGCGGGGCGGCAGGGCGGCAGGGGCACGACGCGGTCGTCCGGGCCGCCCGCACCAGTGCACACGCAGGGTGAGCTCCCGATCGCGGTCGGGATGCGGGGCCCTCGGGCCGGTCGCATCCTGGAGGAATGAAGCGTGCCCCTGTGATCGTGCATCCGCCGTCCACCGGCGGTCGCCGTGTGACGCTCCACGGACGGGATCTGGGCCGGGCACTGCGCCCCGGTGACGTGGCCGCGATCCTGCGCCGCGCCGGTTTCTGCACCACGAAGTTCGTCTGGGACGACACCGGCATCATCGAATGGCGCGACGGCGGCCCGGACGTCTGGCTGATGTCCTGAGGGCCTGGGTGAACAGCGAACGTTGAACGGGGAACGTTGAACAGCGAGCAGCGAACGGGGAACCGGGAACGGGGCAGTATGCGCTGCCGACGCCCCGCAAATCGCCCCCAACGCTCAGAACATTCAACCTGGTTGAACGAACTGATTGAACCAGCGGTGCGGCGCCGTACGCAGGTCAGTCGACGGTCGCGGCGACCGGAGCTTCCGCTGCCTTCCGCGCGGCGGCCGCCTTCTTCGCCCGCCGCTTCATGACGAGGAACGAGCCGATACCGAACAGCACCGCGGCAACCAGGCCCCACGTCGAGAAGCGCTTGAGCCAGGGCTCGGCAACCATGCCCACGGTGTAGATCAACGCGGTCGTACCGCCGGCCCAGATGATGCCGCCGAGGACGTTCGCGATCAGGAACTTCCAGTACGGCATCTTCAGTACGCCGGCGAGCGGTCCGGCGAAGATCCGCAGCAGCGCGATGAAACGGCCGAAGAAGACCGCCCACATCCCCCACTTGTCGAACTTCGCCTCGGCCATGGCGACATGGTCGGGGCCGAAGTGCTTGGGGAACTTCCGGCCGGCCCAGACCAGCAAGGGCTGGCCACCCTTGCGACCGATCAGATAGCCGATCGAGTCACCGACGATCGCGCCGACGGAGGCGCAGGTGCCCAGCACGAACGGGTTGATGTGGTCCTGGGTCGCCGCAAGGATCGCCGCGCTGACGAGGACGATCTCACCGGGCAGCGGAATGCCCAGGCTCTCCAGTCCGATGACCACCCCCACCAGGAGGTAAACGCTCACGGCCGGTACCGTCTCCAGCCACTCCTGGATGTGCAACGCCGATTCCTCCGCTGGTGAAAGGCCCCCGTGGGCCGCTGCCCGGCGTCCCTGACGCCGGTGCCGGTCGATCCCCTGGCGCACCGCAGCGCGCCCGGGAAGCGTACTCGATCGCTCCGTCCGAGGGCCGAATCCACGTGCGGTAGGCAACATCCGGCATTTCGACGACTCGATCTCGGCCCCGCGGGGACACCTCACCCAGCCCCACGGGGCCCTCACCCGACGGCAACCCCACGGTCAACACCGCGGTCCGGGCCCCTCACCTGGCGCCGGCGCACACACCTTGTCGACCACTTGGCGCTGATCACTCAGCCCTGTCGGTCACTCTCTCGACCGTGGTGGCCACGCGGCCGCATGGTCGCTCGACCGCATTGGCCGCCCGGACGCATTGGGCGCTCGGATGCATTGATCACTGAGCCTTGTTGGGGCGCAGGGTCCACACAATGCTCATCTCGCCGGTCACAGCGCCGTCCTCGCGGGTGATCACGACCTGCACCGGGAACTCCGGACGCTCACCGGCGTCGAGCTCGGCGACCACGTCCGCCACCGGCCGACCCAGCTCCGCGGTGGCCGTGACCGGCCCCATGGCGAGCTTCTTGTAACCGATCTCGGCGCGCACGGCCAGCGGCACCGCGCGGCCGAGCTGGTCGCCGAAGGCCGTCATCACTATCGCGCCGCTCGCCGACTCGGCGAGCGTGAACATCGCGCCGGCGTGCGGTCCGCCGACGTGGTTGTGGAAGTCGGACTGGTCGGGCATGCGGACCACGGCGCGCTCGGCGGTGGTCTCGGTGAACTCAAGGTTCAGGGTGCGCACCATCGGCACGGACGCCGACATCATCTCGCCGATCGACGGCAGGGTCTCAGAGGACATGAGATCATGTTACCTAGCGGTAGCTTAGCTGTGAAGAGCCGAGCAACTCGAAGCGGCGACCACCGTCGAGCCGGCGGGCGGGAAGCCCCTCTCCGCCATCACGTCCATCACGCCCATCACCGAATAACGCGGCGCCTACCGAATAACGCGGCGCCACACACCACACCCCACATATCGTTGACGCCCATGCAGTCAGGACACCAACACCACAAGGGCGGACCCACGCGACGCCCGGGCAAGGACGGATCAAGGCGGCACCCGGCGCACCACACGCACCGCACCCACCGCGCGTACCGGATACGCCGGGCACACCAGGCGCCCACGTGGTGATGGCCCGCCCCAGCTGGGCGGGGCGCAACTACCTGCTGCTCACCGGCGCCACGGTGATCTCCAACCTCGGCAGCTCCGGCTCGTTGATCGCCACCGCCTTCGCGGTGCTCGCCTCCGGCGGCAGCGCTACAGACGTCGGACTGGTCGCCGCCGCCCGCACGATCCCGCTCGTCCTCTTCCTCCTCATCGGCGGCGCGGTCGCCGACCGCTTCCCCCGGCACCGCGTGATGGTTGCCGCGAACGCCCTCAACTGCGTCTCCCAGGGCCTCTTCGCCGCGCTCGTCCTCGCCGGCGAGCCACGACTGTGGCAGATGGCGCTACTCGCCGCACTCGGCGGCACAGGGCAGGCGTTCTTCGCTCCGGCCTCGGAGGGCATGGTGCTCGCCAGCGTCTCCGGAGAGCAGGCGGGGCAGGCCTTCGCCGTGTTCCGCATGGGCATGAACGGCGCGAACATCGGCGGTGCAGCCCTCGGCGGCGCGCTGGTGGCCGCGGTCGGCCCCGGCTGGGTGCTGGCGATCGACTCCGCCTCGTTCGCCCTCGCGGCAGCGCTGCGCGCCTTCCTCGACGTCAGCGGGGTCCCCGCACGCGCGGCCGGCGGCAACATGCTGCACGACCTGCGTGACGGCTGGCGGGAAGTCGTCTCCCGACCGTGGCTGTGTGCGGTGGTCGCGCAGTTCGCCATCGTCAACGGGCTGACATCGGCCGCCGAGTCGGTCTACGGACCGCTCGTCGCCGAGCAACACCTCGGCGGTGCCGGCCCCTGGGGACTCGCGCTGGCCGCCTTCGGCGCGGGCACCGTGGGCGGCGCCCTGCTGATGACCCGATGCAAGCCTCGGCGCCTCCTCCTGACCGGCACCCTCTGCATCTTCCCGCTCGCCCTCCCGTCCGCGGCGCTCGCAGTACCACTCCCAGCAGCCGGACTCACCGCGATCATGTTCGGCTCCGGAATCACCGTCGAGATCTTCTCGGTGACGTGGATGATGGCGCTGCACCAGGAGATCCCCGAGGAGAAGTTCTCCCGGGTCTCCTCCTACGACTGGTTCGGCTCCCTGGCCATGACCCCGTTGGCCACGGCGCTGGCCGGCCCCGCACAAGACCTCATAGGTCGAACCACCGCCCTGTGGGGCTGCGCAGCGCTGATCACCCTGCTGACCGCCGCAGTGCTGTGCGTCCCCGACATCCGACACCTCACCCGCCGCACCCCCGCCACCAGCACCCCGCCCCTCCCCCACACCACCTCACCAGCCCCACTGACCCCACCAGGCGACACCTCTTCACCAGGCGAGACCTCTTCCTCACACCCCCACAACAACTAACTCAACGTAATAACCTCAAGGGAACAAACAACTCTCCGTAATCGTTGCCGGAATAAGAAGGAGGCACGCAAGGCCGAACGAGCACCGTCGCCACTACGCATGACCCCGCCGTCCCCACTACGCATACCCCCGAGCCCGTACGACCCCAACGAGCCCGTACGACCCCAACCCGCCCACCCACTGATCAACCAACCAATCAAGGCTCCGCATCTCAGGCCAGGTCAGGCCAGGCGAGCAAGGAGGCGCAGCAGCAGCCAGGAAAGGCACCACGGTCCCTGGCTCGGAGGATCACCCTGAGCCACCTCCCCGCCCCTGACCCGAGTCCCCGCCCCTGACCCGAGTCGGAACCCAGGGACGCGACAGTGGCAGCCCCCTCTGCCGTCAGCCCGTCAGCCCACGCACCCTCAACCACCCTCAGCCCACGCTGAAGGCGCCGTCCGGTGGCTCCGGTGACGCCACCGCGTCGACATCCCGCACGGGGATCGCGTCCCCCATCAGACGCCGCAGCCCCGCACCGTGCTCCACCCGTGCCGGGAAGGCGTCGCCAGCTGTTCGCCGGGCCAGTGCCGCGACCGGGAGTTCGGTGCGCGAGGCAAGCAGCACGGCGTTGCCGAAGCGACGCCCCCGCAGCACCGCGGGCTCCGCGATCAGTGCCAGGTGCTCGAAGACCGCGGCGAAATTGGCGAGTTGGCCACGCAGGAAGCTGAAGGGAGCACCGTCCGCGAGGTTCGCCGCGTAGCAGCCGTCCGCGCGAAGAACCCGGGCAGCGGCTCGCGCGTACTCGATCGACGTGAGGTGCGCCGGCACGCGCGAGCCACCGAAGACGTCGGCGACGATGGCATCAGCGCTGTCCGCCGGGGCCGCCTCCAAGGCAGTGCGGGCATCCTCTGCGCTCACCGTGATGCCGCAGTCGTCGGGCAGCGGGAGCCGCTCCGCCACCAGAGCGAGCAAGCCACGGTCCACCTCGATGACGATCTGCCGGGAGCGGGGGCGGGTGGCGGCGAGATAGCGGGGCAGGGTCAGCGCGCCACCCCCGAGGTGCAGCACATCGAGCGGCTGTCCCGGCGCAGCCATCTCGTCCAGGAGGTGGGCGAGGCGCTGGGTGTACTCGAATTCCAGGTGGGCGGGTGCGTCGAGGTCGACGTACGACTGGGGTGCGCCGTCCACCGTGAGCAGCCAGGCTCGCGGGCGGTCGACGTCCGGCAGGAGCTTGGCGGTGCCGCCGTCCACGGGCCGGGTCACGGGTATCGGCTCGGGGGTGCAAGCAGGCCCTGCGGCGGGCCAGACACCAGAACCAGGAACAAGGGCGGGACCAGGGGCCAGATCGGGAGTGGGATCGGAGGCGGGGCCGGGAGGGGGCTCCATGCCGGGCATGGGGTCAGCAACGAGGCCGGGGCCGAGACCAGGGCCGGGGGTGTGCTCGGTGCCGGTGTGAGGTGTCGTTGTCGACGCGTTCGGGGCCTCCGCGCTGGGGGTGGCCTTGTTAGGTGTCGGCTCGGGTGCTTCGTCCACTGCCCCATTGTGCCGGTGGGGACCATGGGGGTTGTGGGCACCATCGTGACGGTGGGGACCATCGCGACAGTGCAGGCCATCGTGACGTGACGGGGCTGGCCATCGTGACGGTGCAAGCCTGATGGTGAGGGTTGCTGCGGCGGTGGGGGCCTATGTGCCGGTGGGGCTGGGCTGCGCGCCAACGGGGGCTGGGGATGCCCGCGTCCCGGCCGGGCGGTGTGGGCGCGTGCGGTGGTGGGCGCGTGCGGTAGTGGAAGGGCGGGCCACACGGTGCGTGTCGGTGTGGGCGGGGTCAGTTCTTGGCCGACCAGATGTGTCGGACCTCGGTGGCGTGGGCGGCTGCCTGACGTCGGCCGGCGTGGGCGGCCGCGGCGCGTTTGGAGGGGTCCAGGACGTTGCGGCCGAACGCCGAGCGGGCCGCGCGGTCGGGGGTGATCACGCAGACGCGGGCGCCCTGTCGGGCCAGCCGGTCGCCCTGTGACCGGGGGCCGGCGATCGGTCCGCCGCTGACCGCCATCGGCGCGACGACGACCACCCGGGCGTATCCGGCGGCCAGATCTGCGTTGGCGCTGGAGTGCACTCCGCCGTCGATCCACCGGGTGCCGTCGATGGTGACGGGTGGGTAGATGCCGGGGACCGCGCAGCTGGCGCCCACGGCGTCGATGAGCGTCACACCGCTGGTGTCGTCGAAGGCGGTCCGTTGCCCCGTCGACGCATCCACGGCCGTGATCATCAGGCGGCGGGCGGGCCAGTCGGTCAGGCCACCCAAGGTGCGGGCGATTGCAGCGCGCTGTTCCTTCTCCGGAGCGGTGCGGGCCGCGAGCGCCAGCTTCCCCATGCGTGCGCCGAACGAGACCGCGTCCCGGGAACGCAACGCGATCCCGGCAAAGCGGGTGAATGCCGCCAATCCCATCCGGGCGGTCGGCTCGCCGTTCCGAGTGCTCGACTCACCGTCGGGCCCGGCGAGTTGGTGGTCGTAGAGCTCGGCCAGGGTGTGGCGCTGTGAGGTGAGGTGGGCGCCGACGATCGATCCGGCGGAGGTGCCGATGACGACGTCGGCGTCCGCGAGGTCGATGCCGGCGTCCGCCAGGCCGGCGAGCATGCCGATCTCCCAGCCGATTCCGGTGAGTCCTCCACCCCCCAGGACCAGTGCCGTACCCGCCATCAGACGTCCTCCCCTGTCCTGCGTCCTAGGGTCTGGCTGCCCGTGCACACCATGCGGGCTGAAGGTTGACATGTCCATGCATTTTTCGGGCGCGAGTCATTCTTCGGGCGAGCAGTTTCTCATGGGGCTCGATTTCCGCCTGGGGGCGGCGGTTCGCCCTTCATCCGCTCTCGCCCTGCCCCTGCCTCGCCCTACCCCTGCCCCTGCCCCTGCCTCTGCCTCGCCCTGACCCTGTCCTGTCACTGCCCTGTCATTCATTGCCCGGAGCTTGTCCGGTCAGTGGTCCACGCCTTCCGCTCGCCCCTCGGCCTCGGCCTCGGCCTGGGACTGGGCTTGGAACTGGAACTGGGACTGCTCCTGCTCTCTGCCCGGGCCCGCTCTCGGAGGCGGTGCAGTTGGGGTGAGCGACGCGGCCGGGCCCCGCACCGGGAAGGTGCGGGGCCCGGCCCCGTGTCATGCGGTGCTCAGTCCTCGACGGTGCGCACCGTGCCGGCGCCGACGGTGCGGCCGCCTTCGCGGATGGCGAAGCCGAGGCCCGTTTCGAGCGGCACGTCCCGGCCCAGTTCGACCGAGACCGTCACCGTCTCGCCCGGGCGGGCGATACCGCGCTCGCCGAGGTCGAGGTCGCCGACCACGTCCGCTGTACGGATGTAGAACTGCGGGCGGTAGCCGGTGGACACCGGCGTCCGGCGGCCGCCTTCCTCGGTAGAGAGCACATACACCTCGGCGGTGAAGCGGCGTCGCGGGGTGACGCTGCCGGGTGCCGCGATCACGTGCCCGCGCCGTACCTGGTCGCGGTGCATGCCGCGGAGCAGCAGCGCGACGTTGTCGCCGGCCTCGGCGGACTCCATGGGCTTACCGAAGGTCTCCAGTCCGGTGACGATGGTCTCGGTGTCGGCGCCGAGGATCGCGACCCGGTCACCGACCCGCACCGCGCCGCGTTCGACAGCACCGGTGACGACAGTGCCGCGCCCGGTGATCGTCAACACGTTCTCCACCGGGAGCAGGAACGGCGCGTCGACGTACCGTTCGGGCATCGGGACGTAGGTGTCGACGGCGTCGAGCAGCGCGTCGATGGCCTCCGTCCAGCGCGGGTCGCCTTCCAGGGCGCGCAGCCCCGAGACCCGTACGACGGGCACGTGCTCGCCGTCGTAGCCGTGGGCGGTCAGCAGCTCGCGCACCTCCAGCTCGACCAGGTCGGTGAGCTCGGGGTCACCGGCGTCGGCCTTGTTGAGGGCGACGACGATGTGGCGTACGCCGACCTGTTTGGCGAGCAGTACGTGTTCGGCGGTCTGCGGCATGATGCCGTCGAGCGCGGACACGACGAGGATCGCGCCGTCGAGTTGTGCGGCACCGGTGACCATGTTCTTGATGAAGTCGGCGTGACCGGGCATGTCGACGTGGGCGTAGTGGCGGGTGCCGGTCTCGTACTCGACGTGCGAGATGTTGATGGTGATGCCGCGGGCGGCCTCCTCGGGGGCCCGGTCGATCCGGTCGAAGGGCACGAAGGTGCCGGTGCCGTGGTCGCTGAGGACCTTGGTGATGGCCGCGGTGAGGGTGGTCTTGCCGTGGTCGACGTGGCCCATGGTGCCGATGTTCAGGTGCGGCTTGGTGCGTACGTATGCCGTCTTGGGCATGGTGTTCTTCCTCGCAACGAAGCGATGAGGACGGCGACTTGGCGCCGTGGGGACCCCTGGGCCTGGCCGACCCTCCCCCTGCGGGGTCCGCCGGACGATCCGGAGAGGGTCAGCTTCGTGCACCGTCGGTGACTGCGACGACGGCCGCGAGGAAAACGGCTGCGAGGAAATCGGCGGCAGCCTTCGGCTCGTCCGCGACTGCGGACGGGAGCGAAGTGAAGGCGTACCGGAACATGCGTCATATGGTGCCGGGCCACTGCGTCGGCGTCGACTGATTTATCAGGGTGGTGGGCGCCGGGTGGCGGGCCGCGACGAATAGGGGCAGGTCGTGGGCGGTGGGGCCGGTTGGGGGCCGTGCGGCCTGGATGACGGCTCGTCGATGGCGGTGTCGGGTACGCTCCCGGGGTGCTCGACCCCGCTGCAACGCCCGAGGGCCTGACCGCGCGCTGCGCGCGTGTGCTGTTCTCCCCGTGGTCTCGGCTGGTGCTGCTGTGCGTACTGCTGGCCTGCGGCGTGGCGGCGATGGTGTGGTGGCATCCGCAGCGTCTGCTGGCGGGTGGCTGGCCGGCGCAGTTGTCGGGTCCGGTGGCTCTGGTGGTCTTCGCCGTGGCGTACGGGGTGTGTACGACCGCGTTTGTGCCGCGTCCGGTGCTGAATCTCGGTGCGGGTGCGTTGTTCGGCAGTGTGGCGGGTATGGCCACTGCGCTGGCCGGGACGGTGCTCGGTGCTGCGCTGACGTTTGGGCTGGGCAGGCTGCTGGGGCAGGAGGCGCTGCGGCCTCTCTTGCGGGCGCGGTGGTTGAGGGCGGCGGATCGGCAGTTGAGCGAGCACGGCTTCCGTTCGATGTTGGCGATCCGACTGTTTCCCGGTCTGCCGTTCTGCGCCATGAACTACTGTGCCGCGGTGTCGCGGATGGGTTGGCCGCCCTATCTCGTGGCGACGGCGCTCGGTAGCGTTCCGAACACTGCGGCCTATGTCGTCGCGGGTGCGCGGGCGTCGGCGCCCACGTCACCGGCGTTCTTGATCTCCATGGGCTTCATCGCGCTGAGTGGGGTGGGTGCGCTGGTGGTGGCGTGGTGCAAGCGCAAGGCGTTGCGCGGCGGCTGAGCGGGGGGCAACGGGCGGACAGCGGAGCCGCGTCGAGTGTTCGTGGCACTCGCAGCACTCGTGGCACTCGCAGCACTCGCGGCGCTCATGGCACTCGTGGCGCTCATCGCACTCGTGGCGCTCGTGGCGCTCGTGGCGCTCGTGGCGCTCGTGGCGCTCGTGGTGTCGCGCGGCCATGGATGGATGGGGTGCATCCAGGACCTCTTGGTCATCCGGTCATCTTCGGACGTTACGCTGCCCGGGTCGGTGGTGGCTCAGACCCGTCATCGGAGTCCGGTTTCTCCATTTTCGCGCGGGTAAGCGCTTGATCACCCTTGGATTGCGCCTTTTCCATGACTTGGTTTGAATCTTTCATCCTCGGACTCGTCCAAGGGTTGACCGAGTTTCTGCCCATTTCGTCCAGTGCGCATCTCCGCCTGACCGCGGCGTTCGCGAGCTGGGAGGATCCGGGTGCGGCGTTCACGGCGATCACGCAGATCGGCACCGAAGCGGCCGTCATCATCTACTTCCGCAAGGACATCGGCCGGATCATCTCCACGTGGGCCCGCTCCCTGTTCGACAAGGAGCTGCGGCATGCCCATGACGCCCGGATGGGCTGGCTGGTGATCGTCGGCTCGATCCCGATCGGCGTGCTGGGCATCACACTCAAGGACGCCATCGAGGGTCCGTTCCGAGATCTCCGGCTGACGGCGACCACACTGATCGTGATGGGTGTGGTGCTCGGCGTCGCGGACCGGCTGGCGGCGCGCGACGAGAGCGGTGGCCGGCACCGTGCCGTCAAGCAGCGCAAGAACCTCACCGAGCTGAGCGTCAAGGACGGCTTGCTGTACGGCGTCTGCCAGGCGATGGCGCTGATACCCGGAGTCTCCCGTTCGGGTGCCACGATCAGCGGCGGCCTGCTGATGGGCTACACCCGTGAATCGGCGGCCCGTTACTCCTTCCTGCTGGCCATCCCCGCCGTCCTGGCCTCGGGCGTCTTCGAGCTCAAGGACGCCGGCCAGGGCGGCCATATCGCCTGGGGGCCCACCGTCTTCGCGACGGTCATCGCCTTCGTCGTCGGCTACGCGGTGATCGCGTGGTTCATGAAGTTCATCTCGAACAAGTCCTTCATGCCGTTCGTCATTTACCGCATCCTGCTCGGGATCGTGCTGTTCGCGCTGGTCGGGGCGGGTGTACTGGCACCGAACGCGGGTGGGACGGCGGGCTGAGACCGGCTCTTCTGCCGCGACTTCGGACTACTCGGATCCAGCAGGTCCTCGCAGATTCCTGCGAGCTTCGGGAGACGATTTCCATGATCGTCTCCCATTCGTCTCCCATGTGCCTCCCCTTTCGCCTCGCAGTTGCGCAGTTGCCTCCAGTTGCCTCCCGGTCGTCTCCCAGTCGTCTCCCATGACCGACGGCGGCACGGGCCCGAGTGCTCAGCCCGGGGGTCAGCCCTGTTGGACGGGGACGACGACCAGCTCGGCGATGTTGACGTGCGATGGCGCGGCGACGGAGAAGGCGATGGCCTCCGCGATGTCCTCCGCGGCCAGTGGGCGCAGGTCGGTCCGCATGCGGGCCAGGGACGTGCGCTGGTCGGCATCGTGCATGTCCGATCCGAGCTCCGTGACGGTGACGCCGGGTTCGACGTTCCTCACGCGGACGCCGCGGGGGCCCAGTTCGGCGCGCAGGTTGCGGGTCAGGTGGGCGACTGCGGACTTGGTGGCGCAGTACACCGACCAACTGGGGTAGAGGGCGTGGCCGGCGACGGATCCCACGTGCACCAGATCTGCGGGGCGGCCGTCCGCCGCGGCGGCGAGGAGGCCGTCGGTGAAGGCGCGTGCGGTGTGCAGCAGACCGCGAAGGTTGACGTCGATCATGCGGTCCCACTCGTCGGTCCGGGCCGTTTCGAAGGGGGCGCCGAGCATCACTCCGGCGTTGGCCACGATGAGGTCGACCGGCCCGAGGGCAGAGGTGATGTGACGGGCGGCGGTGTCGATGGCCTCGGGGTCGGTCAGGTCGACGGCCACCGGCAGGGCGGCTCCGGTGGTCGTGCGGCGGAGCTGGTCGGCCAGGTCTTCGAGCCGGTCTGCGCGGCGCCCCAGGAGGGCGACGTGCGCCCCGTCGACGGCCAGGCGGTGGGCGGTGGCGGCGCCGATGCCGCTGGAGGCGCCGGTCACGACCGCGATCCGGCCGGCCAGGGGCTGAGCGAGATGGCCACCGCCCGGGCCGACGGTGCCACCGTCGCCGGGGTCGGTGGTGTGGGCGCTGCCCGGGCCGGTGGTGCGGCCATCGCCGGAGCCGGTGGTGAAAGAGAAAGTGGTCATGCCCTGACTGTGCGGCGGGCCCGCTGCGGGGACCAGGCAACGCCTCTCCTGGTAGGGGTGATCGTAGGAGTTCTACGGCCACCCTTCGGGCTCCCGCGACCGGGTTGCGGTGCCTAGGGTTGCGTTCATGGACACTGCGAACGCGCTCGGGGAGTACTTGCGTGCCCGCCGTGCCCTGCTCACGCCCGAGCAGGCAGGACTGCCGGTCTCCGGTCGGCGCCGGGTGGCGGGGCTGCGGCGCGAAGAGGTCGCGATCCTGGCCGGGGTCAGCACGGACTACTACGTGCGGTTGGAGCAGGGCCGGGAACGGCATCCTTCCGCGCAGGTGGTGGAGGCGCTGGCCGGGGCGCTGGGCCTGGACGGGGACGCGGTGGCGCACCTGCACCGGTTGACGCGGCCGGTCCCGGACCGGGGTCGGGCACGCACCCGGCCGGAGCGGGTCAGCCCAGCCCTGCTACGGATGATGGAGGGCTGGCACCGCACTCCGGCCGTGGTGCTGGGGCGCTGTCTGACGGTGCTGGCCCACAACTCCCTGGGCCGGGCCCTGTTCGCCGGCCACACCCACAGCGCTGACCTGATGCGGCTCGTGTTCCTCGATCCGGGGGCGCGGAAGTTCTATCCGGACTGGGAGCGGGTGGCTGCCGATACCGTGGCCGCTCTGCGGGCGGCGGCGGGGACCGACCGCGACGCCCCACAGCTCGTCCGGACGGTCGGTGAACTGTCGTTGAAGAGCCCGGAGTTCCGCCGGCTGTGGGCCCGCCATGACATCCGCCGGAAGACCCACGAGACCAAACGCTTCCGGCACCCCCTCGTAGGGGAGCTGACGCTGGACTACGAGGCGCTGACCGTCAACAGCACCCCCGGCCAACAGCTGGTCGTCTACCAGGCCGTCCCTGGCAGCCCTTCGGAACAGGCACTCGCCCTCCTCGGGAGTCTGACCGCGGACGAGCGGTCCGCCCAGGATCCGACGCCGTCCGAGAAGGCCTCACCCGGCGAGAGCTGAGCCCGCCTCGGGCCCGTTCTCCGTGGCGGCAGTACCCGCGCACCGATTCCCCGTTCACGCCGCACGCCGCACGCCGCACACCGTGCAGGCCCAGGAGCCCCTACTGCGCGTCCTGCTGCGCGTTCTAATGGACGATCTTGGACGACCTGCCGGGTGTCCTGCCGGGTGTCCCGCCGGGCGGGCTCGCCTCGGCGGTCAGCCGGCCGCGGTGAGCAGTTCGTCGACGGCGGCCCGGACGGACTCGTCCTCGGTGAACGTGCGCCAGGCGCCGAAGTGGTGCAGGCGCCGGTCCCTGATGGGCAGCTTGTGCAGGAGCCGAGCGGCGGGCCGGGCGGCACGGCCCATCCGGCTCAGATGGCGCACGGCGGGGAGCATGACCGGTGCATAGGTGCCGTGGGCCAGTTCCTGCACGGCGTCGACGAGGACCGGGATGGTGGTGTCGGTATCACCGGTCGCGGCCCAGAGGGCGTGCGCGGCCTCGACCCTGGTCCAGGGGTCGGTGTCCGTGGTGGCCGTCCGGATCTCGTCGACGTAGCCGGCGGCGTGCGGGCCGAGGTCGGCCAGTCTGCGCAGGGCCGGGTGCAGGTGACGGCTCTTGGCGACGGCCGGTCCCAGCACGTTCAGGGCCGGGGCCGGCTCCCCGCCGATCCGCCAGTACGCCCAGGCGGCGAGCTCCGCGTCTGCGCCGGCACCCCCGGCGGTCGAGCGGGCCAGCAGCAGTTCGCCTGCCCCGTTGCCCGCCGTCCCGATCGCGGCCAGCGCAGTGGCGGCGGGTGGCCACGTGTGGTCGTCCTCCAGCAGGTCGAGCAGCTGTGGCACGGCCGCCTCCGCTGCGGGCCCCCAGGCGGCGAGCACGTCGCAGAGTTGGTCGAGCAGGCGGGGGTCCGTGGCGGTGCCGAGGCGGTCGCGGATCGCTGGCAGCAGGAGCTCGGCGTGGTCGGGGAGGCGAGCGAGTACCTCGTGGAGGGCGGGGAGGAGGGGGAAGTGGACGGCGTGGCGGGCACTGTGGAAGACGCCGGTCGAGGGGAAGCCGGACGGGGCGCCGGCCACGCGGGCGGCCAGGCCGGGCACGCAGCGCGGGTCGTTCATCCGGGCCAGCGCCCACAGGGCCGCATCGGCGACCGTTTCCGGTGTCCGTGTGGTGCGGGCGACGGTGTCGTCGAGCAGTTCGGCGACCGCGTCCCCGTGGGCTGCCGCCGACGGGCCGAGGCAGGCCAGCAGTTCGGCTGCGCGGTAGCGCACTTCGGCGGCGGGGTCGTTCAGCCGGGCCGCGATGGCCGGCAGCAACGCGGTGGCCGGCGATCGCCACTGGGACAGCAGTCCGCCCGCCTGCGCCAGCGCTCCGATCCGCTGCTCCGGGTCGGGGTGGTCGGCCAACAGACCGAGCGTGAAGGAGGTGGACGCGCCAGCTGAGGCGCTGGCGAATTCGTCGGTGCACGCGCCGGCGGACTCCTCACTGCGCGCGCCGGTGAACGTGTCGGTGCCGGTGTCGGTGAACGTGTCGGTGCCGGTGGACTCGTCGGCGAACCCGACAGCGGACGCTCCGGTGAACAGCGCCGCCGTCCAGTGCTGAACGCCCTGTACCCCGCACTCCACCGCGCTCGTGTGCTGCCACAATTCGACGCTCGGGTCACGGACCGCGTCCAGCACCAGCTCCAATCGCCGCTGCGCACGGCCCGCGTCGCCGTCCGCGAGTGCATGCACCGCCGCCAACCGGAGCTGCGGCTCGGGAGAGTCGAGCAACCCGTGGAGGAGGAGGGTGGTCTCCTGGGACCGGTCGCCGGCCGGCTCCCGCCGGACCGCCCGGCCGAGTGCGAGGACCAGGTCGAGGCGCGTGGCCATGTCGCTCTCGACCTGCCAGCGGTGCAGGAGCGGTGCCAGCAGCAGCGTGCCGGAGCTGGCGCAGACGCGGGTCAGGTCGGCCGCGGCCCGTCGGACCTCGGGTACGGGGTCGGCCAGCAAGGCGAGCACCTCGGGCAGCGCATGTGCCCAGGCCGACGACCAGCCGGGATGCAGGAACCTCCCGGCGACCTGCCCGGCCTCCGTCACCAGAACCACCTCGGCGTCCTCCGGGTCCGTTCCTGAGCATCGGCGCAGGAGGGCTGGCACTTCCTCGGCAGACCCGAAATGGTGCTGAAGCCCCGCCCAGTCGACCGCGTCCAGCCCGCCCCACATGCGGGTGACCTTACCGGCGGTGACCGAGACGTGAGCCGCGACGCTCAGAGGCCGAGGGGCCGGTGGTACCGATGCCCGCTACGTCCGGTGGCGCAGGAGGGCGTTGGCGATGGCGACCTGGGCGGGTTCGAGTGCGGTTGCGCCGTCTTCGATGTCCCACAGTGCGTTCTGCAGGACGCGCCCGAGTGTCCATCCGGTTGCCCGTCGCCGGTCCAGGCCGAGGACCTCGGTCAACAGGTCGAAGCGGCGGAGGATCGCCGCTGCGACGTCACCGGTCGCGACCACGTCGTCCCACCGGTTGTCGAGCGCCGGCAGCAGCTCGAATCCGGGGTCGCCGGCCAGGGGTTCGGGGTCGATGGCCAGCCAGGGCTCCCGCTCCCCGGCGAGGACGTTGTCGTAGTGGAGGTCCCAGTGGAGCAGGCGGTCGCCGGGTTCGCCGAGAAGTTCGGCCACGGCGGAAGCGCAGGTGCGCACCAGACGTTGTTCGGCGGGGTCGTGCAGGGCCGGCACGGCCTGCGGGGTGAGGTCGAGCATGGTGGCGGTGATGGCGGACAGCTGTCGTAGGTTCTCGGGGGCGGGCACCGAGGTGAGGCGGGCCATCAATGCGGCCAGGATCTGCATGGCTTGCGCGTCGTCGGTGATCGAGGACAACGTCCGGGTGGCGTCGAGCCGTTCCAGCAGCTGGGTGCCGGTGTCCTCGTCGTGGTCGAGCAGGCGCACGATGCCGTCGCCGCGCCATGCCCGCAGTCCGGCGGCGGCGCCGGCGGTTTCGTCCCGGAGCTGCTGGAGCTTGAGGACGGCGGGCGTTCCGTCGGCCTGGAGGACGGGCACGACGAGCGAGGCCATCCCGTATGCGACCGGGCCGTCGGGCCGGAGGTCCCAGCGGGCCAGTAAGTCGCCGGCGAGCCGCGGCAGTTCGGCGATCCAGGCGCTGGCTTCCGCGCCGTGTGCGCGGTACGAGGCGGCGAACGCGTCCGGGACGTCGAGGGCCGTCGACGAGTTCATGGGGAGGGCTCCTTCGTGGGGTGAGGGTCGGGGTGCGACGAACGAAGGAGTGGCGGGGGTGCCCGGCTGGCGGGGGTGCGGTGTCACAGCATGCGGCCACCCTAGCCGAGCGTGGTGCGGGCCGTCGGGACGGTCTTCCGTGGCACCTGGGCATCGGCCTGCGGGCGCCAGCAGTGGGGCGACAGCAGTGTGCGGCCGGGAGCGTGGCGCAGCAGTGGGCTGCGTTGGGTGCGACGTTCGGGGCGACGTTCGGGGCGGCGGCCTGCGCGGCGATCGCGCGGGCGACGTGGGCCGGGGGTGGCAGGCGCAGGTGCTGAAGTGCGCCGCGTTGGCGCGTCCGGCGCTACGGGTGGCGCCGGCGACCAGCGCCACTCTCCCGTCCAGCGCGCCGGTGCGCGCGCTGCGTCGTTCGGCATCGTCGCAGATGCGCCGTCGGCCAGGTGCGGAGTCAGGAACAGATCAGGAACGGATGAGGAACAGATCAGGGTCGATTCAGGGGTGGTTCGGGTGTGGCTCGGGGGTGGTTCGGGGACGGATCAAGGGCGGATTAGGGGCGGATGAGGAACGGTTCAGGGACGGATGCCGGAATGGCACGGGAACGGTTGAGGAGGTCTCACGAGCTGAGGTGGTATTGGGTCCAGGGTTGCTGGGCCGGCGCGGCGTCATCGGGCGACGGAGCGATGCTGCCCCAAGGGGCGAGGGCGTTGTCCCATTCGGAGGCGAGGGCCGTCACGTCAGGAACGGAGTCCGTGGCCGCCATGGTGCCGGTGTGCCAGGCGGATGTCATGTGGTGGGCGGAGGGCGCGGCGTTCCAGGCGGCGGTCTGTTGTGCGGGGATGGCGTATTCGGCTTCGTGAATGTCGCCGGGGCCGCGGCGGTGGCGTCCGGCGTGGTTCTCTGCCGGACCTGGATAGAACCGCCCCTGGGCGGAGAGTTGTTGGGCACGGGTAACCAGGCGCGTGAGGTCGAGTCCGAATTCGCTGGCGAGTTCCCGCAAGTCGACTCCGGTCTGCCAACTCCCGATGAGCACCGCGTCCATGGCCGGGGACCAGTTCTGGTCGGGTGGCGGTGTGGTGCCGCTGGTGCTCTCTTGCGTGGTGCCGGTGGGTCGGGCCGGGGTGGTGGTGTTCAGATGGGGATATTCGGCAGGGCTATCGGGAGTCGGGGATGCCTCTTCCGGCTCCGCTGGTGGTGGCGTGGTGAGGGCTGAGAGCGAGCCGGAGGCCAGCAGCTTCTCGGCGACGGCGCGGGCGTCGTCCTTGCCCACCGTTCGCCGGGCGATCCGCACTTCTCGCTCGTTCAATCCGAACAGTCCGGCCACCGCGCCGGTACTGCCCACCGTCACTGCAAACGCCGCCAGTACGCGTGACCTGTCGGCCTGTGCCTCGTCGAGCCGGGCCTGCGCTTCCCGCACGCGTTCGTCGCCCATACAAAACGCTTCCGCCAGAACGGCGTTGCGGTCCCACAACTCTCTAGGATCCATACCCATTCAACGCCTCTTACGCGGAGGTGTCCCGATCTGCCATAGCAAAGCACCCCAAAGCACCCATCGAACCACCAGATGAAAATCACTCCGCGTGACCGAGACAGGGCCATTCCGGGGTCACCCAGCGACATTTACGCTGGTCAGGCGGCTGGGCTACTACTCCACACGGATTGTCAGTGCCGTGCGTTACGGTCTTGATCAGTCGGATTTTCAGAGTCGTGAGGCTCTGTGTACGTGGTTCATTGGGGGGAGCCATGACTCATCGTTCACCTATGGCCGCCCGGTCGCCGATCTCTCGGTCCCGGGACACCGACACCCGACCTCAGGTCTCTCAGGCCAAGGTCACCCAAGCTCAGATCGCCCGGTCTCACGTCGCTTGGTCTCAGGTCCCTCGGTCCCAGGTCGCTTGGTCCCACGTCGCTTGGTCCCAGGCCACTCGTTCTCCGGGTTCCCGCTCTCAGGTTTCCCGACTTTCGATCTCTCCGTTTTCTCAGCTGTCGCTCTCTCTGCCTCGAACCGCTACGCCTCCTCACGCGAAGGGTTCGCGTGCACTCATCTCGCATACGGACCAAGGGCGTTCACTTCGATGCCGACAAGCCGGGCACGGTCCAGGCGACGCCCGCCTCCGACACGATCGACCTGGAGCAGAAGGTGAAGGGGGTGGGGGTGGGGGTGGGGTGACGGCTGGGTCAGTGCATGGGGCCTCAGGTGCGCGCTACGGGTTCGTCGAGGTGCGGCAGGCCGATCGGGTTGGGGAAGGGCAGCACGTCCGAAGCCAGGACGCGGCGGGCGAGAGGATCCAGCGACTCCAGCAGTGCTTCGGTCTCCGCTTCGGGCAGCGAGTGCAGCAGCCGGGCGGCCAGTCGGTCGGTGGCCTGCTCGATGCGGTCGCGCTCCCGGCGCCCCAGTGCAGTCGCCTCGCCTTGTGCGTCAACGAGATGACGGGCGCGCAGCCGGTCTGTGGCGTCCGCCCACTCCTCCTCGCTCCAGCCACGGTCCTGCCGGATGGTGTCCCGCGGCACCCGGCCGGAGGCCGCGGCCAGGACGAGGGCCTCGCAGCCGTCGAGCCCCTCATCGGCGAGCACGGCGAGGTGTGCGTCGCCCCTGAACTCGCGCAGAGCGGTGACGAGTTGCCACAGCCGCTCAACGGGGTCGGCATGGTCGCACAGCGCGCGATTGGCGGCGAAGAGGGGCCGGGCGAGGTCCGGGGCGTCGTCGACCACGGTCTGGAGTGGGGGCAGCAGTTCGGTGGCCTTGCGCTCCAGATCGGGGTCGATCCGGCGCAGGGCGTGTGCGGCGCGGGTGCCGCGCTCGTCGAGGACATGGGCCGGGCTGGCGATGCTCCAGGCCGCGGGCAGTGCACGAGCCACCATTCCGGGGGCGAACACCCCGAGTACGGCGGTGGCGGCCGCAGGTTCCACGGCGCCCAGAGGGGCGGTTCGGGAGGCGAAGTAGCCCATCCAGAAGCCCTTCAGGCCGAGCGCCCTCCCCAGGCCGCGACACTCCTCGGCGAAGTAGCAGACCGCGTGCAGCGGCTCGGTCACCAACCAAAGCGATCGTGCGTGCAGCTCCATGAACCGCACGCTACCGCCGCCGGCCGCCCAGTGCACCGCGCCGGTTGCATACAGGCCAGTCCGATCGACTCCCACCACCCCACCACGCCCGACGATGCCGTCCGGGCGGCGTTCCTGGCGCTCCTCCGGGCCGAGAACCAGGGAATCCGACGCCTGGAGCAGCTCGACGGCAACATCGACTACCTCGACATGCGGTGGATCGCCGACGCCGGGGAAGGCGGACGGGCGACCGGGCCGGCCATGGAGCTGGCGGCGCACACCCGCGCGCCGATTCTGGACCTGCGGGAGTGTCGGGGCGGCGAGGACGTGGCGTACGCCCTGCGAGCACTGGGCGTACGGTGGTCGTCGGGGAGACGACGCGGGGCGGTGCGCACCCTACCGGCCGACATCCGGTGACCGAGCACATCACCGTCACGGCGCCGACGGCCCGGACGATCAACGCGGTCACGGGCACCAACTGGGAGGGCGTCGGGGTGAAGCCGGACGTGTCGGTGCCCGCCGATAAGGCACTGGAGGAGGCGTACCAGGCGGCGTACGAGGGAGCGATACGGCGCCTGGAGTGAGCCGGACGTGATCCGACGGCCGGGCGGAGCGCGATGCGGCCCGGGGTGGAGCGGGGCCGTCAGTCGGCGTGGCGTCCCTCTGCGTCACGCCCGTCAGCGTTGCGACCGCCTGCGTTGCGTCCTTCAGCGTTGCGTCCGTCTGCGCCGAAGCCCGACTGCCAGGCCCACAGGTGGGTGCAGTTGGGGCACTGGAGGTGCAGCACGCTGCCCTCGTTGGACAGCAGGTAGCGCCAGTGGTCATTGCAGGTGCGGCCGTCGAGGCAGGTACCGCAGCCCCGGTGGTCCTGGCAACCGGGGCACGGCACCCATGCCCGGCGTCCGATGTCGGCGGTGGGGTCGAGCGGCAGCATGCTCAGTCCTGTCCGGAGCCGGGCAGGACGCCGGCGGCGACCAGCATGTCGTAGGTGGCCTGCTGCTCCGCGTCGAGCCCCGAGTAGAGCAGCCGGTTCGCGTCGACCTCGCCCTCCATCACCGCGATGGGGTCCCAGGTGTCGCCCAGCGCCGCGAGGACTTCGGTCCGCCGGCGGACCTCATGCTCGGTGAGGTCGAGCGTGAATATGTGGTGGTCCGAGGTCTGGCGGTCGTTCATGGTGCGCGTCCCTACCACTTGCGGATGATTCGGACGTGTCTATCAAGCGGGACGGCACTGAGGAAGCGTCAGACGGGGAGGGGTGGCGCAGGGACCTCGCTGCGGTCGGACGGCGGACGCGAGGCGGGTTGAGGTGGTGACACAGAGTGTTCGAACGAAAGGGATGAAAGTGGCGAAACTGGAGTGGATTGGGGCGGCGTGGGCGATATTCGCCGCGCCGTACTCGATCAATGGGGCAATCCGAGCGTGACGGAATTCATCATTCATCGTCCAGCAGGCGCGGGGTCGCCCTCGGTGCGCGCTGTCGGCGGGACGGGCTTCCGCCGGACGGCGACCACGGCGGCGTCGTCGCCCAGCCTGCCGCGGGTGTGCGCCAGCAGGTCCCTACGCAGTTGCCGCACCAGCTGCCGCGGGCTGCATCCGCTCCATGCGCCCGCGCGCTCGACGAGCGGATAGAAGGCGCCCTTGTCGTCGCGGGCCTCGGTCACGCCGTCCGTATAGAGCAGCAGCAGATCGCCGGGCTCGAAGGGGAAGGTCTCGACCTCGTAGTCGGGGGCGCCGGGTAGGCCACCAAGCCCGATGGGGAGGGCGGTTCGCTCGGAGGGGAGGGTGCGGGCCCGTCCGTCGCGCAGCAGCAGTGCGGGTGGGTGGCCACAGGTGATGCTGCGGAGCACGGGCCAGCGGTCGGGGATGTCCAGCAGGGAGACGATCGCGAAGGTTTCGTCGGCTTCGATGACGGCGTCGGAGTCGGGGTCGGAGTGGAAATCGGAGTCGGAGTGGGGTTCGAAGTGCGAGTGGGCTTCGGAGTCCGATTGGGCTTCCGCACCGGCTCCGCCAGCCGCACCGGCTCCGCCAGCGGCAGCGATGTCGACCTTGGTGGCGCTTTCGGCCTCGGCAGCACCATCGCCCGCAGCAGCACCTCGGACCGCAGCAGTGCCTACGACCTCGGCCGCACTCCCGACCTCAGCCGCAGTCTCGACCCCGGCCATGACGGCAGCTTCGGTGTCGGTTGCGGCGCCAGCTGCCGCCCCGGCTTCGGGGGCGCGGTCGGGGGCCAGGGCAGGGGCAGGGTGGCGGTCGGGCCTTGGGGTCCGAGCAGGGGCGCGCCGGGCAGTGGGGTCGGCATCGACAGCAGCCCGGTCCGGTGACCGGTCCGCCGGTCGGTCCGGTGGCCGGCCCTCCGACCGGTCCGCTGGTCGGTTGCTCGTCCCGGTCCCGGTATTGACCTTCGGTGGGGTACCGGGCCCGGCCGTGACGTCCGGTGTGGCGTACCACTGGCTGCTGTCCCAACGGACGGCGCCGTCGAGGTGGCGGGCGAGATCGGGCAGCGTGGCCTGGCGATGGGCGGCCGCCCGGAAGGCGCCGAGGAGGAGGGCGGCGTGGCTGTAGGCCGGCAGCCCCTTGCCGCGGACATCGCCGATGATCAACCGGGTACTGGTGGTGGTGCGCGCCGGCGCGAAGAGGTCACCGCCCATCTCCGCCTCCTCTTCGGCCGGCAGGTAGAGGGAAGCGATCTCCAGCTCACCGCTCTGCGCCGGCAGCGGCCGGAGCAGGACCTGCTGGGCCACCGCGGCCACCGAGCGGCTCTGGGTGAGACGGCGCTCATTGCGGTCCCGTACGGCGGCGAAGAGCACGACCAGCGCGGAGACGATCACCAGCGCGGCGATCTGCGCCTCAAGGTTCTCGGTGAACAGGACGCCCCGCGCGATGCCGATGAATATCTGGGCGGCCACCGCCAGGGCCCCGATCGCCGCGGGCGGATTCTGGGGATCGTCGCAACACGTGGTCGGTTGATCAGGCCGCGAGCAGTTTATGCAGGCGCTCGGCTGGGGCTTCCCAGCCGAGCGTTT
>NZ_JBEZIX010000050.1:0-74605 GCF_040651315.1 Streptomyces sp. NPDC048506
CGTACTTGTTGGTCAGGACGGAGCCCTGGGCCTCCATGACGGCGACCGGAGCGAAGTTCTCCGAGGCGATCATTTCGAGGGTGGACTGCTGGCGGTGGAGCTCGGCGTCGACGGCGGCGGCCACGTCGGGGTCGAGCTCGTGCAGGGAGCTGTTGAGAAGCGACATGAGTCTTTCCTGATCGAGAGGGGCGAGGTCTCAGCTCTGGACGAAGGCGGCGTACTCGTCGGCCGAGAGCAGGTCCTCGGGCTCGCCGGTCACCTTCACCTTGAACAGCCAACCGCCCTCGAACGGGGCGGAGTTCACCAGCGAGGGGTCGGCGGCGACGTCCTCGTTGACCTCGACGATCTCGCCGTCCACGGGGGCGTAGAGATCGCTGACCGACTTGGTCGACTCCAGCTCACCGCAGGTCTCGCCCGCAGTGATGTCGGAGCCCACCTCGGGGAGCTGCACGAAGACGACGTCGCCGAGCGCGTTGGCGGCGTGCTCCGTGATACCGACCGTCGACACACCGTCCTCGGCGGCCGACAGCCACTCGTGCTCCTTGCTGTAGCGCAGCTGCTGGGGGTTGCTCATGGCTCGATTCTCCTGTACGCGAGGGTGTGATCGTGAATGGGGGCGCCTTCCGGACGGAGTCCGGGGGGAGCGTCTTGCACAGTGAGACGCGCGGGGACGCGCCGCTGTCGGGTCTGCCGCGGGTGAACCGTTACTTCTGTCGCTTGTAGAAGGGCAGTGCGACGACCTCGTACGGCTCATGGCTTCCACGGATGTCCACGCAGACACCCTCGGTGCCCGGTGTGGCGTAGGCCGCGTCCACGTACGCGATGGCGATCGGCTTGCCGAGGGTGGGGGAGGGGGCGCCGGAGGTGACCTCGCCGACGACCGTGCCCTCGGCGGTGGTGACCTGGTACCCGGCGCGCGGGACCCGGCGGCCCTCGGCGATCAGGCCGACCAGCGTGCGCGGCGGGGCGGTCTCGGCGCGCTCGGCGGCCGCCGCCAGCGCGGCCCGGCCCACGAAGTCGCCGTCGTTGGTGGTCTTCTCGAACTTCACGACCCGGCCCAGGCCCGCGTCGAACGGCGTGGTCGCGGTAGTCAGCTCGTGCCCGTACAGCGGCATGCCCGCTTCCAGGCGCAGCGTGTCGCGGCAGGACAGGCCGCAGGGGACCAGCCCGGCGTCCTTGCCGGCAGCGGCCAGCGCCTCCCAGAGGGTGACCGCGTCCGTCGGTCGGACGAACAGCTCGAAGCCGTCCTCACCGGTGTAGCCGGTACGGGCGATCAGCGCCTCGACGCCGGCGACCGTGCCCGGCAGGCCCGCGTAGTACTTCAGGCCGTCCAGATCGGCGTCCGTCAGCGCCTTGAGGATGCCCGGCGACTCCGGGCCCTGCACCGCGATCAGGGCGTAGGCGTCCCGGTCGTCGCGGATCGCGGCGTCGAAGCCGCCGGCGCGGGCGGTGAGCGCGTCCAGCACCACCTGGGCGTTGCTGGCGTTGGCGACGACCATGTACTCCTGGTCGGCCAGCCGGTAGACGATCAGGTCGTCGAGGATGCCGCCCTCGGCGTTGCAGATCATGGTGTAGCGGGCCCGGCCGGTCTTGACGCCGCCGATGTTGCCCACCAGCGCGTAGTCGAGGAGGTCGGCGGCCTGCGGACCGGTGACGGTGATCTCACCCATGTGGGAGAGGTCGAAGAGGCCGGCGCGGGTGCGGACGGCGACGTGCTCCTCGCGTTCGCTGCTGTAGCGCAGCGGCATGTCCCAGCCGGCGAAGTCGGTCATGGTCGCACCGAGCGCGCGGTGGGTGGCGTCCAGCGCGGTGCGGCGGGGGGCTTCAGTCATGTTCGGGCTCCCAGGCAGGGGTGACGAGACGTTCTCCCCATCTGTCATCGGAACCTGAGAGGTTCACCGGGATCCCGCGAACGGACCGGTTTGCACCTTGGGTGGAGCCGCCCCGTCGACCGGCGACGGCTCGCTTTTCAGATCTGCCTCGCCCGCGCGGTATAGGGGCCTGAGAGATTCAAGGGAGGACTTGCTCCTTCGGCGCCCCGCCGTGACGGCCGGGGACTCTCCCGCGCGGATTCAAGCGGCCGGTATGGAGTTGGCGGTGCACGGGTGAGCTGTGGTGTGCACGCGGCGGCCACATCATTGCACGGGATCGCCGGATGGAGGAGCCCCTGACCGCGACCCGCTCCCGACGTGGGCGGATCGGGGAATCGCCTTGAAGGGCATTACCTTTTCTTGACACTCTGCGGGTAGGGAACGGACTCGGGCCGGACCGGAACCGGACGGGGAGGGCGATCACGGTGCACAGGGAAGCGGCATACGCGGCCACTTCAGGGGCCGTGCCCCAGGACGCCGCAGCGGTGGTGGCCCCGGCCGCCGCCTCCCGGGCCCGGCGTGCGGCACGGTCCGTCGTCCGGCCGGGGCGCCGCGCACGGGTCCTGGACCTGCGCGGGGCGGGCCGGGCCGGCGACGCCGCCGAGCTGCGGTTCCCGGCCGGTGACCTGGTCGTGGTCTCCGGCCTGCCGGGGAGCGGCAAGAGCACCCTGATGCACCGGGTGGTGCCGGCGCTGGACGGCCGCGGCGCCGCGGTGCACCGGATCGACTCGCAGGACGTGCGCGAGCGCTGGGAGCGCGGTCGGCTGCGCCGGCTGCCGTACGCCCTGTACCGGCCGCTGGTCCGGGCCGCCCACTATCTGGCGCTGCACCGGGCGCTGCGGTCCGGCGGCAGCGTGGTGGTGCACGACTGCGGGACGCTGGCGTGGGTGCGCCGCTGGATCGCCAGGTCGGCCCGGCGCGGTGACCGCGAGCTGCACCTGGTGTTGCTGGACGTGCCGCCGGAGGTGGCGCGCTCCGGCCAGGAGTCGCGAGGGCGCGGGGTGTCGGGGTACGCCTTCGCCCGGCACCGCAGGGCGGTGCGCCGGCTGGTCGGCGCCGCCGAGTCGGCCGGGCCGCCGAAGGGCTTCCGCTCGGCGGTGCTGCTGGACCGACGGGCGGCGAGCGCACTGGAGACGGTCGGCTTCCACTGAGCGGACGACCCGTTCCGGCTGGTGGGACGATCGGTTCCGGCCACCGCGTGCACCGGCCCCGTACGCTCGACCTGGCGCCTTCTCGTCTAGGGTCGTTGGCCGAAGAGCGCGGCGTGGAACGGGTGGGTGCAGATGAACTTTCCGGAGCAGGGGATACCGCAGCTGGCGTGGCCGGCCAACGAGCTCGAAGAGGTGCTGGCCGCGTCGGTCGGGCATCCGGGCGCCGGTGGCCGGATCGTCGAGGTGCTGGGTCGCAGCCGGCTGTGGGTGCCGCTGCCCAACGGCGGCGGCCCGGACAGCGCGGGTTTCGGTGCCCAGGGCCTGGACCTGCCCACGGTCGAGATCGACGGTGCGGCCTACGTCCCGGTCTACAGCTCCGAGCAGGAGTTCCTGCGGGTCGTCGGCTCGCACATGTCCTTCACCGTCGCCCCGGCCCAGGAGTTCGCCCGCGGCCTGCCGCCCACGGTCGGGATCGCGGTCAACCCGGACGGCGCGGTCGGCGTCCCGCTGCCGCCGACCGCGGTGGCCGCACTGTGCCGGACGGGGCGTCAGCAGGCGGAGGGGCTGCCGGGCGGCGGCCGGGTGCGGCTCTTCGAACCGGACTGGCAGGAGGAGCCGGTGGACTTCCTGGCCGCCGCCGGGCTGGAGTTCTCCGGTGCCGGAATTATTCTGAATGCCCGGCGCGCCCTGGCCAGTGTCGAGGGCGACACGCCCGCGCTGTTCGTCGGTGTCCAGGTCGAGGCGGCCCCCGCCGCGCTGCACGACGGCACCGCCCGCGAGACGGTCCTGACGGCCCTCGGGCGGGCGCTCGGTGCGGTGCCGGTGCCCTGGCCCGTACAGCTGGTGATGCTCGATCTCGCCCAGGGCGACCCGGTCGCCGACTGGATGGTGGAGCGCGTGCGGCCCTTCTTCTCCCGCGACCACGCGTAGGCTCGCCGAGGGGACAGGGCCGGGTCCGCAACGCGCCCCCGGCCGACGCCGGGAGGCGCCCCCGGGCACGGCGCTCCCCCTCGCCGACGCCGGCAGCGCCCGCACGCCGCGCGGTCGCCGCGTCCACGGACGCCCGGTTCGCAGCGAATGCTCCGCCGCGCGCTCTGCACCGGACGCCGTGGTCTATCCGGCCCTGGTCCATCGGCAAGCCCTAAGCTGGTTGGATGACGGGCGGGCGCACCCACACGTGCCCTGCCGAGAGAAGGGACGGACCACGTGAGCGCGGGTGCGCATCAGGGGCCGGCGGCGGCCGGAGCGCTGGAGCAGTTGCTACAGCAGGTCTCGCCCGGCCGGTACGACGCCTATGAGGCGCTGCTGCATGCGCTCGCCGGGGGCCAGGTCCGGATGCTCCTGTGGCACGGCCGGGCCGGTTCGCCCGATGCGCAGTACGGGAACATGGAGGTCGACGGCCTCGGCTATGCGCCGTGCGTGACCTCCGCGGCCGAACTCGCCGCCTCCGGCTGGAACCGCGACCACGAGGTCGTCACCGGGTTGGAGATCGCCGGTTCGCTCTTCCCCGACCGCTGGGGCCTGTGGCTGAATCCGCACGCTCCCGGCGGTGGCGTCGGCATCCCCTGGCTGGATCTGCGTCGGATCGCCGGCGGCCTGGACCGGCTGCCGGCCGGACCGTTGCGGATCTCCGAACCGGTCATCGACATCCCGCAGTTCTATGCGCTGCTCGCCCAGAACGCCCACCGTACGCCCGCCGTGCGGTCGTTGCGCCGGGCCTGGGTGCAGCCCGCGCTCGGTGCCCCGTATCTGGCGGTCGGGCTGGATCTGTACGACACAGGTCAACAAGCGGTGGATTCCGCCCGGTTGATGATTCAGCAGTCGATCGGTGCGGTTCCGGACGGTTTGCCGGTCTCCACGGTCGCGATGAACGACGAGTACGACCCGGTCGGGATGTGGATGCGGGCCTGTGCGCGCCCCTTCTTCGACCGTGACGGCTACGCCCAGCCGGGGCAGCCGGCCGCCGCGCCCTCGTACGGCTACGGCTACCCCCGCCCTTACTGACAGTCCGTCTTCGCTGTCCGAACGTGTCACCCGGGCGTCCCCTTGGTGTGAAATTCGCCCCGTACGCCCCGCGGTTGAGGACCTCTCCCGCGGGCTTTCGCTCCGCTCAGCCCGAACTGTCGTCCGTATAACGGAACGTCGTGGGGCACATCACGGTTGCGCATCCTTTCCCCATCAGGGCTGGTGACTGATCGCGAAGGGGATGAAGACTCCGGAAACAACAGGGCCTCGGTCCTTTGTACGAGCGTCACTCCGTACCGCATCGCGTGAATTGCGGACTTCCGCATGGCGAACTTCCGTGCTGCTCACGGGACTTGCAGGACTTGCACCGAATTGCACCAGTGATGTGATCGAGGCCGCCATCGCGGCATGCAGAAGCCGGCCACCGTCGGCCGAGAGGGGTCAAGGGCACCGTGACCGCACCGATCGAGACCACCGGCGCGGCTGCTGAGGCGCAGCCGGAAGCGGTGCTGAAGGGCGTGGAGGGCAAGCGCATCGAAGGGCGCTCGCTCGGTCAGATCGCATGGCTGCGCTTCCGGCGGGACAAGGTCGCGGTGGCGGGTGCCATCGTTGTCATCCTGCTCATCGTCGTCGCCGCGCTCTCCCGGCCCCTCCAGGCCCTGCTGGGCCTGGACCCGAACAGCCCCAACGATTCGCTGATCGACCCGAACACCACGCTCCCCAAAGGTGACTTCGGCGGGATGAGCGGGGACCACCTCCTGGGCGTCGACCCGAAGTTCGGTCGTGATCTGCTCGCCCGGATCCTGGAGGGCTCCTGGGTGTCGCTGATCGTGGCGTTCGGCGCGACGCTGCTGTCGGTCGCCATCGGCACCGTCCTCGGTGTGATCGCCGGCTTCTACCGCGGACGGGTGGACGCCTTCATCAGCCGGATGATGGACGTCTTCCTGGCCTTCCCGCTGCTGCTGTTCGCCATTGCGATCTCCGCCTCGCTCCAGGGCGGCGCCTTCGGCCTGGAGGGCCTGCCGCTGCACATCTCGGTCCTGATCTTCGTGATCGGCTTCTTCAACTGGCCGTACATGGGGCGGATCGTGCGCGCCCAGACGCTCTCGCTGCGCGAGCGGGAATTCGTGGACGCCGCCCGGGGCATGGGCGCGCGCGGGCCGTTCATCCTCTTCCGGGAACTGCTTCCCAACCTGGTGGGGCCGGTCATCGTCTACTCGACGCTGCTGATCCCCTCCAACATCCTCTTCGAGGCGGCCCTGAGCTTCCTGGGCGTCGGCATCCAGCCGCCCCAGGCTTCCTGGGGCGGCATGCTCAACCAGGCGGTCAAGTACTACGAGGTCGACCCCCAGTACATGATCGTCCCCGGCCTTGCGATCTTCGTCACCGTGCTGGCGTTCAACCTGCTCGGCGACGGATTGAGGGACGCGTTGGACCCGCGCAGCCGCTGACGGCGCAGCGGCAACTGCCCCGCTCCTCACCCGTTTCGTTGTATCTCGTCTGCGTTTCTCGACTCACGAAGGGGACACCGACCACATGCGAAGGTCAGTTCCGGTCGCGGCGATAGCGGCCATCACCAGTGCGGGCCTCTTGCTGGCCGGCTGCAGCGGGGGCAAGAGCTCCTCGGACGGCTCGGCGGAGGCCAACGCCGCCACCAAGGGCGTCGTCAACGCCTCGGACGCGAAGGGCGGCACGGTCACCTACGCGATCAGCGACGCCCCCGAGTCGTTCGACCCGGGCAACACGTACTACGCCTTCATCTACAACTTCAGCCGGCTCTACGCCCGCCCGCTGACCACCTTCAAGCCGGGCCCCGGCACCAAGGGCAACCAGCTGGTGCCGGACCTTGCCGAGTCGATGGGCAAGCCCAGCGACGGCGGGAAGACCTGGACGTACAAGCTCCGCAAGGGCGTCAAGTTCGAGGACGGCTCCACCGTCACCTCCCAGGACGTCAAGTACGCCGTCGAGCGTTCCAACTTCGCGCGTGACGTCCTCTCCCTGGGCCCGAACTACTTCCAGCAGTTCCTCCAGGACAACGACGGCGGCTACAAGGGTCCCTACAAGGACAAGAGCAAGGCGGGTCTGAAGTCCATCGAGACCCCCGACGAGCAGACGATCGTCTTCCACCTGAAGAGGCCGTTCGCCGAATTTGATTACTTGGTCAGCGCCCCGCAAACCGCCCCGGTCCCGCAGGCCAAGGACAAGGGCGCGGACTACACCAAGTCCGTGGTGTCCACCGGCTCGTACAAGTTCGAGAGCTACCAGGAGGGCAAGCAGCTCACCCTCGTCCGCAACCCGCAGTGGTCCGCCAAGACCGACCCGCTGCGCAAGCAGCTGCCGGACAAGATCGTGCTGAACCTGAAGGTCGCCCAGTCGACGATCGACAAGGACCTCCAGTCCGGCAACACCCTGGTCGACCTGGCCGGCCGCGGTGTCGACGGCCAGACGCAGGCCCAGCTCCTGACCGATCCCAAGGAGAAGGCCAGCACCGACAACGCGCCCGGTCAGCGCCTCGTCTACACGGCGATCAACACCAAGGTGAAGCCGTTCGACAACATCGAGTGCCGCAAGGCCGTCGAGTACGCGATCGACAAGAAGGCCGTGCAGACCGCGCTCGGCGGTCCGATCCGCGGTGAGATCGCCTCGACGACGCTGCCCACCGACCTCGCCGGCTACCAGAAGTACGACCTGTACCCGCAGAAGTACGACAAGGACAAGCTGGACCTGACCGAGGCCAAGAAGCACTGGGACAAGTGCGGCGCCGGTAAGGCCACCACCACCATCCTGGCCCGCAACGACCGCCAGGACGAGGTCGACGCGGCCACCTCGGTCATCGAGTCGCTGAAGAAGATCGGCGTCACCGCCAAGATCCAGTCGTACCCGACGAGCAAGTACTTCTCGGACTACGCCGGTGTGCCGGAGTTCAACAAGCAGAACAACGTCGGCCTGATCATGATGCAGTGGGGCGCGGACTTCCCGACCGGCTACGGCTACCTCCAGCAGATCCTCAACGGCAAGGCGATCAGCAAGTCCGGCAACACCAACCTCTCCCAGCTGGACGACCCGGAGATCAACAAGCTGCTCGACACCGCCATCGCCAACACCGACCAGGCGGCCCGCGAGAAGGCGTACGCCGAGATCGACAAGAAGACGATGGAGCAGGCGGCGATCGTCCCGCTCACCTACTTCAAGGTCCTGATGTACCGCTCGCCCAAGGCCACCAACCTGGTGTCCACCTCGGCCTTCAGCGGTGAGTACGACTACCTCAACATCGGCGTCAAGAAGTAGCAGCCCTGGAAGGCAGGTGAAGGCATTGGTGTCCGCGGGCCGCCTCCGGCCGGCCCGCGGCGCCGGCGCCGCATCCCCGTGTTCTCGTACATCATCCGCAGGTTGATCAGCGCAGTGATCCTGCTGCTGATCGTCAGCGCGGTCACCTTCGGCATCTTCTTCCTGCTGCCGAAGCTGGCCGGGCAGAGCACCGACCAGCTTGCCCAGCAGTACATCGGAAAGGCCCCCACGCCCGCGGACATCGCCGCGGTGAAGAAGAACCTCGGCCTGGACAAGCCCGTGTACGAGCAGTACTGGGACTTCCTCAAGGGCATCTTCGTCGGCGTCGACTACAAGTTCGGCCCGGAAGCGGCCAAGTGCCACGTGCCGTGCTTCGGGTACTCGTTCAAGACCCACATCGAGGTCTGGCCGGAGATCCAGTCCCGGCTCCCGGTGACGCTCTCGCTGGCCGCCGGCGCGGCCGTGCTGTGGGTCGTCTCCGGCGTCGCCACCGGCGTGCTCTCCGCGCTGCGCCCCGGCTCGTTCTTCGACCGGATGGCGATGGGCGTGGCGCTGGCCGGCGTCTCCCTCCCGATGTTCTTCACCGGCGCCCTGGCGCTGGCCCTGTTCACCTACCAGTGGCCGATCTTCGAGCGCAGCGACTACGTGCCGCTGCTGGACGACCCCTTCCTCTGGGCCCGGACCCTGGTCCTGCCCTGGGTCACCCTGGCCTTCCTCTACTCCGCGCTCTACGCCCGGCTCACCAGGGCGGGCATGCTGGAGACGCTGGCGGAGGACTACATCCGCACCGCCCGCGCCAAGGGCCTGCGGGAGCGCAAGGTGGTCGTACGGCACGGTCTGCGCGCCGCGCTCACCCCGATCATCACGGTCTTCGGCATGGACCTGGGCCTGCTGCTCGGCGGTGCGCTCATCACCGAACAGGTCTTCTCGCTCAAGGGAGTCGGCGCCTTCGCCGTCGAGGCGATCAACGCCAACGACCTGCCGAACATCCTCGGCGTCACCCTGCTCGCCGCGTTCTTCATCGTCATTTGCAACCTGGTGGTGGACGTTCTGTACGCCGCCGTCGACCCGCGGGTGAGGCTCTCGTGACCGACTCCTCCGAGGACAAGACCGAGACCGCGACGGCCCAGCCCGCCGCGGCCACCACCGAGACGGCACCGCGGCCGACCGCCTTCCTCGAAGTGCGGGACCTGAAGGTGCACTTCCCCACCGACGACGGCCTGGTCAAGTCCGTCGACGGGCTGACCTTCAGCCTGGAGAAGGGCAAGACGCTCGGCATCGTCGGCGAGTCCGGCTCCGGCAAGTCCGTGACCTCGCTCGCCGTGATGGGCCTGCACCGCGCCTCGCGCCAGCAGCGCAGCAGGGTGCAGATGTCCGGCGAGATCTGGCTGGACGGCAAGGAGCTGGTCGGCGCCGACCCGGACGAGGTGCGCCGGCTGCGCGGCCGCGAGATGGCGATGATCTTCCAGGACCCGCTGTCCGCCCTGCACCCGTTCTACTCGGTCGGCAAGCAGATCATGGAGGCCTACCGCGTCCACAACGACGTGGACAAGAAGACCGCGCGCAAGCGGGCCATCGAGATGCTCGACCGGGTCGGCATCCCGCAGCCGGACAAGCGGGTGGACGACCATCCGCACCAGTTCTCCGGCGGTATGCGCCAGCGCGCGATGATCGCGATGGCGCTGGTCAACAACCCCGAGCTGCTGATCGCGGACGAGCCGACCACCGCCCTGGACGTCACCGTCCAGGCGCAGATCCTGGACCTCATCCGCGATCTTCAGAAGGAGTTCGGCTCCGCGGTCATCATCATCACCCACGACCTCGGGGTGGTCGCCGAGCTCGCCGACGACCTGCTGGTGATGTACGGCGGCCGGTGCATCGAGCGCGGTCCGGCCGACAAGGTCTTCTACCAGCCCCAACACCCCTACACCTGGGGCCTGCTGGGCTCCATGCCGCGCATCGACCGCGAGCAGACCGAGCGGCTGATCCCGGTCAAGGGCTCCCCGCCCAGCCTGATCAACGTCCCGTCCGGCTGTGCCTTCAACCCCCGCTGCCCGTACGCGGATGTGCCCAAGGACAACCTCACCCGTACGGTCCGCCCCGAGCTGCGCGAGGCCGGCGGCGGCCACTTCTCCGCCTGCCACATGGCGCCGGAGGAGCGGGAGCGTATCTGGACCGAAGAGATTGCGCCGAAGCTGTGACCGAGACGACTGACGACCAGAACAAGAAGATCCCGCTCCAGAAGGGGGCCGAGGCACCGGTCGAGGCCACCGGGTCCGCCGGGTCCGACGCGTCTTCCGACGCCGAGCCGTTGCTCCGGGTCCGTGGGCTGGTCCGGCACTTCCCGATCACCAAGGGCCTGCTCAAGCGGCAGGTCGGGGCGGTGCAGGCGGTCGACGGGATCGACTTCGACGTCCGGCCCGGCGAGACGCTCGGCGTCGTCGGCGAGTCGGGCTGCGGCAAGTCGACGATGGGCCGGCTGATCACCCGGCTCGACGAGCCGACCGGCGGTTCCATCGAGTTCCAGGGCCAGGACATCACCCATCTGTCGACGGGCAGGCTGCGTCCGATGCGCCGCGACATCCAGATGATCTTCCAGGACCCGTACGGCTCGCTGAACCCGCGGCACACCATCGGCGGGATCGTCTCCACCCCCTTCCGCCTCCAGGGCGTCGAGCCCGAGGGCGGGGTGAAGAAGGAGGTGCAGCGGCTGCTGGAGCTGGTGGGCCTGAGCCCGGAGCACTACAACCGCTATCCGCACGAGTTCTCCGGCGGGCAGCGGCAGCGCATCGGCATCGCCCGTGCCCTGGCCCTCAAGCCCAAGCTGGTCGTCGCCGACGAGCCGGTCTCCGCGCTGGACGTGTCGATCCAGGCGCAGGTCGTCAACCTGATGGACGACCTCCAGGAGGAGCTGGGCCTGACGTATGTGATCATCGCCCACGACCTCTCGGTCATCCGGCACGTCTCGGACCGGATCGCGGTGATGTACCTCGGCAAGATCGTGGAACTCGCCGACCGCAAGGGGCTCTACGAGACGCCGATGCACCCGTACACCAAGGCGCTGCTGTCCGCGGTACCGGTGCCCGACCCCAAGCGGCGCACCCAGCGCGACCGGATCCTGCTCAAGGGCGACGTGCCCTCGCCGATCAACCCGCCCTCCGGCTGCCGGTTCCGCACCCGCTGCTGGAAGGCGACCGAGGTGTGCACCACCACCGAGCCGCTGCTGGTCGCGCTGCGGACGGGGCATCAGGTGGCCTGCCACCACCCGGAGAACGCCGAGCAGCCCGCCGCGGCGGCGGCCGGTGAGGCAGCAACCGACCAGTAATACCTGAGGAATTGGCAAAGTCCTGGTTAAAACGGGGCGGGAGAGTGCAGAGTCAGCACGGTTGTTTCCTTCATCCGTATGTTCGAAAGGACGGCTCATGGTGCTCTCCCGTTCCGTGCGTCGCACCCCCCGCCTGCTCGCCCTCGCCATCGTGGTCGCCACGGCCGCCACCATGGCCGCCGCGCCCGGCGCGTCGGCCTCCGCCCCCGGCCCCTCGGCCGGTGCACCCGGCGTGGGCGACCCGTACTTCCCCGACCTGGGCAACGGCGGCTACGACGCCCTGCACTACGACCTCGGTGTCAGCTACGACCCCGAAAGCGGCCTCCTGGAGGGCCGCACCACTCTCAAGGCCAAGGCCACCCAGAACCTCTCCGCCTTCGACCTCGACCTCCAGAAGCTCACCGTCGACTCGGTCAAGGTGAACGGGCGGAAGGCCGCCTTCACCAGATCCGGCGACGAGATCACCGTCACCCCGGCCGCCCGCCTGCGCAAGGGCGAGCGGTTCTCCGTGACGGTGACCTACGGCGGCATACCCCAGCCGCTCAACGGCCCCATCATCTTCGGCTCCGACTACGGCTGGATGAAGACCAAGGACGGCGTCTTCGTCGCCTGCGAGCCGAACGCCGGCTCGACGTGGTTCCCCTCCAGCGACCACCCCGGCGACAAGGCCACCTACGACATCCGCATCGACGCCCCCAAGGGGCTGACCGGCGTCTCCAACGGCCGGCTGGTCTCCTCGCGGGTCGCGGGCGACCGCGCGTACTTCCACTGGCGCGAGACCAAGCCGATGGCGTCGTACCTGGCCACCGCCACCATCGGGAAGTTCGACGTCCGCACCGGCACCACCCCCGGCGGCGTCCCCATCTACGTCGCCACCGACCCCACCCTGCCCACCGGCAAGGTCGACGTCTACGGCATCACCGCCGAGGCCACCGACTACTGGTCGCAGGTCTTCGGCCCGTACCCCTTCGAGGAGACCGGTGCCATCGTCGACGACATGCCCCAGGCCGGCTTCTCGCTGGAGGTGCAGTCCAAGCCCGTCTACTCGGCCGTCCGCAACGAGACGACCATCGTCCACGAGCTGGCCCACCAGTGGTTCGGTGACTCGGTGTCGGTGAAGACCTGGCCCAACATCTGGCTGAACGAGGGATTCGCCACGTACGCGCAGTGGCTGTGGGAGGAGCACAGGGGCCGCAGCACCGCCCACGACTCCTTCCTGAAGGCCTACGGCTCCCGCCCGGCCGACGACCCCTTCTGGAAGATCAAGGTCGCCGATCCGCAGCGGGACACCATGTTCTCCAGCGCCGTCTACCAGCGGGGCGCGATGACGCTCCAGGCGCTGCGTGAGCGCATAGGTGACAAGGCGTTCTTCACCCTGCTGCCCACCTGGACGCGTCAGCACCGCTACGGCAACGCGGAGACCTCCCAGTTCATCGCGCTGGCCGAGAAGATCTCGGGACAGCAGCTGGACGATCTCTTCCACACCTGGCTGAACACGAGCGGCAAGCCGGCACTGCCGGGCAAGTAAGGGGCTCTCGGGCCGGGTCGCTGCCCTGCGGGCCGGGTAGCTGGGCTCTCGGGCCGGGTCAGTCGATGTCCTGCTGGCCCGGCCGGGGGCGGAGCTGCTGGGGTCGCGGCAGATGGAGGCCCAGGTAGACCGCGCCCATCCGGAGTGCGAAGACCACCCCCGCCGAGGCGGCCGCGGCGGGGGTGCCCCCGGTGCCGAGGTGGTGCAGCAGCAGGTAGCAACAGGCCCCGGCCAGCGCGGCGATGGCGTACACGTCCTCGCGCAGCAGCAGCGGCGGGAACTCCCCGCAGAGCACGTCGCGGATGACCTCGCCGGTGACACCGGTCAGCACGGCCAGGATGATCACGGCGAGCGGGGTGGCGCCCGCCTCGATGGCCGCGCGGGCGCCGATGACCGTGACGACGGAGAGTCCGATCGCGTCGACGACCAGCAGCGACTTGCGCGGCAGGGTCCAGAACCTGAGGTAGATCATGGTGCCGACGCCGACGCAGATGATCACGGTCAGCAGCACCCAGTCATGGGTCCAGTACAGCGGCCGTCGGTCGAGGATGACGTCGCGCAGCGTGCCGCCGGAGATGGACGCGGCGAAGGCGAGTACCAGGCCGCCGAAGGGGTCCATGTTGGCGCGGTAGGCGGCCAACACCCCGCTCGCCGCGAAGGCCGCGACACCGGCCAGGTAGAGCACGTGAAGCATGCCGTCATCATCGCAGGCCCGGAAGGCGGGCTTCCGGTGAGGTGGTGAAAACTGACACTACCGGCCGGTAATAAAAGCGTGTACCGTCCCCGCTATGTCCCAGGTGACCATCGGCAACAGTGAGTTCGATCGCGACACGGCGGTCACCCGCCGCGCCACCGGCGTCTACGAAGCCCATCTCTCCGCAGGCTGGACGATCATCCAGGCGGTCAACGGCGGCTACCTCCTCGCCATGATGGGACGCGCCCTGGGCGACGCGCTCCCGCACCCCGACCCGCTCACCATCACCGGCCACTACCTGACGGCCTCCGAGCCCGGCCCCGCCGTCATCCGCACCGAGATCGTCCGCACCGGTCGCACGATGTCCACCGGCACCGCGAGCCTCATCCAGTTCACGCACGACGGCCGCGAGGTCGAGCGGCTGCGGGTGCTCGCCACCTACGGCGATCTCGGCGCGCTCCCCGACGACGTCCGCACCACCGCCAAGCCGCCCGCCATCCCGCCGTACGAGCACTGCCTGGGCACTGACAACGCCCCTGATACCCCCGGCGCCCGCCCCGCCATCCCCGGCAGCACGGAGATCGCCGACCGGCTCGCCCTCCGGCTGGACCCGGCGACCGCGGGCTGGGCGATCGGCGCGCCCTCCGGCAAGGGCGAGATGCGGGCCTGGTTCGGGCTCGCCGACGGCCGCGACCCCGACCCGCTCTCCCTGCTGCTGACCGTCGACGCGCTGCCGCCCACCGCCTTCGACATGGGCCTGTCCGGCTGGGTGCCCACCGTCGAACTGACCGCGCACGTCCGTCAGCGGCCGGCTCCCGGCCCGCTGCGGGTCGCCATCACCACCCGCAATCTGGCCGGCGGATTCCTGGAGGAGGACACCGAGGTCTGGGACACGGAGGACCGACTGGTGGCGCAATCACGCCAGTTGGCGCGGGTGCTCCAGACGCCGTGAGAGGGACGTCCGACTCGCCCCGACCCGCCCGGAACGGGCGGTTCCCCCGCGGCACCGCGGTTGCCCTGGAGGAGCCTCCTTTCCGCAGGTGACCACCGGTGTGCAAGGGGGTGCGGAAGGGCGGAGTGTGACGCAAAAGAGCGCGCGTTGGCGCTGTGCCCCGTGTCAGACTGACGCCATGGGGGACACGGCACTGACGTTGGATGACGGGACCGTCGTATGGCTGAGAGCCGTGGGGCCGGCAGCCGACGGCCGGCCGGACGCGGGCCGGAAGCAGCCCCCCGCCGTTGACGGCGGGGACGGTGAGCTGGAGCTGCCCGACGCGTTCGGCTCCGCCCAGCCGGTCAGCGTGGACAGCCGGATGGGCCGTGCGCTGACCCGGGGCGGGGAGGTGCTGGAGGAGGCCCTGCGCCCGCTCGGTGGCGTCCTCGGCCAGATCCACCGCTCCCTCTCCGGCGGAAGCCACCGCCCCGACGAGGTCACCGTCGAGTTCGGGGTCACCCTCGGCTCCGATCTGAGCCTGGGGGTGTTCTCCGGCAACGGTGAGGCGAGCTTCAAGGTCTCCGCCACCTGGAACCTCGGCAACAGCAACGGCAACGGCAACGGCAACGGCAACAGCAACGGCAGCAGCGCCGGCGAGTCGGGCGGGGCCACGCCATGATCGCGGGCGCAGGTCCGGACACCCCGCTCCATATGGCCTTCGCCTCCGTACGGGACGGCGAACGGGCCGTCGGCGGTGGCGTGTTGGTCGCCGAGCGGTACGTCCTGACCTGCGCCCATGTCGTCAACAGCGCGCTGGGCAGGGATCGTTTCGCCCAGGACACCCCCGACCGGGGCGACACCGTCACCCTCCGGCTGCCCCATGTCGCGGCCGGTACGGACCTCATGGCGCGGGTCGTACGGGAGATGTGGGTGCCGCCGCGGGCCCGGGCCGCCGGCCGCGACCCGGTCGAGCCCGGACGGGTGCCGTACCACGGCGACCTCGCCGTGCTGGAGCTGGCGGCCGCTCCGCCCGAGGGCGCCGAACCGGCGCCGTTCCTCCAGCACAACTACGCGGGCGAGACCATCGCGTTATGGGCCAGCGGCCATCCGCTGCCCACGGTCCGCGCCGTGCCCCGGGTCTCGGCGCCGCCCTGGATCGCCCTGGACGTGCTCGGCGGCGCCCAGGTCACCGAGGGCTTCAGCGGCGGCCCGCTGTGGGACCGCGAACGACAGGCCGTGGTCGGCCTGGTCGCCGCCGTGCACCGGGCCCCCGGTGCGGCCGCTCCCGGCGGCCAACCCGCCACGATGTACGCCATCAGCGTCCCCGCCATCGAGGCCGAACTCCCCACGCTCCCGCCCTCGGCGGTGCCCACCGCCCGCCGTGGCGTACAGCAGCTGCTCACCGCGTTGGAACGGGTGCTCAAGGGTCGCGAGGCGGTGCTGGCCTGCGAAGAACGGCTCGCCGCCCGGCTCGGCCGGACCTCGGCCGGCCCGGCCGCCGACCTCGAACGACTCGTCGGCCTCGCGGTGAGCGTCCGCCGCGGCATCCCCGAACTCCTCGACCTGGTCCGGGACTACGAACCGCCGGCCCACGCCGACCCGTACGACCTCCATGCCCGCCCCGGCCCGTACGGCGCCCGCGAGGACTGGGAGCGACTGCGCCGCGCCGCCCGTACGGTCCGTCCCGGCGAGTACCTGACCACCCGCCAACGCCGCGACCTCTCCGGGCTGTTGGCCCACTGCGGCCGCACCGACCCCCGCACGCTGCTGGGATGCGTACTGCCGCACGCCCCGGAACTGCCCGCCGTGACGGGCCTGGCCGATGCCATGGACGCACTGGAGGGCTTCAGTTCCACGACGGGCGCGCCGGTGCCGCCGCTGCTCCAGGGGGTGGTGCGGATCAGCGTCGCGGAGCGGGCGGCCGGTGAGGTGTATCCGGCCGACGACCTGGACGCCTGGGTCGAGCGGGTGGCCGCCCGGTCGGGGGTGGACGAGGCGGCGGTGAGCCAGTTCCGCGCCGATGTGGCGGCCGCCGCGGCACCCGTCCTCATCCCCGCCCCCGCCGCGCCGGCCGGCGGCGCCCGCCCCTTTGTCGTCGCCCCGCGCGTCCAGGTGGAGCTGCTGCCCACCCCCACCGGCCGTCGCTTCACGTACCAGATCTGGACCTTCGCCGACGGCCAGTCGCACCGTCTCGCGCTGGTCCGGGACGCGGAGGCAGGCAGCGAGCAGGTGGTGGACGACATCCGTCGGGTGCTGCGCACCGAGGTCCGGGAGGACCCGGAGACGGCCCTGGTGGAGTACTTCCTGCCGTCCGCCTGGCTCGGCCTCGACGTCGACTCCTGGGAGTCGCCGGACAGCGACGAGGACGGGCCGTTCGCGCCGGGCATCACCCGCCGGGTGGTGGTGCGCACCACCGAACGCTCCCGGGAGAGCTACGCGGGCTGGAAACAGCGCACCGCCGCCCTGCCGCACGCCAAGCGCATCGTCCTCGACCACCGGCACACCGACCGCAAGGTGGCCCGCGCTCAACTGGAAGTGCACCGCGACGCCGGCACGGTGATCGTGTGCTGCGAACCGCACCACCACGGCACCCTGCTGCGCCAGTGCGTCCAGGCCGGCGTGCACACCGTGCTGTGGCACCGCGCCGAACACGGCGAGCGCATCGTGCAGGACCTGCTCGCCCTGGTGGACGTCGCGGACCACGCCGAGGTCCCCGAAGTGGTGCGCCTGGAGCGGGCCAAGGCCGTGGCCGAGCCGGACAGCAGCGCCCACCACGGCAGCCGGCTGTCCCTGCTGTACGACGCCCCGGACCACCGTCCCCCGCAACTCGCCCCCGATGCCTGGGTGTTGACACAACCATGACCGACCGTGCACACCGGAGTGCGGACGCGACCATGAACGAGGAGAACGCAGCGGTGACCGGACAGCGCGCAGCAGGCGCCCACGACGAACCGGCGCCGGAGCCGGAGGACTGGTGGGTCTTCCGCGGCCCGTCGGACCTGCCCGCCCCGCCGCCCTGGCGACGCTTTCCGGCCACCCGCGGTACGGCACCGCGCGCGCCCTACCTCCTGGAGCGCAACGAGATCTCGGTCGTCAACGCCGCCCTGCACCTGCACCGCCCGCTGCTGGTCACCGGCCGCCCCGGTGCCGGCAAGAGCTCGCTGGCCCGCGCGGTTGCCGAGGAGCTGGGCCTCGGCGACGTCCTGCGCTGGTCGGTCAACAGCCGCTCCACGCTTCAGGACGCCCTCTACCGCTACGACGCCGTGGGCCGGCTGCGCGAGGCGTCGCTGCGCCGCGAGCGCGAGGCGCACCGCGGCTCCGCGCGCCGCCCCCGGGTGCGCCGCCGGGGGCCCGGCGACATCGGCCAGTACCTCCGCCTGGGCCCGCTGGGCAGCGCACTGGCCGCCGACCGCCCCCGGGTCCTGCTCGTCGACGAGCTGGACAAGGCCGACATCGACCTGCCCAACGACCTGCTGGTGGTCCTGGAGGAGGGCGAGTTCGAGATCCCGGAGCTGGCCCGGCTGCCCGAACACCAGCAGGAGGTGCCGGTCCTGCTCAGCGGCAGCCGTGAGCGGGTCGTGGTGCACCGCGGGGTGGTGCGCTGCGCCCACTTCCCGATCGTCATCATGACCAGCAACGGCGAACGGGACTTCCCGCCCGCGTTCATGCGCCGCTGCGTCCGGCTCGACCTGCCCGAACCGACCGGCGACCGGCTCCGCAAGATCATCGAACACAACCTGGGCGAGCGGGCGGTGGCCGCCGCCGAGGACCTGATCGAGGTCTTCCACCAGCGCTCCAAGACCCAGACGCTCGCCACCGACCAGCTGCTAGCCGCCGTCCATCTGCGCATCAGCGGCGCCGACCTCACCAAGGAAGAGCTCCTCGCCGCGGTGCTGCACCGCCTCGACGAGCCCATGTCGCCATGATCGACCGACTGCGACAGGCGGTGGCGGCCGCCGGCTACGACCTCGGCGCCACCGAACTCCTCGATGTGCTCTGGCTGGCACGGGCGATGGAGACGGGTGCGGCGACCCCCGGGCGGCCGGCGACGACGGCGGGGGAGCCGGTCGGACCCGCCGGGGAGTCCGGCCCGGCCCCTGGGACCGACGAACCCGCCGACGGCACCGAGGCCACGGCGGCCACGACGGCCACGGAGGAGGACGATGCCGGGCCGTCCGCGGCCGCCGATCCCGCCGAGCCGGTCGATCCCGCGCGCACCGACCTCGCCGGCCGACCCGACGGCCCGGCAGATCCGACCGGCGCCGAACCGGCCGAGCCGGACACCCCCGCCGGACCGCCCCGCCGCGCGCTCTACGCCATGGGCAGCCAGGGCGGTCGACCGGGCGCGGACCGGGCCCGCCCCGCGCGGGTGCCCGGTGGGCGGGCGCTGCCCGACGCCCAGCAACTGGGCCGGGCGTTGCGCCCGCTGCGCCGGTCCCGGGACCATCCGCACCGCAGCGTCACCGACGTCGAGGCCACCGTCCGGCTCGCCGCCGAGACCGGCTTCCTCGACGTGGTCTCCCGCCCGGAGCAGGAGCGGCGCTGGTCCGCCGTGCTGCTGGTGGACTGCTCGCCGTCCATGCAGGTGTGGGGGTCGCTCGCCGCCGAGCTGCGGGCCCTGCTCGCCCGGAGCACCGCGTTCCGTTCCGTCCAGGTCCACCCGGTCGACCCCCGGGACCCCAGCGGCCCGATGTCGCGCCCCCACGCCGCGGGCGCCTCCGTGACGTTCCTGCTCACCGACGGGACGAGCCCGGGATGGCGCGATCCGCAGGCCGTGCGGGCGCTGTCCGCGTGGAGCGGGGGCGGCCCGATGGCGGTGCTGAACCCGCTGCCCCGCCGGCTGTGGCGCGGCACCGCCCTGGACGCCCGGCCCCGACTGCTCGCCGCTCCGGGCGAGTTCGACCCGGTCCGGCGGCTGGTCGTCTGCGACCCGTTGAGCGGTGAGCGCGACCCGGAGGCGGACGGCCTCCTCGCGCTGCCCGTCCTGCACCCCACCGCGTCCGCGTTGGAGCAGTGGGCCCGGCTGCTCACCCGCCCCGGCATACCGCACCTGATCGAAACGGCGCTGCTGGACGAGGCCTCCTCGCCCGCCCGGCCGCCCCAACCACACGGCACCGCCGAGGAGTTGCTCACCCACTTCCGGGGCGCGTTCTCGCCGGAGGCCTACCGGCTCGCGGTCCGGCTCTCCGCGATCCGCCCGCTGACCACGCCCCTGATGCAGCTGGTCCGCGTCGCCACGATGCCCGACGCGGGCCCCACCCACGTCGCGGAGATCCTGCTCGGCGGGCTCCTGGAGCGCACCGACCGGATGCCGGACACGGCCGCCGCGCAGACCCTGGACCGCGCCCTGGGCGCGTCGCCGTTCGGGCAGCAGGTCCAGCCGGTCTACGACTTCCGGCCCGGCGTACGGGAGTTGCTGTTCAGCGGGCTCGGTGCCGAACAGGCCGTGGAGGTCGTCGAGGCGGTCGGCCGGTCCCTGGAGCCGTACATGGGGCGGCTGCCGGACTTCCCCGTCCTGATGGGCGACGAGGAGGGCGAGCTGCGGCTGCACGCCTCGGCGCGGGCGTTCGCCGTGCTGGCGAGTCCGGTGCTGGAGCGGATGGGCGGCGCGGTGCCGGAGCGGCCGCCGGCCGCGCCGGACCGGCCCCTGCCGCCGCCGCGCCGTCGGGTGGCCGGGCCGCCGCTGCGGTGCGCGGTGCTGGGACCGGTGCGCGTCTGGCGGGGCGAGTCCCGGGTCCCCCTGGGCGGACCGGAGGTGCGGGCGCTGCTGGCGTGCCTGCTGCTGCGGCCGGGCTACGCGGCCACCGCGGACGAACTGGCCGCCGACCTCTGGGGTCCCGTGCCACCGCGGGAGGCCCATGCGCTGCTGGACGTCTACGCCACCCGGCTGGGCCACGCGCTCGACTGGGACCTCGTGGCCGCCGAGGAGGACGGCAGGTACGGGCTGCGCCGCCCCGACGGCCGGGCGCCCGTCCTCGACCTCGATCTCGACCTGGCCGAGCGGCTGGTGGCGCACGCCCGGAAGGCCGAGGATCCGGTCGAGGCGCGTCAACTCCGCGATGCCGCGCTGGCGTTGTGGGACGGTGAGCCGTTCGCCGGCCTCCCGGAAGCGTTCGCCCAGGAGCCCCGCGAGCGCCTGGAGCGCTGGCGCGCCGACCTCCTGGCCGGGCGGTACCGCTCCCTGACCGAGGAGGGCTTCGCCGCCCTGCCGCCCGCCCCCGACCACTTCTTCGGCCGTGCCGAGGAGATCGCCGAGCTGACGGCGGCGCTGCGCGGCGCGGACGCGGACCGGCCCTGCTGGGCCGTGCACGGGCCGCCCGGTACGGGCAAGACGACGCTGGCGCTGCGGGTCGCGCACGAGGTGGCCGGCCACTTCCACGACGGGACGCTCTTCATCGACATGCGGGAGGCCGGCTCCGAACGGTGGGCGCACTGTCGCGCGTTGCTGACCCAGCGGCGGGTGTTGCTCGTCCTGGACGACGTCTCCGATGACGACGAGGCGCTCGCCGCCCTGCTCGGGGAACCGGGCGCCTGGACCGGCGCGGTGCTGCTCACCGGCCGGCGCCGCCCCGAGGTCCACGGGCTCACCGGTGGTACCGCCCTGACCAGGCTGTCGGCGACCGAGGCGCTCGCCGCGCTGCCCGAGCAGTTGCTGCTCCAGTGGCTCGACGCACAGCTCAGCGTCCCGGCCCGGCGCGCCTTCGTGCTCCTGGCCGTTCCGGACGGCGGCGGGCTGTCGCTCCCGGCCGTCGCCGCGCTGCTGGCCACGACGCCGGAGCGGGCGCGTACCCGTCTGCACGAGCTCCGGACGATCGGCGCGCTGGAGCAGACGGCCCGCGGCCACTACCGCCACGTCGGCGACCTCCGCTCCTTCGCCGCGGGGATCGCCCACAGCGAGCTGCCGGGGGAGCGGCGCGAGAGGGCGCTGTCCCGGTTGTTGGAGCTGTATCTGGCCATGGGGCGCCGGCTCCACGAGACCCGCTGTCCGGGTGAGCGGTGGTTGAGCCGCCTCACCCGGGCCTCCGCCCCGTCCCTCCCCGAGGCGCAGGACGCGGACCAGGCCCTGGCCGCCTGGGCGGACGAGATGCCGCACCTCTTGGCGCTCCTCCGCCAGGTGGCGGCCCGGGCCCCCCGGCTCGTCCGGCCCGCCGCCGACCTGCTGTTGCTGGCCCGGGTGACCGCGGACGCGGGGGTGAGTTCCGCGGCGTACGAGGCGGCGGCGCACGCCGTGGTGGCGCGTGCGGAGCGGGAGGGTGACGGTCAGGCGGAGGGCCGGGCGCGCGCCGCGCTCGCCGAGGTGTACACGGCGCTGGGCAGGTTGGCCGAGGCCGAGCCGCAGGCCCGGCGCGCCGCGCAACTCGCGGACCGCTCGGGCGACCCGGTCGCGCGCTTCCGGGCCGCGTACGCACATGGCCTCATCGCCCTCCACCAGCGGCGGTACGACACGGCGGAACGGCATCTGACCGCGGTCTGGGAGGGCTGCCGGGACACCCGGGACGAGCCGGGCGAGGCCGGTGCGCTCGCCGCGCTGGCGCGGCTGTGGGCGGCGACCGGCAACAGCGCCGAGGCGGTGCTGTTCGCCGAGCGCAGCGTGGGCATCCTCCGCCGGACCGGCGACGGCTCGTCGAGGCTGGCGCACGGCCTGTACGCGCTGGCCGAGGCGCAGGCGTCGGCCGGCCGGTACACCGAGGCGCTGCACGCGCTGTTCCAGGCGCTACCGCTCTTCGAGGAGGAGCGCGAGCGCCTGTGGGCGGGCCGTACCCGCTGTCGAATGGCCGAGGCGACGGTGGCCCTGATCCGGCCCGGCGAGGCGGTGTCCGCCGCCCAGGACGCGGCCCGGCGGCTGCTGGTGCCGGGCGGTGAGCGGTGGCGGGCCGATGCGCTGACCGCGCTGGGGCACGCCGATGCCGCACTGGGCCGGAAGCAGAGCGCCCAGGCGCACTGGCGGGAGGCGCTCGCCGTGTACGAGGCGTTCGGCGCCCCGGAGGCCGAGGGGGTGCGGGCGCTGCTGCGGGACCGGCCGGGCCCGACCGGTGCGCGCGGCTTCCGTCCGTCGCGCACCGCGGACACCGCGGCCACCGGCACGGTCCTGCGCGATCTGGCGGCGGCGGTCGGCGTCCTGCGCGACCGGCTCCGGTTCGCCGCCGGGCACGGGGACGGCGGTGGACTGGCGGCTCTGGAGGCCGAAGTGGTGGCAGCGCTCGGCGACTTCGAGCGCTCGGTCCGCCGCCCGTCGCGGACCGACCTCGTACGGCTGGGTGCCGCCCTGGAGGAGGCGCTGACCTCCGCCGTGTCCGGGGGCGCGGTGGCCGGGGTCGGCGAGGTGGACGACGCGGCGGCCGCGGTGCGCGCTCTGGCGCGGCGGTTGGCGCCGTAGGCCCACGGAGATCGGGCGGACACCCCCAGGCCGGGCGGGGCAGCGCCCACCAGGGATCACGGGGCAACCCTCAGCCGCCGCCCCCGAGGAACTCGGCCAGCTCCGCGGTGAGTTCCGCGGGAGCGTCCTCCTGCACGAGATGGCCCGCGCCGTCGATGAGCCGGAGCCGGGCGCCGGGGATCCGGGAGGCCGGCTCGTGCCCCTTCGCCGCCGGGATCCACCCGTCCCGCGTGCCCCAGCAGATCAGCGTCGGCAGCGCGATCTCGCTCAACGCCCCTGGATCTCTTCGGTGAACCGCTGGTCGTTCTGGTGGATCTGCCGGTAGAACGCCGGCTGCCCCTCCTGTGTGCACCAGGGCTCCACCAGTCGGTCGAGGACGGCCGGGGCGAGGCCGGGACCGCTCGCGGAGGAGACGTACTCGCGCACCAGCGCCCGGTGCAGCGCGGGTGGCAGCTGCGCGAAGACCTCGGAGTGCGCGCCTCGCCGAGGACGGCCCACCGCACCGTGTCGCCCGAGGAGGTGCGGAACGTACGATCCAGAAGCCACTCTGTCATGAGCGTAAGGCTGATCGCTCCTTACTGGCGAGGTCGAGGGGGGCAGCGCACCCCGGCGCTCCTCCGCGCCTGCCGTGCGCCCCTCACTCGCCTCGTAGAATCGTGGGCACCATGGTTTACCTCGACCACGCCGCCACCACCCCGATGCTCCCGGAGGCGGTGCAGGCGATGACCGCCCAGCTGACCGTCACCGGCAACGCGTCCTCGCTGCACGCCGACGGCCGGCGGGCCCGGCGCACCGTCGAGGAGGCGCGGGAGTCGCTCGCCGCCTCGCTCGGCGCGCGCCCGAGCGAGATCGTCTTCACGGCCGGCGGCACCGAGGCCGACAACCTCGCGGTCAAGGGCCTGTACTGGGCCCGCCGGGCGGCCGATCCGGCCCGCACCCGCGTGCTCGCCAGCCCCGTCGAACACCACGCCGTCCTCGACGCCGTGGAGTGGCTCGCCGAGCAGGAGGGCGCCCGGGTCGAGTGGCTGCCGGTCGACACCTACGGGCGGGTGCACGCCGAGGCGCTGCGCGAGGCCATCGCCCGCAACCCCGCCGACGTCGCGCTCGCCACGGTCATGTGGGCCAACAACGAGATCGGCACCATCCAACCGGTCCGCGAACTGGCCGAGGTGGCCAAGGAGTTCGAGGTCCCGCTGCACGCGGACGCGGTGCAGGCGTTCGGTCAGCTGGACGTCGACTTCGCCGCCTCCGGGCTCGCCGCGATGACGGTCTCGGCCCACAAGATCGGTGGTCCGTACGGCATCGGGGCGCTGCTGCTGGGCCGCGAGTACGCCCCGGTGCCGGTGCTGCACGGCGGCGGCCAGGAGCGGCATGTGCGCTCCGGGACGCTGGACACCCCCGCCATCGCCGCCTTCGCCGCCGCCGGCCGGTACGCCGCCGCGCACCGCGCGGACTTCGCCCGCGACATCGGCGCCCTGCGCGACGACCTGATCAAGGCGGTCCGCGCCGCCGCCCCGGACGCCGTCCTCGGGGGCGACCCGGACCCCGCGGGCCGCCTCCCCGCCAACGCCCACTTCTCCTTCCCCGGCTGCGAGGGCGACTCCCTGCTGCTCCTCCTGGACGCCCGGGGCATCGCCTGCTCCACGGGCTCCGCCTGTACCGCCGGCGTCGCCCAGCCCAGCCACGTCCTGCTGGCGACCGGTATGGCGCCGGACCTGGCCCGCGGAACGCTGCGCTTCTCCCTGGGCCACACCTCCACCGCGGAGGACGTCGCGGCGCTCGCCGCGGCCATCGGCCCGGTGGTGGAGCGGGCGCGCAGCGCGGGCCTGAGCTGAGCCGGGCCGCCCTCGGCGTCCACTCGGCCACGGGCGCCGGTCCCGGCGCTCGTCGGCGTACCAGGATCATCCGGCGCTCAGCCCCGCGTACCGGACCCGGCCGCCCGTGCCTGCCGGTGCAGCTCGCCGCGGACGAGCCGCAGATAGCGGTCCCAGTCCCAGTGCCGCCCGGGGTCGGTGTGGTCCGTCCCCGGCACCTCCACGTGCCCCACGATGTGCTCCCGGTCGGCCGGGAAGCCGTACCGCCGGCAGATCCCGGCCGTCAGCCGCGCCGACGACGCGTACATGGCATCCGTGAAGGACTCCGGCCGGTCCACGTACCCCTCGTGCTCGATCCCCACGCTGCGCTCGTTGTAGCTGCGGTTCCCGGCGTGGAAGGCCACGTCCAGCTCCCGCACCGCCTGGGCGAGATGCCCGTCCTTGCGCACGACGTAGTGGGCGGAGGCCTCGTGGAACGGGTCCTGGAACACGTTCAGCGCGGTCGTGAAGCTGCCCTGGACGACATGGATCACGACGCGGTCGATGTCGTAGTCCCCCGGACGGTCCGCGCGCCGGTAGTTCCACGAGGACGCCGGCACCCAGCGCGCGCCCGGCTGGTCGACCTCGCCCGGCTTCCGCGGCTTGTCGTTGCCCGGCAGCTGCCACCACCAGTGCCGCAGCTCGTCCCGCGCCGCGAGCGCGACCGTCCCGGCGGCCAGCAGCCCGCCGCCCCCGATCCACAGCGCCCGCCGCCGCGTCACACCGGGCCGCGCGGCACGGGGCGCGTCCCCGTCCGCACCGGTCACCGCGTCCGCACCGGTCACCCCGTCTGCACCGGTCACCGTGTCCGCTCCCGTGTCGGTCACCCGGTCCGCACCGGTCGTCGCCCCGCCCTCGCCGATCACGCCGCCCGCCCCGTCCGCACTGCCCTCGTCGCCCGTCTCCCCGGCCTTCAGCCCCATGCGCTGCATAACGCTTTCCGGCCTGTCAGTGGTTCCGTCTACTCTGGACGGGCTATGACTGATGACGCCCCCCGCCGCCTCCGTGTGCTCGCCGCCATGTCCGGCGGCGTCGACTCCGCCGTCGCCGCGGCCCGTGCCGCCGAGGCGGGCCACGACGTGACCGGCGTGCACCTCGCGCTCTCCGAGAACCCGAAGTCGTTCCGCACCGGCGCCCGCGGCTGCTGCACGATCGAGGACTCGCACGACGCCCGCCGCGCCGCCGACGTCATCGGCATCCCGTTCTACGTCTGGGACCTCGCCGAACGCTTCCGCGCGGACGTCGTCGACGACTTCGTCGCCGAGTACGAGGCCGGGCGCACCCCGAACCCCTGCCTGCGCTGCAACGAGAAGATCAAGTTCGCCGCGCTCCTGGACAAGGCGCTGGCACTGGGCTTCGACGCGGTGTGCACCGGCCACTACGCCACGGTCGTGACGAACCCGGACGGCTCCCGCGAGCTCCACCGCGCCTCCGACATGGCCAAGGACCAGTCCTATGTGCTCGGCGTGCTGGACGACCGGCAGCTGGCGCACGCCATGTTCCCGCTCGGCGACACCTGCACCACCAAGGCCGAGATCCGCGAGGAGGCCGCCCGCCGCGGCCTGTTCGTCGCCAAGAAGCCGGACAGCCACGACATCTGCTTCATCGCCGACGGCGACACCCAGGGCTTCCTCGCCAAGCGGCTCGGCACGGCCCCCGGCGACATCGTCGACGAGGCCGGCACCCGCCTCGGCACGCACGAGGGCGCGTACGGCTTCACCATCGGCCAGCGCAAGGGCCTGCGCATCGGTCACCCGGCGCCCGACGGCAAGCCGCGCTACGTCCTGGACATCTCCCCGGTCGACAACACAGTGACGGTCGGCCCCGTCGAGTCCCTCGACGTCACGGCGCTGACCGCCATCCGTCCCCGCTGGTGCGGCCGCCCCCCGACGGCCGGCCCGGCCGCGTACACCGCCCAGCTCCGCGCCCACGGCGGTGAGACCGAGGTCACCGCCGAGCTGGTCGACGACACCGAGCTCCGGGTGAGCTTCGCCGAGCCGGTCCGCGGTGTGGCCCCCGGCCAGGCGATCGTCCTCTACGACGGCACCCGGGTGGTCGGCTCGGCGACGATCGCCACCACGGAGCGGCGGGTGGCGGCCGGGGCCTGACCCGGCCTGCGGAGAGCGGGAAGACCCTCTGGGGCCGCGCGTCGCGGGGCCGTCCGAGGTCGGCTGGGCGGGCCGGATCGCCGCCCGGCCGGGAGGCCGGATCGCTGGTGGCACTGACAAATGTCATGGCGAAGGCAGGACAGCCGAAACTGTCGGCGGCCCCGGCCCGTGGACCAAGCTGAGGGTGTCGCAAGAACGCCGACACCAGCAGCAGTTCACAGCCCGACCTGGGGGAGTCCGCCGTGAGTCAGCACCAGTCCGTCGCCGGGGGCAAGCAAGCCAACCCGCTCCTGAAGAGCCTTGTCCCGCTCGTCGTGGACGCGGGCATCCCGATCGCCTCGTACTACGTCCTCAGCGACGGCTTCGGGCTGAGCACGGTGGCCGCACTGGGCTGGAGCAGCGTGGTGCCGGCGGTGCGTACGCTCTGGGACCTGGTCGCGAGCCGGGGGGTGAACGGCCTGGCGCTGTTGATGCTGATCGTCAACGGCGTCGGTCTGGCCATGACCGTGGTGAGCGGCGACGCCCGGCTGATGATGGCCAAGGACAGCGCCGTCAGCAGCGTCGTCGGGATCGCGATCCTGCTCTCCGTGCGGACGCAACGACCGCTGATGACCTCGGGCCTCAAGCCGTGGGTGACGAAGGGCAGTGCGGAAGGGAACGCCGCCTGGGACCGACTGATAGCCGGCTCGCAGCCGTTCCGGCGGGTCGAGCGGAGGTTCTCGGCGATCTGGGGGACCGTCCTGCTGACCGAGTGCGTGCTGAAGGTCGTCGGTGCGTACACCCTGCCGGTGCACACGATGGTCTGGCTGGGCACGGTGCTCACCGTGGTGGCCATCCTGCTGGCCATGTTCGTCGCGGGCGGCAGCTGTGCCGAACCGATGGAGAAGATGGTCAAGGCCGAGGTCGAGCGCGCCGCCGGGGCGCCGCAGGACGGGGCGGGCACGGTCACCCCGGCTGCCGTGGTGGTCGGCGCGGGCGAGTGAGCAGCTCCGGCCGAGGGCGCGGCACCGCCCGTCGGAAGCGGTAGCGCAGTACTCGGGACGCCGTGCGGTCGCGCAGGGGGCGGGTGTTGTGAGGTGTCGCACAGCGGCCCGGTGGGGCGGGTGGGCTTCGATGTCTGCCCACGCCGTGCTGACCTGCGGACTTGGCGCGGGCGGGGCCCGGGGCGGTGAGCGCGCCGGGGGTGCGCGCAGGAGCCGGGTGTCGTCCGTCCCACAGCCGGCACCCCGGGCCCGCACATAGGGTCTGCGCGACGATCGACGTCAGAAGCAGCTGTGCAAAGGGCCGGTGACGCCCAGGGCTCGCGGGAAGTTGAAGGTGGGTGAGGAGGCGTCACGGTCCGGACAACGGGCGGCCTTTCCTCGGCCACGAAGGGAACGTAAGCCATGTCGACGGTTCAAACTGAGGTCAAGCCCGGCGCTCATCCGGCCCGGCCGGCGTCCCTGTACGCCGAGCTGGTGCGGCGGAATCCCGGGGAGCCGGAGTTCCACCAGGCGGCCCTTGAGGTGCTGGAGACGCTGGCGCCGGTGCTGGCCGCCCGCCCGGAGTTCGCCGAGGCGAAGATCCTGGAGCGGATCTGCGAGCCGGAGCGGCAGATCATGTTCCGGGTTCCCTGGCAGGACGATTCCGGGACGATCCATGTCAACCGCGGCTTCCGGGTGGAATTCAACAGCGCGCTCGGTCCGTACAAGGGCGGGCTCCGCTTCCACGCGTCGGTGAACCTGGGGATCGTGAAGTTCCTCGGCTTCGAGCAGATCTTCAAGAACTCCCTGACGGGCCTGAACATCGGCGGCGGCAAGGGCGGCAGCGACTTCGACCCGCACGGCCGGTCGGACGCCGAAGTGATGCGCTTCTGCCAGTCGTTCATGACGGAGCTGCACCGCCACCTCGGCGAGCACACGGACGTGCCGGCGGGCGACATCGGCGTCGGCGCCCGCGAGATCGGCTACCTCTTCGGGCAGTACCGGCGGATCACCAACCGCTGGGAGGCCGGCGTGCTCACCGGCAAGGGCCTGTCCTGGGGCGGCTCAAAGGCCCGCACCGAGGCCACCGGGTACGGCAATGTGCTCTTCACCCAGGAGATGCTCAAGCAGCGCGGCGAGGAGCTGGACGGGCAGCAGGTCGTGGTCTCCGGTTCCGGCAACGTCGCGCTCTACACCATCGAGAAGGCACAGGCGCTCGGCGCCCATGTGCTGACCTGTTCGGACTCCGGCGGATATGTCGTCGACGAGAAGGGCATCGACCTGCCGCTGCTCCGGCAGGTCAAGGAGGTCGAGCGCGGCCGGGTCGGCGACTACGCCGAGCAGCGCGGGGCGTCGGCCAGGTACGTGCCCGGCGGCCGGGTGTGGGACGTCGCCGGCGATGTGGCGCTGCCCTCGGCGACCCAGAACGAGCTGGACGCGGACGCCGCCCGGATCCTGGTCCGCAACGGCGTCAAGGCGGTCTCCGAGGGCGCCAACATGCCGACCACACCGGAGGCGGTGGCGCTGCTCAAGGAGGCCGGGGTGGCCTTCGGCCCCGGTAAGGCGGCCAACGCGGGCGGGGTGGCGACCAGCGCGCTGGAGATGCGGCAGAACTCCGCGCGCGAGTCATGGTCCTTCGAGCGCACGGAGGGCGAACTGGCCGCGATCATGCGCGAGATCCACCGCACCTGCTACGAGACCGCCGAGCGCTTCGGTCTGCCGGGCGACTACGTCGCGGGCGCCAACATCGCCGGCTTCGAGCGGGTGGCGGACGCCATGCTGGCGCAGGGCCTGATCTGACCGGGGCCGATCCGGCCGGGTGCGGTGCCGCCAGCACGGCGCCGCACCCCACCCTCCCCGCCTCGTAAGGTGAGGCGCATGAATATCTGCGTCTTCTGCTCCGCCGCCGACCTCGACGACCGCTATGTCACCCCGGCCCGCCGGTTCGCCGAGCTGATCGGCAAGGGTGGGCACGCGCTGGTCTGGGGCGGTTCGGACACCGGGCTGATGAAGGTCATGGCCGACGGGGTGCAGGAGGCCGGCGGCAAACTGATCGGTGTTTCGGTGGAGTTCCTGGCGCACAAGTCGCGCGAGGGCGCCGACGAGATGATCGTGACCAAGGACCTCGCCGAGCGGAAGGCGCAGATGCTGGCGCGCGCCGACGCCGTCGTGATCATGGTCGGTGGCACGGGCACGCTGGACGAGGCCACCGAGATCCTGGAGCTGCGCAAGCACCGTATGCACACCAAGCCGGTGGTGCTGCTGAACACCGCCGGTTTCTACGACGGGCTCCGGGAGCAGTTCCAGCGCATGGAGGCCGAGGGCTTCCTGCCGCTTCCGCTGACCGACCTGGTCTTCTTCACGGCAGACGCCACCGACGCGCTCGCGTACCTGGAGGAGCGGGCCGGCGTCCAGAACTAGCGGGCGTCTGCACTGGCAGGCGCCCGCCCGCGCGCCGCACCCCCGAATGTGCCCGAAGACGCGCGGCCGGGTCCGCGCCCACCCCGCGCGGCCCGGTCGGTCGGTCGGGCGCTCGTTAGGATCGGCCGCATGGGTACGCACTTGATCACGGGCGCAGGGTCGGGCATCGGAGCGGCGGTCGCACGGCGGCTGGCGGAGCGCGGGGACGACCTGTGGCTGCTGGCACGCAACGCGGTCCGGGCGAAGCAGCTGGCCGAGCAGTTCCCCGGCGCCCACGCGCTGGTGGGTGACCTCGCCACCCCCGAGAAGCTGTCCTGGGCCCTCGGCCAGCAGCCGTTGCCGGACCGCATCGACTCGTTGCAGCACATCGCGGGCGTCATCGAGCTGGGGGCGGTCGGCGATCTGCCGGCCAAGGCCTGGCAGCGTCAGCTCGCCGCCAACCTCGTGGCGCCCGCCGAGCTCACCCGGCTGTTGCTGCCGCTGGTGCGGGTCGCCAAGGGGCACGTCGTCTTCGTCAACTCCGGTGCCGGGCTGAACGCCCACGCCAACTGGAGCGCGTACGCGGCGAGCAAGCACGGGTTGAAGGCGCTGGCGGACTCGCTGCGGGCGGAGGAGCACGGCAACGGCGTCCGGGTGACGTCGGTCTACCCGGGGCGGACGGCCACGCCGATGCAGGAGAGCACCCACCGGCAGGAGGGCAAGGAGTACGACCCGTCCCGCTGGATCGACCCGGAGTCGGTGGCGACGGCGATCATCACGGCGATCGACCTGCCGCGGGACGCGGAGATCAACGACGTGTCGGTGCGGCCCGGGCGCTGACCGCCGGGGAGCGGGCGGCCCGCCGAGCCGTACGAGGCCGCCGCAGCCGCTCGCGTCCGTCCGCAGCCGCTCGCGTCCGTCCGCTGCCGTCCGTCCGCGTCCGTTCGGCCTGCCCGTTCCCGTCCGTTCGGCCCGTCCGCTCCCGTCCGTCGCGGCGACGTACGCTGCAAGAGTGACCATTGAAGCGAAGTCGACCGCGGCGGCCGGATGCGGGTTCCGGGAGATCCGGGGGCTGGTGACGGAGTTGAGCCGCCGGCTGGACGCTCACCAGCGCAGCCGGATCGCCGAGCTGGACCTGACGCCCACGCAGGCCAAGGCGCTGGAGGAGCTCGGCGAGCCGAGGACCGCGCGGGAGCTGGCCGCGGTGCTGTGCTGCGAGCCGCCGAACGTCACCTATGTCATCTCCAAGCTGGAGAAACAGGGCATGGTCGTACGGCAGCCGCATCCGCTGGACGGGCGTGCCAAGCAGCTCGTCCTGACCGAGGCGGGGCGGGAGTTGCGGCTCGATCTGCTGCGCCGGATGGGGACCGCGTCGCCGCTGGACCACCTCTCGCACGAGGAGCGCGCGGCGCTGCGCGACGACCTGTTGAAGGCGTTGGGGCGGGGCGCCTGAGCCCTGTGCGGCGGATGTCTCCGCGGTTCCGTATGCCTTGAGTAAAGTTATAGCTGTAACCATTGCCTTGAGAGATGGGTACAGCTTTAACTAAATCCATGATCACTCAGACGGCGGCGCCGCGCCCGGCGGCGAGCGGGGAGCAGGCCCCGGCGAACCAGCGCAAGCAGGCCCGCGGCGGGCTCCAACTCCTCGTCCTGGCGCTCGGGTTCGTGATGGCGAGTCTGGACACCGGCATCATGAACGTCGCCGCGAACGACCTCCGGGCCCGGCTCGGCCTGAGCATGTCCGGCCTCACCTGGGTCGTCGACGGCTATGTCCTCGCCTTCGCCTCGCTGTTGCTGCTCGCCGGCTCGCTGGCGAAGCGGTACGGCGCCCGCCGGATCTACCTCGTCGGGCTCGCCGCGTTCACCGTCGCGTCCCTGCTGGGCGCCGTCGCGCCGAACGGCACGGCCCTCGTGGCGGCCCGGTTCGCCCAGGGCGTGGGCGCCGCGCTCTTCATGCCCAGCTCGCTGTCGCTGCTGATGCACGCCTTCCCCGAGCCGGCGCGCCGGGCCAAGGTCCTCGGCGTCTGGTCGGCGATCGTCTCCACGTCCGTCGGGCTCGCGCCCACCCTCGGCGGCCTCCTGGTCGGCACCCTCGGCTGGCGCTCCATCTTCCTCGTCAACCTCCCCATCGGCATCGTGGGGCTGCTGCTCACCCGGCGGGTGGTCGCGGCGGTCCCGGCCCGCGGCTCGGCGCTCGGCGGCAGCGGCCATGTGCTGGGCCTGCTCGCCCTGGGGTCGCTGAGCTACGCGCTCATCGAAGGGCCCGGCAAGGGGTGGTCCGCGCCGCTCGTCCTGGGGGCGTTCGCGCTCGCGGCGCTCGCGGCGGCCGGATTCGTCGTGCGCGAGCGCGCCTCCCGTACGCCGGTGCTTCCCGTCGTGCTCTTCTCGGACAGCCGCTTCTCCGCGGCCAACGTGGTCGGCTTCCTCTTCAACTTCGCCTTCTACGGGGCGCTGTTCGTCCTCGGGCTCTTCCTCCAGACCGCGCGCGGGGCGGGCCCGGTGACGGCCGGGTTGCAGATGCTGCCGGCCGTCCTGGTCATCCCGCTCGGCAACATGCTCTACGCCCGGATCGGACCGCGCATCGGCAACCGGGCCGCGCTCGCGGGCTCGCTGGCCGTCTCCGCCGCCGGCTACGTCCTGCTGTTCCTGCTGCTCGCGCCGGGCCTGCCGTACGGGGTGATCGCGGTGACCCTCGCCGTCACCAACATCGGCAGCGGCGTCGCCTCCCCGGCGATGACCGGCGTCCTGATGGAGGCCGCGGGCCGGGAGCACGCCGACATCGGCAGCGCGACCCTCAATGCCAACCGCCAGATCGGCTCCCTGGTCGGCATCGCCGGGATGGGCGCGGTGCTGACCGGCGCGGGCGGCGGCTACCAGGGCGCGAGCCACGCCTTCGCGCTCACGGCGGCGGCGCTGGCGGCCGCGGCGGTGGTCGGCCGGCTGGGAGTGCGCGCCCGGAGCTGAGCCGGGGACGGGCCGGAGCTGAGCCGGGACGGGCCGGGGGCGCGGGGTCGGGGTGACGCCGGGGGCGCACCCGGCCCGGTGCCGCATACCCTTCCTGGGTGAGCGAGAACAGCACGCAGAAGTGGGCCGCGGGCGCGGCGACCGGGATCGGGTCGATGCCGGGCGGTGACGCGCGGGAGGCGGCCAAGACCGTCACCGGGTCGCTGGAGGACTTCCCGTACCTGCCCGAGCTCCCGGCCCGGGGACCCGGCGCCGACATGGTCGGGCGGACCCTCGGGCTGCTCGTCGAGGTCTACGGGCATGTGGAGCCCAGTGGTTGGCGGATCAGCGACCGCCCGGGCCGCGACACCCGGCGCGCCCACTCCTGGCTCGGCGAGGACCTCGACGCGCTGGAGGAGTTCACCCAGGGGTACGCGGGGCCGCTGAAGGTCTCCGCGGTCGGTCCGTGGACGCTGGCCGCCGCGCTGGAGCTGCGCAACGGCGAGGCGGCCCTCGGCGACCCCGGGGCGTGCCGGGACCTCGCGGCGTCCCTCGCCGAGGGGTTGCGCGACCACCTCGCCGAGGTGCGGCGGCGGGTGCCGGGCGCACGGGTCGTGCTGCAACTCGACGAGCCGTCGCTGACCGCGGTGCTCCAGGGGCGGGTGAAGACCGCCAGCGGCTACCGGACCCACCGGGCGGTGGACCGGGCGGTCGTCGAGGACGCCCTGCGCGACCTCGTCGGGGTGGCGGACGGCGGGCCGGTGATCGTCCACTCGTGCGCGCCCGGGGTGCCGTTCGGACTGCTGCGGCGGGCCGGCGTCACGGGCATCTCGTTCGATTTCGCCCTGCTCACCGAGCGTGAGGAGGAGGCGGTCGGGGAGGCCGTCGAGGGCGGTACCACGCTGTTCGCGGGCGTGGTGCCGGGCGTGGACGGTCGATTGTCAGACCCTGCCGGTAGCGTCATGGGTGTCAGGACGCTGTGGCGCAGGTTGGGGCTGGCGCCGGGGACTCTGAGCGAGTCCGTGGTCGTCACCCCGTCGTGCGGACTGGCGGGCGCTTCGCCCGCATATGCCCGCTCGGCCCTCGCGCACTGCGTCCGGGCGGCGAGATCACTCGCAGACAACCCTGAGTGACCGCACTCAAGGACCACGGGAGGACAAGACGGTGGCTGGCGAACAGCACGCAGCGGAGTCCAAGGTGCCCGCAGCGGCGCGGGAGAAGCATGCGCAGCTCGCTGAGCAGATCGAGGAGCACCGCTTCCGGTATTACGTGAAGGACGCCCCGATCGTCAGCGACGCCGAGTTCGACCGGCTGCTGCGCTCCCTGGAAGCCATGGAGGACGAGCACCCGGAGCTGCGCACCCCGGACTCCCCGACCCAGAAGGTCGCCGGGGCGTACGCCACGGAGTTCACCGAGGTCGAGCACCGCGAGCGGATGCTCTCGCTCGACAACGCCTTCGACGACGAGGAGTTGGCGGCCTGGGCCGAGCGCCTCGCCGGTGAGCTCGGTGGCGACCCCAAGAGCGCCGGCTACCACTTCCTGTGCGAGCTGAAGGTCGACGGCCTCGCCGTCAACCTCACCTACGAGCACGGCCGGCTGACCCGCGCCGCCACCCGCGGCGACGGCCGCACGGGCGAGGACATCACCCCCAACGTCCGCACCATCGCCGAGATCCCGCACCGCCTCAAGGGCGACCGGATCCCGGACCTGGTCGAGGTGCGCGGGGAGGTCTACTTCCCGATGGAGAAGTTCCTGGAGCTCAACGAGCGCCTGGTGGCCGACGGCAAGCCCCCGTTCGCCAACCCCCGTAACGCCGCGGCCGGTTCGCTGCGCCAGAAGGACCCCAAGGTCACCGCCAGCCGACCGCTGCACATGGTCGTCCACGGCCTGGGCGCCCGCGACGGCCTGGAGATCGACCGCCTGTCGCAGGCGTACGACCTCCTCAAGGAGTGGGGCCTGCCGACGGCCACCCACAACAGGGCCGTCGACTCCCTTCAGGAGGTGCGCGCGTTCATCGCGCACTACGGCGACCCCGACACCCGCAGTACGGCCGTCGAGCACGAGATCGACGGAGTGGTCGTCAAGTTGGACGAGATCCGTCTCCAGGGACGGCTGGGCTCGACCTCCCGGGCACCGCGCTGGGCGATCGCCTGGAAGTACCCGCCGGAGGAGGTCAACACCAAGCTGGTCGACGTCCGCGTCGGCGTCGGGCGCACGGGCCGGGTCACGCCGTACGCCGTGGTCGAGCCGGTGACGGTGGCCGGCTCCGAGGTGGAGTTCGCGACGCTGCACAACCAGGACGTGGTCAAGGCCAAGGGCGTGCTGATCGGGGACACCGTCGTGATCCGCAAGGCCGGCGACGTCATTCCGGAGATCCTCGGGCCGGTCGTCGATCTACGGGACGGCACCGAGCGGGAGTTCGTGATGCCGGCCGAGTGCCCCGAGTGCGGGACGGCGCTACAGCCCGCCAAGGAAGGCGACATCGACCTGCGCTGCCCCAACGCCCGTGGCTGCCCCGCCCAGATCCGTGAGCGGCTGTTCTACCTGGCCGGCCGAAAGTGCCTGGACATCGAGAACTTCGGCTACGTCGCGGCCACCGCGCTCAGCCAGCCGCTGGAGCCCGCGGAACCGCCGCTGAAGGACGAGGGAGACCTCTTCGGGCTCTCGGTCGAGCAGTTGCTGCCCATCAAGTCCCACGTCCTCGACCCCGACTCCGGTCTGCCCAAGCGCGATCCGAAGACCGGCAAGGAGAAGATCGTCACCTTCTTCGCCAACCAGAAGGGCGAGCCGAAGAAGAACACCCTGGCCATGTTGGAGAACATCCAGGCCGCCAAGGAGCGCCCGCTGGCCCGGATCCTGACCGGTCTGTCGATCCGGCACGTGGGCCCGGTGGCGGCCGAGGCGCTCGCGCGGGAGTTCCGCTCCATCGACCGGATCCGGGACGCGGACGAGGCGGAGCTGGCCGCGGTGGACGGCGTCGGGCCCACCATCGCCGCCTCGTTGAAGCAGTGGTTCGCCGTGGACTGGCACCAGGAGATCATCGAGAAGTGGCGGGCCGCCGGTGTCCGCATGGAGGAGGAGCAATCGGGTGAAGAGGGCCCGCGTCCCCTGGAAGGCGTCACCGTCGTCGTAACGGGCACACTTCAGTCACACACCAGAGATGGCGCGAAAGAGGCCCTCCAGAAGCTTGGAGCGAAGGTGACCGGTTCCGTTTCGAAGAAGACCGGTTTCGTAGTGGTGGGCGACAACCCCGGCTCGAAGTACGACAAGGCCATGCAGTTGAAGGTCCCCGTCCTGGATGATGACGGCTTCGCGGTGCTGCTGGAAGAGGGTCCTGACGCGGCACGAGCGGTGGCCGTCACTCCGCCTGAGGAGGAGTGAGGTGTCACCCCATCGGCGCATACCAGATTGATCCCGGACGCCGGGTCGCATTCGGGCAACCGTGGCCGATCGCTGCCCGCGGCGGCCTTCCGCGGCCTACTGTTGAGGGGTGCGCCTGCCGTGGCGCGGGCACAGCCGGCTGTGAGAGGGATCGGAATGAAACCGACCGACAGCGCCGCTCCGGCGTGGCGGCTCCGGCGGCTCGTCGTGCCCGCGCTGCCCGCGACCATCGTCACCGTGGCGAGCCTCGCGCTCGCCACGGGCGTGATCCGGACCCTCGGCGACGGTGACGCGCTCTTCCCCGGAGGGTCCGTGGGATGGTCCCTGGCGATCCTCACCGGCGTCATCGTCGGCCACTTGGTCGCCCTCGGCCGGGACCGCTGGTGGGGCGGCACGGGCTCCGGCGCCGCGCTCGCCCTCGCCGTCCTGCTGCTCTACGGCTGGCTGCCGGCCACCCTCGTCAGCCTCTCCGTCGTCGTGCTGGTCGGTGCCGCCCGCCGGCACCGCTGGCGACAGGCCGTGGTGCACGGTGCCGTGGACGTCCTCGGCATCGGCGCCGCGGCGCTCGGCCTGGCCGCGTTCGGCGTGGTCTCCAGCGTCCGGCACCCCTGGACCCCTCGGGCCTGGGACCTGACCGTCCTGCCCGAGGTCGTCGTCACCGCCGCCGGCTACCTGCTCGTCAGCCGCGCCCTGTTGTGGATCAGCCTCGCCCCGCGCAGCGGCGGACTGCCCGCCATCCCCCGGACGGCCGTCGTGCGCCAGGCGCTCGTCGGCATCGCACTGCTCGGCATCTCGCCGCTGATCGCGGTCTGTGCCGTGCACGCCCCGCTGCTGCTCCCGCTGTTCGCGGTCCCGCTCATCGCGCTGGACTCCACCCTCTGGATAGCCCGCGCCCGCGCCGAGGAGCAGCTGCGCGACCCGCTCACCGGACTGCCCAACCGCCAGTGGCTGTTGGAGCGCACCTGGACCGCGCTGGACGAGGCCGAGCGGGTCGGCGTCCGCGCCGCCCTGGTCCTCATCGACATGGACCGCTTCCGCTCAGTCAACGACACACTCGGCCACCTCGCCGGTGACCGGCTGCTGCTTCAGATCGCCGACCGGCTGCGGCACGCCCTGCCGCGCGGCGCCGAGGCGGCCCGCCTCGGCGGCGACGAGTTCGCCGTCCTGCTGCCCGCCACCGACTCCCTCACCAGCTCCCAGCGGGTCGCCCGGAACCTCGTCGCGGCCCTCAGCTCCCCGCTCGACCTCGACGGGCTGACCCTGGTGCTCGAAGCCAGCGCCGGCGTGGCCGTCTTCCCCGACCACGCCCTGGACGCCGAAGGCCTGCTGCGCCGCGCCGATGTGGCGATGTACCAGGCCAAGCGGGACCGCAGCGGCGTGGAGCTGTACGAGGCCAAGCGCGACGGCAACACCCCTGACCGACTGGGCCTGTTGGGCGATCTGCGGCGCGCCCTGGACGCCGGTGACGTCGAACTGCACTACCAGCCCAAGGTGGGATTCGACGGGCATGTCGCCGGCCTGGAGGCGTTGGTCCGCTGGGTCCACCCGGACCGCGGCCGGGTGCCACCGGACGAGTTCATCGCCATCGCCGAGTCCTCCGGGCTGATGCCCCGGCTGACGGAGTACGTGCTGGAGACCGCGCTGGCCCAGGTGGCCCGCTGGCGCGCGATGGGCCTGGAGGTGCCGGTCGCGGTGAACGTCTCGCCGCGCGATGTGCACTCCCCGGGCTTCGCCGGCGCCGTCGCCGCCCGGCTCGCCCGACATCGTGTCCCACCGGGCGCCCTCCAACTGGAGATAACCGAGCACGTGCTCCTGGAGGACCCGCAGCGGGCCGCCGACACCCTCGCCGGGCTCACCGCCCACGGCGTGAAGATGTCCCTCGACGACTTCGGTACGGGCTACTCCTCGCTGGTGCACCTGCGGCGCCTCCCGGTCAGCGAGCTGAAGATCGACCGCTCCTTCGTGGCCCGCCTCGCGGTGGACACGGAGGACGCCGAGATCGTCCGCTGCACCCTCGACCTGGCGCACTCCCTGGGCCTCCTGGTCGTCGCCGAGGGCGTCGAGGACGACGAGACCTGGGAGCGGTTGCGCGACCTCGGCTGCGACGCCGTACAGGGCTGGCTGGTGGCGGCCGCGATGCCACCGGACGAGACCACGGCCTGGCTGAGGGCCCGCGGTGAGCACGGCTGGCGCCGCGAGTCGGAGACGGCCGCCCTGGCGGCGGAGAAGGCAGAGCGCCCTTCGGGACAGGTCCTGAACTGACCCGGCCACCGGCCGTCCCGTGTCCCCGTTCCGAGAACGCCCCGCACGACGAGAACGCCCCGCACGACGAGACCGACGAGAACGGTGCACACGCCGCGCACGACGAGGCCGACGAGCCCTGCGGCCGCGATCAGCACGACCGGAGCACCAGCAGCGACACCAGCGACACCAGCGACAACGACGGACAGAACGACCAGCACGACGACAACACCGACCAGAGGGATCAGAACGGCGCGAACGCTGGAAACCGCGCGAACGCACGAAACATCGCGAACGCTGGAAACGACGCGAACACTGGAATCAACGACGAACGCGGTGAAAACGTTGCGCCCGCCGGGCCTGCCGACCCCGGCGCCGACGGCCCCGGCCCCCCGACCTCAGAGGGGGCCTGACGGGGCGCGTCCGCCCCGTGTGCGGCGTCCCGGCGAAAGGGTTTCGCGGCCGCTCCGCCGTACGCCATAGGATTGGGGCCGAAAACGTTCACAGAAACACTCCGCCAAGAACACCAGAGGATCTCTGCATGCCTGGCATCACGCGCGAGGAGGTCGCCCACCTCGCCCGGCTGGCACGTCTGGAGCTGAAGGACGAAGAGCTCGACCACTTCGCCGGACAGCTCGACGACATCATCGGCGCGGTCGCCCGCGTCTCCGAGGTCGCCGACCAAGACGTCCCGCCGACCTCTCATCCGCTGCCCCTGACCAACGTCATGCGGCCGGACGAGGTCCGTCCGTCGCTCGCTCCCGAGCAGGTGCTCTCCGGCGCCCCGGCCCAGGAGCAGCAGCGTTTCAAGGTGCCGCAGATCCTGGGGGAGGAGTGACCGACATGGCAGACCTGATCAAGCTCACCGCCGCCGAGATCGCGGCGAAGATCGCTGCCGGCGAGCTCACCGCCGTCGAGGTGACCGAGGCCCACCTGGCCCGGATCGAGGCCGTCGACGAGAAGGTGCACGCCTTCCTGCACGTCGACCGCGAGGGGGCGCTCGCCCAGGCCCGCGCCGTGGACGAGAAGCGGGCCCGCGGCGAGAAGCTCGGCCCGCTGGCCGGCGTCCCGCTCGCGCTCAAGGACATCTTCACCACCGAGGGCGTCCCCACCACCGTCGGCTCCAAGATCCTCGAAGGCTGGATCCCGCCGTACGACGCGACGCTCACCAAGAAGCTCAAGGCCGCCGACGTCGTCATCCTCGGCAAGACCAACATGGACGAGTTCGCCATGGGGTCCTCCACCGAGAACAGCGCCTACGGCCCGACCGGCAACCCCTGGGACCTGACCAAGATCCCCGGCGGCTCCGGCGGCGGCTCCTCCGCCGCCCTGGCCTCCTTCCAGGCGCCGCTGGCCATCGGAACGGACACCGGCGGCTCCATCCGCCAGCCCGCCTCCGTCACCGGCACCGTCGGCGTGAAGCCCACCTACGGCGGCGTCTCCCGCTTCGGCATGGTCGCCTTCTCGTCCTCGCTGGACCAGGGCGGGCCCTGCGCCCGCACGGTCCTGGACACCGCGCTGCTCCACGAGGTCATCGCGGGCCACGACCCGCTGGACTCCACCTCCATCGACGCCCCCGTCCCGCCGGTCGTCGAGGCGGCCCGCAACGGCAGCGTCGAGGGCATGCGGGTCGGCGTCGTCAAGCAGTTCCGCGGCGACGGCTACCAGGCCGGTGTGCTTCAGCGCTTCGACGAGTCGGTCGCGCTGCTCAAGGAGCTGGGCGCGGAGATCGTCGAGCTGGACTGCCCGTCGTTCGACCTGGCGCTCGCCGCGTACTACCTGATCGCGCCGTCCGAGTGCTCCTCCAACCTGGCCCGCTTCGACGCCATGCGCTACGGCCTGCGGGTCGGCGACGACGGCACGAAGTCCGCCGAGGAGGTCACCGCCCTGACCCGCGAGGCCGGCTTCGGCCCCGAGGTCAAGCGCCGCATCATGCTCGGCACGTACGCCCTGTCGTCCGGCTACTACGACGCGTACTACGGCTCCGCCCAGAAGGTGCGGACGCTGATCACCCGCGACTTCGAGAAGGCCTTCGAGCAGGTCGACGTCATCGTCTCGCCGACCACGCCGACCACCGCCTTCCCGATCGGCGAGCGCGTGGACGACCCGATGGCGATGTACCTCGCCGATGTGTGCACGCTCCCCGTGAACCTGGCGGGCAACGCCGCCATGTCGCTGCCCTGCGGCCTGGCCCCCGAGGACGGCCTGCCGGTCGGTCTCCAGATCGTCGCACCCGCCATGAAGGACGACCGGCTCTACAAGGTCGGTGCCGCGGTCGAGGCCGCGTTCACCGAGCGCTGGGGCCACCCGCTGCTTGAGGAGGCACCTGCACTGTGAGTGGAAAGCTTGCCAAGGCCAAGGGCTTCAAGAAGTCCAAGCCCGGTACGTACCTGTCCATCGGCACCACGCTGTTCGGCGCGGTGAGCGTCGTGAAGCAGGCGAAGAAGGCCAAGACGGAGCAGGACACGCTCCAGCTGATCGACGCCGTCGTCTCCGCCGCCGCCATCGTCACCGGCGTCGCCCTGCTCATCCGCGAACTGCGCCGTCTCAACGACGACGACGTCCTCGCGGACTGATCGGCGCCGGACCTGAGAGGTTAGTTTCACCGTGACTGTCACCGACCTGGTGTCGTACGAGGACGCGCTGGCCGCCTTCGACCCCGTCATGGGGCTTGAGGTACACGTCGAACTCGGCACCAAGACCAAGATGTTCTGCGGGTGCTCCACCACCCTGGGTGCCGAGCCCAACTCGCAGACCTGTCCCACCTGTCTGGGCCTGCCCGGCTCGCTGCCGGTCGTCAACGCGACCGGCGTGGAGTCCGCCGTCAAGATCGGCCTGGCCCTGAACTGCACCATCGCCGACTGGTGCCGGTTCGCCCGGAAGAACTACTTCTATCCGGACATGCCGAAGAACTTCCAGACCTCCCAGTACGACGAGCCGATCGCCTTCAACGGCTACCTCGACGTACAGCTGGAGGACGGCGAGATCTTCCGCGTGGAGATCGAGCGCGCGCACATGGAGGAGGACACCGGCAAGTCGACGCACGTCGGCGGTGCCACCGGCCGCATCCACGGCGCCCGGCACTCCCTCCTGGACTACAACCGCGCCGGTATCCCGCTCATCGAGATCGTCACCAAGCCCATCGTGGGCGCGGGCGAGCGGGCCCCCGAGGTCGCCAAGGCGTACGTCGCCGAGCTGCGCGAACTCATCAAGGCGCTGGGCGTCTCCGAGGCCCGCATGGAGATGGGCCAGATGCGCTGCGACGTGAACCTCTCGCTGATGCCCAAGGGCGGCGAGAAGTTCGGCACCCGCTCGGAGACCAAGAACGTCAACTCCCTGCGCTCGGTCGAGCGTGCCTGCCGCTTCGAGATCCAGCGCCACGCGGCGGTGCTCTCCTCCGGCGGCTCGATCGTCCAGGAGACCCGTCACTTCCACGAGGAGGACGGCTCCACGACGTCCGGCCGGATCAAGGAAGAGGCCGAGGACTACCGCTACTTCCCCGAGCCGGACCTGGTCCCGGTGGCCCCCGCCCGTGAGTGGGTCGAGGGGCTGCGCGCGGGCCTGCCCGAGCTGCCGCGGGTGCGCCGCAACCGCCTCCGCGAGGAGTGGGGCATCAGCGAGCACGACATGCAGTCGATCCTCAACGCCGGTGCGGTCGACCTGATCGTCGCCACCGTCGAGGCCGGTGCGGACGCCGCCGCGGCCCGGAAGTGGTGGATGGGCGAACTGGCCCGCCGTGCCAACGAGGACGGCGTCGAGCTGGCGGCCCTGCCGATCACCCCCGAGCAGGTCGCCCGGGTCGCTGAGCTGGTCGCCAAGGGAGACCTGAACGACAAGCTGGCCCGTCAGGTCATCGAGGGTGTCCTCGCGGGCGAGGGCACCCCGGACGAGGTCGTCGACAAGCGCGGCCTGAAGGTCGTCTCCGACGAGGGCGCCCTGGGCACCGCCGTCGACGAGGCGATCGCCGCCAACGCCGCCATCGCCGACAAGATCCGCGCCGGCAAGGTGGCCGCGGCCGGCGCCCTGGTCGGCGCGGTCATGAAGGCCACCCGCGGCCAGGCGGACGCGGCCCGGGTGCGCGAACTGATTCTTGAGCGGCTCGCCCCGAAAGAATGATCGAGCACAGCCTGGAGAAGCCGGGCGTCGAGGGCTGACGCACCGCTGATCCGGTACCGCCGAGCGGCCGTCCTTCTCCGGAAGGGCGGCCGCTTCGGTTGTGTTGGCTGTGTTCGCCGTGTCGGCGGGAATGCCCGGCGCATCCTGGACGCTGTGCACGGTACGGGATCTTGGAACGGCCGGGATTCCGGAAGGCACGGACAGCAACCCCGGGCAGTGGAGGAACGGAACGATGCAGCAGCGCGCTCTTGCTTCGAAGATCGGCCGGATCGGCGTCTGGCACGGCGGGCTCGGCCTCGTCCCGGCCGCAACCGCCCGCAAGGCTGCTGCCGAGATCGAGCAACTCGGTTACGGCGCCCTGTGGTTCGGCGAGAATCCCACGACCGAGTCGGTCAGCCTGGCCGCCGTTCTGCTGGCCGCCACCGAGCGGATCACCGTCGCCACCGGCATCGCCAACATCTGGGTGCGCGACGCCTCCGCCGCCAACGCCGCCGCACAGACCCTCGCCGAGGCGTACGACGGGCGCTTCGTGCTCGGCCTGGGCGCCAGCCACGCCCCGGTCATCGGCCAGCGCGGACACACCTACGCCAAGCCGTTGGCCGCGATGCGCGCATACCTCGACGGGATGGACTCCATCCCGTACGACGGTCCGGTGGTCGACCCCGCCCCGGCCCGGGTGCTGGCGGCCCTCGGTCCGAAGATGCTGGAGCTGGCCCGGGACCGGACGGCCGGCGCCCACCCGTACTTCGTCACGCCCGAGCACACCGCCCGCGCCCGCGAGGTGCTCGGCACGGACCCGCTGCTCGCCCCCGAGCAGGCCGTCCTGCTGGAGACCGACCCGGCGAAGGCCCGCGCCCTGATCCGCGAGCACCACACCGCCTTCTACCTCCAACTGCCCAACTACACCGGCAACCTGCGCCGCCTCGGCTTCGACGACGCGGACTTCGCCGACGGCGGCAGCGACCGACTGGTCGACGCGATCGTGGCGTGGGGCGACGAGGACGCCGTGCTGCGCCGCGTGCGGGAGCACCTCGATGCGGGCGCCGACCACGTCGCCGTCCAGCCCGTCGCCGCCAGCCGAGGCCTGGGCCTGGACCAACTCCGGGAACTGGCCCCGGTGTTGATCGAGAGCTGAGTTCGGGAGGGCGGTCGGCACCCGTCAGACGGCGTTGTGTGCGCCGGTCTGTTCGGGCGGGGTGTCCTTGTGGCTGATCGCCAGGTAGCCCACGAGCAGCACGATCGGCACCGTGAGCGCGAGCGTGACCGGCCCCGTCCCCCAGCCGAGGCCACCGCGAGCGGTGGAGACGCCCATCCAGTCGGCGAACGAGGCGCCGAGCGGGCGGGTCAGCACATACGCGCCCCAGAAGGCGGCGACGGCGTTCAGCCCGAGGAACCGCCCGGACAGCGCGGGCACCGCGATGAGCGCGGCGAACAGGATGCCGGAGGGGAGGTATCCCAGATGGAGGGTGCCCGCGGTGAGGTCGCCCACCGCGGTGCCGAGCGCGAAGGTGGCGAGCACCGTCGCCCAGTAGAACGTTTCACGGCGGCGGGTGCGGACGCTGTGGATCGAGAGCGTCCCCTCGGTCCGGTACCAGGCCGTCAGGATGGCTGCCAGCGCGACGGTGAAGGCGACCGCCGAGACCGTGTAGGGGATGCCGGCAATGACGTGTACGACGTCGGCGGCCATCGTGCCGAACACGCTGACCATGACGATCGCGGACCAGTACGTCCACGGCCGGTAGCGGGTGGCCCGGAACTGGAGGACCAGGAGCAGCACGAACCCGGCCAGTCCGAGGCAGCCCGCCGGTATCGGCCCGAGTGTCCGGCCGAGGTAGTCCGAGGCCGTCTCGCCCATGCCGGTGGTGAGCACCTTCACTCCCCAGAACAGGGCCGTGACCTGCGGTACCTTGCTCCAGCCGGGACCGTGTCCGGCATGGTGCAGGGGCTCGTGCCCCCGTCCTTCCCCCGTGGTGGGCAGGGTCGTTGCCCCGCCGGTCGACTGCGCCATCGTCCCGTCCGCCCTCCCGGCGCGGTGCGTCGCGCCTCGGCAACCAACTGCATTTCGGGCGCTGTTCAGCGGACCACGCGTGGTCGGTGGTCGCTGCCCAGCGATCTGTCGTCTACAGGACTGTAGACGATAGCGGGTGCACGTCAGGCACGGTGGTGGTGGGTGGGCTGCCATGTACTGCCGTGGTGGGTGGGTGGGCTGCCACGTACCCGGCTCAACGGCCCAGGCGCTCCAGCGCGGCCAGCGGATAGCGCTCCCCGGCCACCGCACCGTCGGGCACGGCCGCCCGCAGCCGGGCGGCCTGCTCGGGGGACAGCGCGATACCGGCTCCCGCCGCGTTCTGTTCCAGATAGGCCCGGCGCTTGGTGCCGGGGATCGGCACGATGTCCTCGCCCTGGGCCAGCAGCCAGGCGAGAACGGCCTGCGCCGGGGTGCAGCCGAGCGAGCCGGCCACGTCCCGGAGGGCGCGGACGAGCCGCAGATTCCGCTCGATGTTCTCCTCGGCGAACCGCGGCCACCGACGCCGTGCGTCCTCCTCGGTGAGGTCCTCGCGGGACGCCAGCGCGCCGGTCAGCATCCCCCGCCCCAGCGGTGAGTACGCCACGATGCCGATGCCCAGCTCCCGGCAGGTCGCCAGCATCTCGCCCTCCACCACCTCGCGGGTGAAGAGCGAGTACTCCAGCTGTACCGCGCCGATGGGGTGGACGGCATGCGCCCGCCGCAGCGTTTGCGTGCTCACCTCGCTGAGGCCGAGGTGCCGTACGGTGCCCGCCGCGACCAGTTCGGCCATCGCCCCGACCGTCTCCTCGATGGGGACGTCCGGATCGCGACGGTGCAGGTAGTACAGGTCGATGTGGTCGGTCGCGAGGCGCCGCAGCGAGGCATGACACGCCGCGCGCACCCAGGCGGCCGACCCGTCGACCGCGTCGACCCGCCCGGTCGCGTCGTCGTGCCGCAGCCCGAACTTGGTCGCCACCACCAGCTCGTCCCGCTGCGCCGCCGTACGACGGCGCAGCCAGCGCCCGAGGAACTGCTCGTTGGCGCCCCGCCCGTAGGCGTCCGCGGTGTCGAGCAGCGTCACGCCCAACTCGACCGCGCGGTCCAGCGTCCGCACGGACTCGGCGTCGTCCGGCACGCCGTACGAGGTCGACATCCCCATGCAGCCGAGGCCGAGCGCGGAGACGTCCGGCCCGTGGCTACCGAGTCGTCGGTACTGCATCGTGGCCCGTGACCGCTCAGGCGGTGGCGAGGGTGAGGAACGCGGCCCAGGCGCCGGCGCTGAGGGTGAGCGTCGGCCCGTGGGGGTCCTTGGAGTCGCGGACGTGGACGGTGGGGCGGGGGGAGGAGCAGGTGGCGACTTCGACGCAGGCGCCGCCCTGGTCGCTGCTGTAGCTGGACTTGAACCAGGGGAGATCGTCCGAGCTGTGTGGGGCGGCTGCGCTGGTCATGACCCTCCTAGCAGATCGTCCAGCAGGCTCATGGTCTCCTCGGGCGTGAGAGCCTGCGAGCGCAGCATCCCATACTTCTGCTGGAGCACACTCACCTGATCTGGGTCATCATGGAGGAAGCTGGTCAGCTGGCCTTCTACGTAGGCCAGATCATCATGCTCGGGGGTCTCCAGCAGGATCATCGGCCCCGCCAGCCCAGCGTGGTTCCCTCTATTCGTAGGCACGATCTGTAGCCCGAGAAAAGGGAGTTCGGCGCATTGGCGCAAGTGCCTGATCTGATTGCGCAGTACTTCGGCTCCGCCAATGGGCCGGTGCAGGATTGACTCCTCCAGGATGAAGCTCATCATCGGAGGCGGCTTGCGGGTGAGAGCCTTTTGCCGGTCTAGTCGCGCCTTGACCCACTGCTCCAACTCGTCTCCATCGACCGGGGGATAGAGGCAGCCGAAGACGGCGCGGACGTAGGCTTCGGTTTGCAAGAGACCAGGCACCACCTGGGTCTCGTACCAGAGCAGCGTCAGCGCCTCCTCTTCGTACTCAAGGTAGTTCTGAACGAAAGCTGGCAGCTTCTCCCGCTCCGGGACGTTCTTCACCGCGACCGCCAACGCCCCCTTGGTGTCCAGGAGTTCATCCAACGTCTCGGCCAGGTCGATCTTCAGTGGTCTACGGCCCTGCTCGATCGAGCCGATGGTGTCCTCGTGCAGGCCCACTGCCTCGGCCAGCGCTGGCTGCGTTAAGCGGGCCGCCCGCCGGAAGTGGCTCAGCTGGGCTCCGATCACGTGCCAGGACGTGATCCTCTTCGGTTTGTTCGCCGGGTGCATGCGGCTTGCCTTCCCCCCGTCGTGACTGTCTGATGCGGCGGGAAGTCGTACATCGAATCTGTACGACTTCACGCTGTGGTCCAGCGTAATCACAGGGTGTGACAGTGGCGCCATGCACAAGGAGATCCAGGCTCTCTGTACCCGCTCGGCCTTCTACCTTCGGGAGCGCCGTTCCGTGCCGCTGGCCAGGGAGTTCGCCCGTACCGTCATCGCCGACTGGGACCTGAGACAACGCGCGGACGACATCGTGCTCTGCGTGAGCGAACTGGCCACCAACGCCCTGCTGCACGGCGTCCCGCCGGGGCGCGGTTACCGGCTGTGGCTGACGCTGGGGGCCGCGGACGGGCCGCTGCGCGTCGAGGTGCACGACAGCGGGGACGGGGAGCCGCGCGTATCGGGGGCAGTCGTGGGCGAGGAGGCCGAGTCGGGCCGAGGGTTGCTGCTCGTGCAGGCGCTCGCCGACGCATGGGGCGTCGGCGAGCGCCTGCCGGGGAAGATCGTGTGGTGCGAATTCCGCGTTCGTGGCCGGGGCTACGGCAGTCCGTGAACGTGCGGGCCGACCGCCGACGACCAGGCGTTGCCGTTCGCCGCGTCCCAGTTGGTGGACCAGGTCATGGCTCCGCGCACGCCCGGATAGGTCTTCGCCGGCTTGAAGGAGCCGCAGCTCGTGCCCTTGGTGAGGCAGTCCAGGGCGGCGTTCACGACGCTCGGAGCGACGTAGCCGCTGCCCGCGCCGCGGGTGGACGCGGGCAGCCCCAGGCCCACCTGCGAGGGATCCAGGCCGCCTTCGAGCTGGATGCAGGCGAGTGCCGTGAGGAAGTCGACGCTGCCCTGGGAGTAGACCTTGCCGTCACAGCCGAGCATCGAACCGCTGTTGTAGTACTGCATGTTGACGACGGTGAGGATGTCCTTGACGTTCAACGCGGTCTGGAAGTAGCCGCCCGACGTGGACTGCATGTCGATGGTCTGCGGCGCCATGGTGAGCACGAGCCTGCCGCCCGCCTTCTGGGAGAGCGAGCGCAGCGCCTGCGTCATATAGGTGGGGTTGAGGCCGTTCTCCAGGTCGATGTCGACGCCGTCGAACCCGTACTGCTGCATGAGCGCGTAGACGCTGTTGGCGAAGTTGGACGCCGAGGCTGCGTCGTTGACGGACACCGCGCCCTTCTCGCCGCCGACGGAGATGACGACCGACTTGCCGGCCGCCTGCTTGGCCTTGATGTCGGCCTTGAACTGGTCGACGGTGTAGCCGCCGAGGCCCGCCGAGTCGAGGTTGAACGTGACGGCGCCGGGCGTGGTGGTGGCATCGGCGAAGGCGACCGCGATGATGTCGTACTGGCCGGGGACGTCGCTGATCTTCTGGACCGTGGCGCCGTTGTTGAAGTTCTGCCAGTAGCCGGTGACCGCGTGCCGGGGGACGGTGGGGTCGGTGCCGCCACCCGAGGGCGCGGTGGTCGCCGTGACCTCCGCAGAGCGGGCCGACTCGCCGGCGGCGTTGGTGGCGGAGACCTGGAAGCGGTAGGTGGTGGCGGGGGCGAGGCCGGTAGCCGTCGCCGAAGTGCCGTTCGCCGTACGGTCCTTGGTGCCGTCACGGTAAACCGTGTAGCCGGTCGCGCCGGGAACCGGGTTCCAGGAGAGGGCGACGGAGGACGACGTCACGGTGCCGGCGGTCAGGCCGCCGGGCGTCGCCGGGACCTCGGGGCCGGGGTCGGTCCCGCCTCCGACGTCGGGTCCCAGGACGCTGAAGTCGTCGGCGTAGTAGGTGGGTTGTCCGTACCAGCCGTGGGTGTAGACGGTGACGGAGGTGGTGCTGGGGCCGGTGGTGAAGGTGGTCGTGAGTTCCTGCCACCCCGTGGCGGACGGGGTCCAGGTGGAGACGTCCGTGGTGCCGGTGCCGGAGGCGCCCAGGTAGACGTAGGAACCCTGGACGTACGCGCTGAGCCGGTACGTCGCGTTGGGCTTGACGGCGACGGCCTGCGCGCAGGTGGCGTTGTCCGAGGCGGTGGGCGTGGCCTTGAGGGCGGCGGTGCCGCTGCGCACGGGGGAGGTCACGGTGCTGCCGCTGCCCGCCGAACAGGTCCAGTTGCTGAGGCCGGCTTCGTAGCCGGCGTTCTTGGCGACGTTGACATCGGCGGTGGCGGACGTGGTGGCGGACGTGGTGGGGGAGGGGGCCGCGGGTACGCGTGCGGGGGCTGCGGACGCGGTCGCGGTGGTCGTCGCGGTGGCCGTTGCGACGGTGGCGAAGGCGGCCAGGAGCGTGGTGAGCAGGCGTCTGTGGCGAGAAGGTCTGGTACGCGCGGTGCGAGACATGGCGGTCTCCAGTGCCGAAGGGGAGAGCCCGGGGAGGCGCGGGGGAGGTGTGGGGGAAGTGCGGGGAAGGTGCGCGAGACGGTGGCCACCGGTGACGGGGCCGGGCCGATCGCGGTCCCAGTCCCTGGCGCACAGAATGGTTCAGACCAATAGGTCGGTCAAGAGGTCTGACAGCGCCCGTCGTTGTGGGCCCGACGAGGGTGGCCCTGGGCTACCGTGTTCGCGACCCGGGCCGAGCGGTTCGGTGGTGCTGTCGATGCCGTCGCCGAACAACGGTCCAGACGTATGCATTCGGCAAGTGGGCCCGGCTCATTGCCGATCGGGTCGGGTGCGCCCCTCACGGTTGCGGGGCCATGAGTGGAAGAGACCGAGGTCCGTAAATGACAACGCCGCAGTTCCCCAACAACGGATGGGGCGGCTCGCCGTCGGGTGTTCCGCAGCAGGGTCAGCCTGGCGGGTACCCGCCGCAGGCGCCCGTCGGGCAGGCGCCGGGTGGGCAGGTGCCGCCGGGGTCCTATGGGCAGCAGAGTCCGTACGGTCCGCCCCCGCCCGGGGCCTATGGGGTGCCGCAGCAGACTCCGTACGGCTATGGCGGGCCGGGGATGGTGCCGCCACCTCCGCAGCCGCCCAAGAGCAACGCGGGGAAGGTATGGGGAATTCTCGGGGCGATTGCCGGAGTGTTGGTCATCGGCGGCGTTGTTGCGCCCATGGCGCTCCGCGGTGGGGACGATGGGGGTTCCGGTAAGTCCTCCAGCGGGCCGAAGTACAAGATCACTGTGCCCCAGTCGCTGGTTGACGGGAAGTACTCACTGGCCAAGGACATATCCCAGCAGGCGGACGCCCAAGTGCCGCATGACGGGGTGAATGCGCACGGTGTGCATGCGGCGGCCGGTCAGTACACCGGGGGTACCAAATCGTTGGTGATGATGGGTTTGAACGGCACCATCGACGATCCCGAAGAGGGCGTCACCCGCATGATCCACGGGATGACGAACTCTCCGGATGTCGAAGTCGCCGTTCCCGAGAAGAAGTTCACGCCGGGCAGTGGTGGGGATCCGCTGACCTGCGGAGTGGACGTGAAGACGACAGCAGGGCAGAAGGTGACGCTGTCGTTCTGTGTGTGGGGGACCTCCAGTACGACGGTCAGTGTCGCGGAAACCGATGCTGCCGACCTGGGGAAGGACCCGCAGTCGGTTGATCTTCAGGCGGTTGCTGATGAGACGGGCAAGATCCGGGCCGAGGTGCAGGTGCCGCTGAAGGGCTGACGTGCGGGCGGGCCGGGCGGATGGCCGTGGCAGATGGCCGGGGCGGGGCGCCCCCGGCGCGGCGCCGCACAGACGACGGAGCCGGAGTCCCGGGCCAGGATCTCCCTTCCCGCTTCTTTGTGGGGAAGCCCACAAACAGGGCAAAGGATCTTTTCCGGGTGTCACTCTGCTCTGCTAGGGCCCGTCGTCGTGCCGAACCGGCGCGCGGGGGCCCGCCCGTCCCCGTACATACGCGCTCGGCACCACCCGTACCCGGGAGATATCGACGCACAACCCCGGGAAGCATCGACGTCGTGACCGCTCTGGCTCGGTGGTGTCTCAGGCGCCGCATCGTGGTGATCGTTCTTTGGCTCGCGGCCTTTGCGGGCGTTGCCGTTGCGGCGGGGGTGACCGGATCCGCGTACTCGAACGACTACGAGGTGCCGGGGACCGAGTCCGGGCAGGCGAGTGTCCTGATGGCGAACGCGTTTCCGGGGCAGTCCGGGGACAGCGACACCATCGTGTGGCACACGGAGCACGGGACGGTGCGGTCCGGCGCGGTCGAGAAGACGATGCGGCGGACGCTGGAGGAGGTCGCTCAGCTACCGGGCGTTGCCGAGGTACGGGGGCCCTACGGCAAGCAGGCCGATATCGGGCACGGCCGTGGTGAGCACGGCCGTGGTGAGCACGGCCGTGGTGGGCATGGTGGCGGCAGCGGGCACGGCGGGCAGCAGATCAGTGCGGACGGGCGGACCGCGTATGCCTCGCTGATGTTCGACCGGCCCGCCGATGAGCTGGAGGCGGCGCAGGTACGTGAGGTCGTGGACACCGCGCGGGCCGCGAGCGGGGACGGGCTCCAGGTCGAGCTGGGCGGGGCCGGGATCGCGTTGACCGAGGCGCCGCGGGCGCAGTTGCCGGAGGTCATCGGGCTGGGTGCGGCGGCCGTGGTGCTGTTCCTCGCCTTCGGGTCGCTCGCCGCGACCTTCCTGCCGATCGTCACCGCGGTGGCCGCGGTCGGCACCGCCTCGGCCGGCATCAGCCTGCTCAGCCACGCCATGACGGTCGCCGACTTCGCGCCGATGCTCGGCAGCCTGATAGGCCTCGGGGTCGGCATCGACTATGCGCTGTTCATCGTGACCCGGCACCGCAAGGGCCTCAGGGCGGGCCTTTCCGTCGAGGAGGCCGCCGAGCGGGCCGTTGCGGTGTCGGGGCGGGCGGTCGTCTTCGCCGGCGCGACGGTGTGCATCGCGTTGCTGGGGATGCTGATCCTGCGGCTGGGGTTCCTCAACGGCGTCGCGCTGGCCGCCTCGCTCACCGTCGTCCTCACGGTGGCCGCGTCCGTGACGCTGCTGCCGGCGCTGCTCGGGCTGATCGGGACGCGGGTGCTCGGCCGGCGGGAGCGGCGTCGGCTCGCCGAGGAGGGGCCGCGGCACGAGCGGCGCGCCGGTATCGCCGTCCGTTGGGCCGGCTTCGTCGAGCGACACCCCAAGCTGCTGGGAGCGACCGCGGCGGCCGTCATGCTGACCCTCGCCCTGCCCACGTTCGGTCTGCACCTGGGCACCTCCGACCAGGGGAACAATCCGGCCACGTCCACGACCCGCAAGGCGTACGACCTGCTGGCGCGAGGAGGGCCGGGGGACGGCCCCGGCAGGGGCTTCGGGCCAGGGTTCAACGGGCCGCTGACCCTCGTCGGTGCCCTCGACGGCCCCGAGGACCGGATCGCCTTCGAGAAGCTGCCGCACCAGCTGCGCACCACCCCCGGCGTCGCCCAGGTCAGCGGCCCGCAGTTCGACGGCAGCCGGAGCACCGGGCTGATCACCGTCGTACCGGACAGCTCACCGCAGTCCCGGCAGACCTCCGACCTGGTACAGCGGCTGCGTACGGACGTGCTTCCGGAGGCCGCCGACGGGACCACGATGCGGGTGCAGGTCGGCGGCGTCACGGCGAGCTATGACGACTTCGCGTCGGTCATCGTGGGCAAGCTGCCGCTCTTCATCGGCGTGGTGGTGGCGCTTGGCTCGCTCCTGTTGCTGCTCGCGTTCCGGAGCATCGGCATACCCCTCAAGGCCGCGTTGATGAACGTCGCGGCCGTCGCCTCGTCCTTCGGGATCGTGGTCGCGATCTTCCAGTGGGGGTGGGGGAGCGAGGCGCTGGGGCTGGGCAGCGCCGGGCCGATCGAACCGTTCCTGCCGGTGATCATGGTGTCGGTGTTGTTCGGGCTGTCCATGGACTACCAGGTGTTCCTGGTGTCGCGGATGTACGAGGAGTGGCAGCTGACCGGCGACAACCGCCGGTCGGTACGGGTCGGCCTCGCCGAGACCAGCCGGGTGATCAACTCGGCGGCGGTCATCATGATCGCGGTGTTCGCCGCGTTCATCCTCAGCGGCGACCGGACCATCGCGATGTTCGGCATCGGCCTGGCATCCGCGGTCGCGCTGGACGCCTTCGTGCTGCGCACGCTGCTGGTCCCGGCGCTGATGCACATGCTGGGCGGCGCCAACTGGTGGCTGCCCTCCTGGCTCGACCGCAGGTTGCCGCGGATCAGCATCGAACCGCCGCCGGAGCGGGACGGGGCCACATCGGAGCAGGACGATGCCACGCCGGAGCCGGGCGGGGAGCGGCCGCTGGTGCGCGTCTGAGGCGGGTCTGGTGCGCGTCTGAGGCGAGTACCGGCGGTACGGGCGGGCGGGTCCGGCCCGGGACGTGCCCGTCGGTGGCCGGCGGACCGCACGCTGCGGCTCTCATCTCGCTCTCAGACGCGGCCCCTACGGTCGCGCACATGGGTACGAGTACGACTAGGACGACCACGACCGACCAGCGATCCGACCAGCGATCCGACCAGCGATCCGACAAGCGAACCGACGACGAGACCGTGCCGGCGCAGGCCGCCGCCACGGAGGGGAAGGCCGGCGAGAAGGCCGGTGAGAAGCCTGGCGAGAAGGCCGATGAGCAGGCCGTAGAGCAGGCCGCGGGGGCGGCTGCCGCCGGGCAGAACGAGGACACTGCCTCGGACGCCGCCGGCAGCGAGGCGTCCGACGGCGCCGAACACGGGGACCACGAGGGCGCGGACGACGGCGCGGACGAGGGTGCGGACCCCGACCCCTCCCGGCCCACCGCCACCCCCGTCGCCGCCGGAGCCGGCGCCGTGGTCGCCGCGGGACTGGGCCTCGCGTCCGTCACCGGCACCTGGTTCGGCCGGCTGATGGCCGAACGGCAGACGCTGGTGGGGCAGATCAAGCTCCAGTCCGGCCAGGCGACCGACCAGATCGCCGCCATGTACGGCACCCCCTGGCACACCACCGCCCTGGTCAACGGCGTCTTCGCGCTGCTGGCGGTGCTGGTCGCCGCGGTGGTGCTGAGCCGGCCGCGGGCCGCCTGGGTGCGGGCCGTCGCGTGGGGCGGGCTGGCGCTCGGGGTGCTGGGGATCCTGATCTCCGCAGGCATGTACTTCGATCTGTTCGCGAGCCTGCCCAGCATCCCTAAGGGGGCCGGTCCGGGCGCCTAAGGACCACGGCGGTGCGGGGGCCGGTTCCGAGGCCGGGTACGGCTGTCGGAACCGGCCCCCGACCGGTTTCTAAGTCGCGTACGGCCGACCGCACCGGCAGCCTAAGCACCGCCGTACGCAGAGATCGGGAACTCTCCCGATGTGGGCGACCCCCCTGGGCGACGAGGCTTGAGCCCGTCAACAAGCCACGGCAGACAGCCAACGCAGCAGGCCGTGGCACCAAGCCCACCTCACCGGGGGAGACCCACCATGTTCCACTCCGAGCTGGAGATGCACGTCCGTTACGAAGAGCTGCGCCGCGAGGCCGACCGGCAGCGCCTGGTGCGCGAGGCGACCGAGGTCCTGCGCGCCGAGGCCGGTGGCGCCGGCCGCCGCTCCGGGGAGAACGAACCCGAAGGGCAGGTGAGTTCGCGCCCGTCCCGGCGGTGGCGGGTACGCCGTGCCGCCGTCTGACCTGCGCCGCCGGCCGTCCCGCGGGAGGGAACCCCTTGCCGGAGTGTCAGACCCCTGTGCGATGCTCAGCAGCGTGGAGACCAGGTCCGTCAGTCCCGTGTTCGTCGGCCGTACGGCCGAGCTCGCCGCGTTGGGCGAGGCGCTCGCCCGGATCGCGGCGTCCGGCGAGCCCCAGGCCCTGCTCATCGGAGGCGAGGCCGGGGTCGGCAAGACCCGCCTCATCGAGGAGTTCAGCGAGGCCGCGCGTGCCCGGGGCGCGCTGGTCGCGCTCGGCGGCTGCATCGAGATCGGCTCGGAGGGCCTGCCCTTCGCGCCGTTCTCCGCGATCCTGCACACCCTCAACTGGCACCTGCGCGACGAGCTCGCCGCCGCCGTCGCCGGCCAGGAGGGCGAACTCTCCCGCATCCTGCCCGAATTGGGCGAGACGCCGGGAGAGGCGCACGACGAGGAGATCGGCCGGGCCCGGCTCTTCGAGCTGACCGCCCGCCTCCTGGAGCGGCTCGCGGCCGACCGCACCCTCGTCATCGTCATCGAGGACCTCCACTGGGCCGACCGCTCCACCCGCGAACTCCTCGCCTATCTGCTGCGCGCCCTGCACGACGCCAACGTCCTGCTGGTGGCGACGTACCGCTCCGACGACATCCACCGCCGGCACCCGCTGCGCCCGTTCCTCGCCGAGATCGACCGGATGCGCACGGTCCGGCGCATCGAGCTGGCCCGTTTCAACCGCGAGGAGGTCCGCTCCCAGATCGCCGGGATCAACGGCAGCGATCCCGAAGAGGGCACCGTGGACCGGGTCTTCAAGCGCTCCGAGGGCAACGCCTTCTTCGTCGAGGAGCTCGCCCGCAGCCTCGCCGACGGCTGTCTGCACGGCCTCAGCGACCCGCTGCGCGATCTGCTGCTGGTGCGCGTCGAGGCGCTGCCCGAGGACGCCCAGCGGGTGGTGCGGACGGCCTCCGAGGGCGGCTCCACGGTCGAACACGAACTCCTCTCCGCCGTCTGCCAGATGACCGAGGACGACCTCATCGAGGCGCTTCGGGTCGCCGTCGGCAGCAACACCCTGGTGCCCACCCAGGACGGCACGGGCTACCGCTTCCGGCACGCCCTGGTCCGCGAGGCGGTCGTCGACGACCTGCTGCCCGGCGAGCGCACCCGCCTCAACCGGCGCTACGCCGAGGCGCTGGAGGCCAACCCCTCGCTGGTCCGGGCCGACGCCTGCGCCGCCCGGTTGGCCAGTTACTGGTACAAGGCCCATGACGCCGCCAAGGCGCTGCCCGCGGTCCTCGCCGCGTCCGTGCAGGCCCGCCGCCGCCACGCCTACGCCGAGCAGCTGCGGCTGCTGGACCGCGCCCTGGAGCTGTGGGACGACGCGCCCCCGGAGGTCCGCCAGGGCGTGCGCCCGGTCGACTACGCCGAGAGCTACCCGGCCTGCGGCTGCGACGACGCTCTCCGCTTCCTCGACCTGCTCGCCGAGATCGCGGTGGCCGCCCGGCTGTCCGGCGACGGCGAACGGGCCTTCACGATCACCAAGCGCGCCCTGCGGGCCCTGCGCACGGAGAACGACCCCCTCCGCACCGCCTGGTTCCTGGTCCAGCGCTCCCGGCTCTGCCAGGGCACCGGCCGCGGAAACGGCTGGGAGGACCTCGGCCGGGCGCAGGAGCTGGTGCGCGGGCTGCCGCCGTCCTCCGTGCACGCCGAGGTGATGGCCGCTGTCGCCAGCTGGGCGATCCTGCACGAACCGGGGCCGAGCACCTTCGCCACGGCCGAACGGGCCGTGGAGTTGGCCCAGTTGGTGGGCGACGAGGAGGCCGAGCTGAACTCCCGGCTGACCCTGGCCGGGCTGCGGGTCGACTCCGGCGAGGTCGACGAGGGCCTCGCCGACCTCCGCGGCGCCCTCGACCGGGCCGTCGAGCGCGGCTACTTCGCCGTCATCGGGCGCGGCCACGTCAACCTCCCGTCCGCCTTGGAGGGCGTCGGCCGCTCCCGCGAAGCGGCCGAGGTCACCGAGCAGGGCATCGAACTCACCACCCGCTACGGCCTCAAGGACAAGACCTGCTGGGTGATGGCCAACCGCGCCGAATCCCTCCAGTCGCTGGGCCGCTGGGAGGAGGCGAGCCGAGCCGCCGCCGACAGCCGCCGGCTCGCCCAGAGCGCCCGCTCCCTCGCCCTGGCCGCCAACCGCCTCACCGACCTCGCGCTGGACGAGGGCGACCTCGCCGCCGCCGAGCGCGAACTGACCGTTGCCCGGGAGCACTACGGCACCCACGACCCCCAGCCGCAGCACGCCCTCCCGCTCGCCCAGCACGCCCTGCGCATCGCCGCCCGCCAGGGCCGGATCCTCGACGCCCGCGCGATCCTCGGCCAGGCCATGGAGCTCGGCTTCCCGCCCGGCACCCAGCGCTACGCCTGGCCGTTGCTGTGGTGGGCCACCGCCGCCGAGTCGGACGCCCGCGGGCTGCCGGCCGCCGAGCCCGGCCGGCCCGCAGTGCTGGACGGCATCCGGGACGCCGTCAAGAAGCTGCCCGGGCTCGCCCCGGTATGGGAGGCGCACCGCCTCGCGGTCGACGCCGAACTCCGCCGCGCCGAGGGCCGCGAGACCCCCGATGCCTGGGCCGCCGTGGTCGCCGCCTTTGAGCCGCTGGAGCGCCCGCACGAGCTCGCCCGGGCCTGCTACCGCTGGGCCGAGTCGCTCCTCCACGGCAGCGAACGGGCCACCGCCGGGCTGAACGGCCGCACCCCGCGCGAGGCCGCCGTGCTCCTGCTCACCCAGGCGCACACCGCCGCCGGGGAGATGGGCGCCCGCCCGCTCGTCGACGAACTGGCCCTGCTCGCCCAGCGGGCCCGTATCCCGCTGCCGGGGCTGATACCGGCGCCCGCGACCGCCGGCACCACCCGCGGTGTCGCCGGGGACGGTGCGCCCGCCGGCCCCGCACCCGCCGAGTCCCTCGGCCTGACCCCGCGCGAACGGGACGTGCTGCGCCTGGTCGCCGAGGGCCGGAGCAACCGCCAGATAGCCGACGCCCTGTTCATCTCCCCGAAGACGGCCAGCGTCCATGTCTCCAACATCCTGGCCAAGCTGGGCGTCTCCGGCCGCGGCGAGGCGGGCGCGGTGGCCCACCGCCTGCGCCTGTTCGGCGAACCGGCGGCGTCCTGACCCGACCGACGCCGGGCGCCCGACCTACCACCGCGCGCCCGACCGCCGCCGCGCACCCGCCCCGCCGTCGGGCGGTGAGCTGCTGGGATACTGCGGCGGTGGTGCCGGCGGGCGGCGGCGCGTTCGGGATGCAGAGGACGGTATGGGGGAGTCGCGCGCCGTGCTGCGGCGGGGGCTGATGTTCGGGCTACGGGCCGATCCCCCTGGCGCTGCTCGCGATGCCGGTGGTCGGTGCGGTCGCCGCGGCCCGCAGCCGGGACATCGCCGCGGCGCGGACCGGGCCCGCGGGAAGGCACCTCAGGCAGCGGGGCCGCTCCGCTGCGTCCGGATGACGACCGTCCCGGAGGAGAGGTCTATCGGGCCCTTCCCCGGGTCGCCGTCACCGATGTCGTCGACGACCAGCGTCATCTTCTGCCGCTCTTCGTCGGTGTGCTTGCGGCCCGGCGCGAACAGCTCTTCCACGATGTTGAACACGGTGCCTGCCCCCTCGTCGATGTGACGCGCACCCGTCCCCCTGGCACCCGAGTGTAGGCAGGAACGGTGAAAAGGGGATCAGAGGGACCAGCGGGATCAGGTCACCTTGAGGCGGAGGATCCGGTCGTCGCCCTTGTGCGGCTTGCCCCGGCCGTCCGTGTTGCTGGTGACCAGCCACAATCCGCCGTCACCGGTCGCCACGACGGTCCGCAGCCGCCCGTAGGTGCCCTTGAGGAAGGCCTGCGGCGCCGCCACCGGCTTCGTCCCGTTCAGCGCGATCCGCCACAGCCGCTCACCACGCAGCGACGCCATCCAGATCGAGCCCTTGGCGTAGGCGATGCCGCTGGGCGAGGCGTCCGCGGGCCGCCACTGCTCGACCGGGTCGACGAACCCGGAACCGCCCTGCCCGCCCTTCGCCTTGCCCTCGACCTCCGGCCAGCCGTAGTTCCTGCCCGGCTCGATGAGGTTGAGCTCGTCCCAGGTGTCCTGCCCGAACTCCGAGGCCCACAGCCGGTGGTCGCTGTCCCAGGCCAGCCCCTGCACATTGCGGTGCCCGTAGTCGTACACCACCGAGTCGGCCTCGGGGTTGCCGTGTACGGGCTCGCCGTCCGGCGTCATCCGCAGGATCTTGCCGCCCAGCGAGGACTTGTCCTGAGCCAGGCCGTTGTCACCGGTCTCGCCGGTCCCGGCGTAGAGCATCTTGTCCGGGCCGAACGCGATCCGGCCGCCGTTGTGGATCTGGCCCTTGGGGATGCCCCGCAGGATGGTGTCGGGCGCGCCGAGCTGGTCGCCCGGGGGGCGCTTCTCGTCGTAGATCATGCGGGCGATGCGGTTGTCCGACGCGGTGGTGAAGTACGCGTACACCTGGTGGTCGGTGCCGAAGTCGGAGGAGACCGCGAGACCCAGCAGACCGCCCTCGCCGCCCGGGTCCACGCCCGCCACCGAACCCAGCTCGGTGCTCTTCCCGGTGTCCGCCGAGATCCGGACGATCTTCCCGGTGTCACGGGAGCCGACCAGCAGATCGCCGCCCGGCAGCACCGCCACCCCCCAGGGCGACGTCAGGCCGGTGACCAGGGTCCCGACCACCTTCACCGTGCCCTTGGCGGGCGGCGCGGCGGACGTCGGCGTGGCGCTCGGCGCCCCGGCTCCGGCCGAGGCGCCGGGGCTCTTGGCCGGAGCGGCGGAACTCCCGCCGCCCTGCGGCCGGCCACCGCCCGACGAGCAGCCCGCTGCCAGGAGCAGCGAAGCGACGGCCAACACGGCGGTCTGGGAACGGCGTTGCACGACGGGGATCCTCTCGTCTTCCTGGCTGGCACCACAACATCACATCGGGCGGCGCGGCGCGGGGAATTCCCCTCCCCCCGCCGGGACGGCGTCCGGCGCCCGCTACCAGGACTGCCGCGCCGCCGGCAGCGACGCGATCTCCGCCAGGTCCTCGCCAGTCAGCCGCAGATCGGCGGCCTTGGCGTTCTGTGCGGCCCACCGCTCCTTCTTGGTGCCCGGTACGGGGACGACGTGGCGGCCCTGGGCCAGCACCCACGCCAGCGCCACCTGCCCCGGCGTCGCGCCGTAGCGGGCGCCGACCCGCCGCAGTCCGGCCACCACCGGCTGGTTCGCCGCCATCATCTCGGCGGTGAAGCGTGGGTGGCGGGCCCGTATGTCCTCCGGTTCGAAGCCCTGCCCCGGGGTGAGCGTCCCGGTCAGAAAGCCGTTGCCCAGCGGCATCGCCGCCAGGAACCCGACGCCCCGCGACTCGCACCACGGCAGCAGCGCCTCCAGCGCCTCCGGGGACCACACCGACAGCTCGGCCTGCACACTGCTGACCGGGAACACCTGCTGGATGCGCTCCAGTTGGGTCAGCGTCCCGTCGTGCAGCCCGGCACGCGGACGGACCGGACGGGCCCCCGCCGGCCCCTGTGTACGGGCCGTACGGGACAGGCGGATCTGCCGTACCGCCCGCGCACCCACCGCGCACAGCCCCAGCGACCGCACCTTCCCGGCCGCCACCAGTTCCGCCATCGCCCCCCAGGTCTCCTCGATCGGCACCTCCGGATCGGCGCGGTGGAGCTGGTAGAGGTCGATCCGGTCGGTCTGGAGCCGGCGCAGTGAGGCGTCGCAGGCCCGCTTGACGTAACCGGGCCGCCCATTGGCGACGATGTGCTGGTCGCCGACGAGCAGCCCGCACTTGGTCGAGACGAACGCCTCCGCCCGCCGCTCCTTGAGCACCCGCCCCACCAGCAGCTCATTGGTGAACGGCCCGTACATGTCGGCGGTGTCCAGCAGGCTGCAACCCCGGTCCAGCGCGGCGTGCACCGCCCGCAGTGACCCCTCCTTGCCGCGCTGCGACTCGGTGTACCCCCAGCTCATCGGCATACAGCCGAGCCCGATGGCGCCCACTTCGAGCGCCGCCGCACCGATTGTCCTGCGCTCCACCTGGCTGTGCCTCCGTCCCCTCGCCCCCGATCAAGGGCCAGACCAAACTAACGTCTGGGAAGAACATTCCTTCGCATAGCCTCAGGTCATGACAACCGCAGCGCAGCGTGGCGACGCGAACGACGTATGGCTCCCGATCCCGCCCGACGAGATCGACGGGCTCCCCGACGGGTTCCACTACGTCCACTGGGACGCCGGCCCCAACTACCCGGCGGACCCTGCCCGGTGTGTCTTCTACGTCGTTCCCTACATGAAGGGCGTGGCGGCCTGCCTGCGCCCGCTGTCCCGGATGACCCGGGTCCGGGTCGTACAGACCCTCACAGCGGGGATCGACCACATGCTCCCCGGACTGCCGCAGATGCCGTCCGGCGCCCGGCTGTGCAACGCCCGTGGTCTGCACGACGCCAGCACCGCCGAGCTCGCGCTCACCCTGATCCTGGCGGCGCTGCGCGACGTCCCCGGGTTCGTACGGAGCCAGGACGCGGGGGAGTGGCGGCCCGGCTTCCGTCCCGCTCTTGCCGACAAGTCGGTCCTCATCGTGGGCTATGGTTCGATCGGCAGTGCCATAGAAGACCGGCTCACACCCTTTGAATGTGCGCGGGTGGTGCGCGTCGCTCGCACCGCGCGTGACACAGTGCGCGGTCCCGTGCACCCACTCTCCGACCTGTCCGCCCTCCTGCCCGAGGCGGACGTCGTCGTCCTCGCCGCTCCGCTCACCGACGAGACCCGTGGCCTGGTAGGACGCGATTTCCTGGCCCGGATGAAAGAGGGCGCACTGCTGGTGAACGTCGCGCGCGGTGCGATCGTCGACACCGGGGCGTTGCTCGCCGAACTGGAGTCCGGGCGCCTGCGCGCGGCGCTCGACGTCACCGATCCGGAACCCCTGCCAGCCGGGCATCCGCTGTGGCACGCTCCCGGCGTGCTCATCACTCCCCACGTCGGTGGCCCCAGCTCTGCCTTCCTGCCTCGTGCGAAGCGGCTGCTGCGCGAGCAGTTGACGCTCTTCGCGGCCGATCGGCCCCTGCGGAACGTGATCGCCACCGTCGACTGAGCCGGTTGCGCGTAGCGCTACGAGGCCGTACGACTGCAAGGGGTATTCAAATTCCGCCCCTAGTCACGCTCCGTAGAGGGACTATGTCCCTGAGTGACGGAACTGGTGTATCGTCCCGAGCGGGGACGACGCCGGACGAAAACGGCGCGATGTGAAAGATCCGGAACGCGAGGGGGGCGACGGGCGATGTACGGCCGATGGATGATCCGCGTGATGCGCGATCCACGGGCGCCCGCGGGAACGCGACGAGGCTTCCGGGCACACCGCTCGCGACGGCACCCGGTACGGGACAGCAGGAGAACACGGTGAGCGCCCCCGGGGCGATGCTCTCCAGGCCGCCGGCGCCGGCCGGCAGTCCGTCGAGCGCGGTGCCGCAGGTCGTCCTGGCTGTGGTCTGCGGCGGCTACGCCCTCGGCGCCGCCTTCGGCTGGGGCTCTCCGCAAATCGCGGTGTTCATGGGGGACTTCGGGCTCAGCTTCGCGGCCCTGGTGGCGGCCGTCTCCTGCGGCCTGTACGCGCGCCGGCACCGCAGCCGGTTCCGTCCGGCCTGGATGCTGTTCGGCGTCTCCTCCGGGATGGCCGGCCTCGGCAACGGCGTCTGGGGCTGGTACGAGGTCGTCAAGGGGACGACGGTGCCCAGCCCCTCGCTGGCGGACTTCTGCTTCCTGCTGTTCGCGCCGCCGGCCATCGTGGGCCTGCTGGTGCTCGCCAAGCGGCCCGTGACCAGGGCCGGTTGGGTCTGCCTGGGCCTGGACTCCTGGCTGATCGCCGGGTCCCTGCTCACTCTCTCATGGAGCCTGGCGCTCGCGCACACCGCCCACTTCCACGGCCGCAGCGTGGCGCAGAGCGCGCTGTCGCTGGCCTATCCGCTGCTGGACATCGTCCTGGTGAGCATGGTGCTCGCGCTGCACTTCCGGCGCTCCTCCGTCCACCGCTCGGCCATCAACACGGCAGTCGCCGCACTGGCGTTGACGGTGCTGTGCGACGCGCTGTTCAGCTCACCGCTGCTGCGCGAGCACTACCGCTCCGGGCAGATCCTGGACGCGGGGTGGTTCGCCGGCTCGATACTGCTGGCGTACGCACCCTGGGTCGCCCGCCGTTCCGGCGAGGAGGACCTGGACGACGTCGAGCCGGTCGGGGCCGTCGAGCCCGCCGCCCGCCGTCCGCAGCTGCACGGCAGCCGTCCCATCGCCGGCTCGCTCGCGGCGCTCACCCCGTACCTGGCCGCCGCGGTGTGCACCCTCGGCATCCTCACCAACGTGCTGGACGGACGGCAGATCGACCGGGTGGTGCTCTTCACCGGCTGCACGGTCGTCCTCGCACTCGTCGTCCGCCAGGGCATCATGCTGCTCGACAACATCACCCTCACCCAGGAGCTGGCGCAGAAGGAGAACCACTTCCGCTCCCTGGTGCAGGGCTCCAGCGACGTCATCATGATCGCCGCGCCGTCCGGTGTGCTGCGATACGTCAGCCCGGCCGCCGCCGGGGTCTACGGGCGGGACGCCGAGGAACTGGTCGGCTCCGAGCTGGCGGCGTTGATCCACCCCGAGGACCTCGGGCGGGTCGTCCACGAGGTCCGCCGCTTCCTCGCCGCCGACCCGCAGGACGAGCCGACCACCCGCATCGAGTGCCGCTTCCGCGCCGGCGCCCGGCGCTCCGGCGGCGACGGCTGGCTGAACGTCGAATCCACGGTCAACCGCCACCACGGCGGCCTGATCTTCAACTCCCGCGACGTCACCGAGCGGGTCCGGCTACAGGCCCAGCTCCAGCACAACGCCTCCCACGACGCGCTCACCGACCTGCCCAACCGCGCCCTGTTCACCGAGCGGGTCACCAAGGCCGTCACCGGCCGCCGGGCCAGCGACCACGACACCGCCGTGCTCTACATCGACCTCGACGGCTTCAAGCAGGTCAACGACACCATCGGCCATCAGGCGGGCGACGAACTGCTGGTGCAGGCCGCCCGGAGGCTGGGCGAATCGGTGCGCTCCGGCGACATAGCGGCGCGGTTGGGCGGCGACGAGTTCGCCGCGCTGATCACCGGCGACGGCACCCGCGACCGCGCGGCCCGAGAGTTCCGCGTCCATGAGATCGCCGACCGCCTGCGCATCAAGCTCTCCGAGCCGTACCGCATCGACGGCCGGGACGTCCGGGTGGCGGCCAGCATCGGCGTGGCGTTCGCCGATCCCGGCGTCACCCCCGCCGGCCTGCTGCGCAACGCCGACCTCGCGATGTACCGCGCCAAGCAGGCCGGCAAGGGCCGGGTGGAGATGTACGCCCCGCAGATGCAGGACGAGGTGGCGCACCGCGCCGAGCTCGCCACCAAGCTGCGGACGGCCCTGAAGGACGGCGAGTTCGCGCTGCTGCACCAGCCGGTGGTGGAGCTGGCCAGCGGGCGGGTCACCGCGGTCGCGGCACACGCCCGCTGGCGCTCGGCGCAGGGGATACTCTTCACGCCCTCCGAGTTCCTGCGGGTGGGCGACCGCGGCCGGTTCCGCGATGACGGGGACCGCGCCGCGGAGCTGGAGCGCTGGCAGCTGGAGGAGGCGGTCGAGCAGGCCGCCGCGCGGCACCGCGCCGGCCATCAGGTCCCGGTCGCGGTCCGGGTCTCGGCCCGGCGGCTGTTGGACCGTGCGCTGTCCCCCAAGGGCATCGAATCGCTGCTCACCCGGCACGGGCTGCCCTCGCCCGCACTCGTCCTGGAATTGTCCGAAAGCGACCCCCGGCTCCCGCTGGACGACCTGGAGCGCCGGCTGGTGGCGCTGCGCCGGCTCGGCGTACGGGTCGCCCTGGACGGCTTCGGCAGCGGCTACGCCGCGATCAGCGCCCTGCGCCGGCTGCCCATCGACGTGCTGCGGCTGGACCGCGGGCTGGTCGACGGCGTGGTGGAGTCCGCCCGACTGCACAAGATCACCGCCGGGTTGCTGCGGATCGCCGGTGACCTGGGCATGCAGTCCGTCGCGGACGGTGTCGATCTGCCCGAGCAGGTGCTCGCGCTGCGCTCCATGGGCTGCACACACGGCATGGGCATGGCCTTCTCCGGTCCGCTCGACGAACACCGGCTGCGCCGGACCCTGGCGCACTCCGGCTACCCGGTGCCTGACCTGGCAGGACAGGGGCGGGCAGTGGTGCTCAGCGGCAGTGGCCTGCCCGTTCGGCACGGCGGGCTGGCGGGTCCGGACGCGTTGGTGCATCCGCCATTGCGCTCAAATAGTGAGACCTCCGTCCCACCCACTTGACACTCGGTGCACGACAGGGGGAGGGTCAGTGCCATGCGCACCCGAATTCTCGTACTTGGAAAGCGCGTCGGCTGAAGCTGGGCCCTGAAGACACCCAGCTGACCGCACCGACGCGCTCCCCTCGCTTGCCTCCCGGCACGAGGGGTTTTTTGTTGCATAGCAACCACGCAAATCCCGCCAAAACCCTCAGCTTCGAGAAGAGACGCAGATGACCGAGCAGGCCTCCGGGGCCCACCATCCGCAGCCGCGGGCCCGTACCGCCGGCGGACCGCAGCAGTCCGCCACCGTCGAGCACGTCACGGGCGCGCAGTCCCTCATCCGTGCGCTGGAGGAGGTCGGGGCCGACACCGTGTTCGGCATCCCCGGCGGTGCGATCCTGCCCGCGTACGACCCGATGATGGACTCCTCGAAGGTCCGGCACATCCTGGTCCGCCACGAGCAGGGCGCCGGGCATGCCGCCACGGGATACGCCCAGGCCACCGGCAAGGTCGGCGTGTGCATGGCCACCTCGGGCCCGGGCGCCACCAACCTCGTCACCCCGATCGCCGACGCCCACATGGACTCCGTCCCGCTGGTCGCGATCACCGGTCAGGTCGCCTCCAAGGCGATCGGCACGGACGCCTTCCAGGAGGCGGACATCTGCGGCATCACGATGCCGATCACCAAGCACAACTTCCTGGTCACCGACCCGGCCGAGATCCCCAAGACGATCGCCGAGGCGTTCCACATCGCCTCCACCGGCCGCCCCGGCCCGGTCCTGGTCGACATCGCCAAGGACGCCCTCCAGGCGCAGACCACCTTCAGCTGGCCGCCGCACACCGATCTGCCCGGCTACCGCCCGGTCACCAAGCCGCACGCCAAGCAGATCCGTGAGGCCGCCCGGCTGATCGTCGAGGCGAAGCGCCCGGTGCTCTACGTCGGCGGCGGTGTCCTCAAGGCCGGCGCCACGACCGAGCTGAAGGTGCTGGCCGAGCTGACCGGGGCGCCGGTCACCACCACCCTGATGGCGCTGGGCGCGTTCCCCGACAGCCACCCCCAGCACGTCGGCATGCCCGGTATGCACGGCTCGGTCACCGCCGTCACCGCGCTCCAGAAGTCCGACCTGCTGATCACCCTCGGCGCCCGCTTCGACGACCGGGTCACCGGCAAGCTGGACTCCTTCGCGCCGTACGCCAAGGTCGTGCACGCGGACATCGACCCGGCGGAGATCGGCAAGAACCGCGCCGCGGACGTGCCGATCGTCGGTGACGCCCGTGAGGTGATCGCCGATCTGATCGTGGCCGTCCAGGCCGAGCACGACGCCGGGCACAAGGGCGACTACAGCGCCTGGTGGAAGGACCTCAACCGCTGGCGGGACACCTACCCGCTCGGGTACGACCTGCCGGAGGACGGCAGCCTCTCCCCGCAGCAGGTCATCGAGCGGATCGGCAAGCTCGCCCCGGCCGACACGATCTACGCCGCGGGCGTCGGCCAGCACCAGATGTGGGCCGCCCACTTCATCGACTACGAGCGGCCCGCGACCTGGCTGAACTCCGGTGGCGCCGGGACGATGGGCTACGCGGTTCCGGCCGCGATGGGCGCGAAGGCCGGGCAGCCGGACCGTACGGTCTGGGCGATCGACGGCGACGGCTGCTTCCAGATGACCAATCAGGAACTGGTCACCTGCGCGCTGAACAACATCCCGATCAAGGTCGCGATCATCAACAACGGCGCGCTGGGCATGGTCCGCCAGTGGCAGACCCTGTTCTACAACCAGCGCTACTCCAACACCGTGCTGCACAGCGGCCCCGAGGCGGACGGCAAGCAGCCGAGCGCCGGCACCCGCATCCCGGACTTCGTGAAGCTGTCCGAGGCGATGGGGTGCGTGGCGATGCGCTGCGAGGACCCGGCCGAGCTGGACAAGGTCATCGAAGAGGCCAACGCCATCAACGACCGCCCGGTCGTGATCGACTTCATCGTCCACGAGGACGCCCAGGTGTGGCCGATGGTCGCCGCCGGCACCTCCAACGACGAGGTCATGGCCGCCCTGGGCGTGCGTCCCGACTTCGGCGACAGCGAAGACGACTGAGCCCAGGACGACACGGACGCACGGAAGAAGAGAGAAGACCATGTCCAAGCACACGCTCTCCGTCCTGGTGGAGAACACCCCCGGCATCCTCGCCCGGATCGCCGCGCTGTTCTCCCGCCGCGGCTTCAACATCGACTCGCTCGCCGTCGGGGTCACCGAGCACCCCGACATCTCCCGCATCACCATCGTGGTGAGCGTCGAGTCGCTGCCGCTGGAGCAGGTCACCAAGCAGCTCAACAAGCTCGTCAACGTCCTGAAGATCGTCGAGCTGGAGCCGGCCCACGCGATCCAGCGCGAACTGGTCCTGGTGAAGGTCCGCGCGGACAACGAGACCCGTTCGCAGATCGTCGAGATCGTCCAGCTCTTCCGCGCCAAGACGGTGGACGTCTCGCCGGAGGCCGTCACCATCGAGGCCACCGGATCCAGTGAAAAGCTGGAGGCGATGCTCAAGATGCTGGAGCCGTTCGGCATCAAGGAACTGGTGCAGTCCGGCACCATCGCCATAGGCCGTGGTGCCCGGTCCATCACCGACCGCTCGCTGCGCGCCCTGGACCGCACGGCCTGATCCACCCGTCCGCCGCGGCCCGACCGGACCGTATGGCGAGACCCACCGACCTTCCTCACCCTGCCCGACGTACTGTGTGGGCACCCCGCTAGATCCAAGGAGAGACCCGAAGTGGCCGAGCTGTTCTACGACGCCGACGCCGACCTGTCCATCATCCAGAACCGCAAGGTCGCGGTGATCGGCTATGGAAGCCAGGGCCACGCCCACGCGCTGTCCCTGCGCGACTCGGGCGTCGACGTGCGCGTCGGTCTGCACGAGGGCTCCAAGTCCAAGGCGAAGGCCGAGGAGCAGGGCCTGCGCGTGGTGACGCCCGCCGAGGCGGCCGCCGAGGCCGACGTCATCATGATCCTCATCCCGGACCCGATCCAGGCCAAGGTCTACGAGGAGTCCATCAAGGACAACCTCAAGGACGGCGACGCGCTGTTCTTCGCCCACGGCTTCAACATCCGCTTCGGCTTCATCAAGGTCCCGGCCGGTGTGGACGTCGCCCTGGTCGCCCCCAAGGGCCCGGGCCACCTGGTCCGCCGTCAGTACGAAGAGGGCCGCGGCGTCCCGGCGATCGCCGCCGTCGAGCAGGACGCCTCCGGCAACGCGTTCGCCCTGGCGCTCTCCTACGCCAAGGCCATCGGCGGCACCCGTGCCGGTGTCATCAAGACCACCTTCACCGAGGAGACCGAGACCGACCTCTTCGGCGAGCAGGCGGTGCTCTGCGGTGGCGCCTCGGCGCTGGTCAAGGCCGGCTTCGAGACGCTGGTCGAGGCGGGCTACCAGCCGGAGATCGCGTACTTCGAGTGCCTGCACGAGCTGAAGCTGATCGTGGACCTCATGTACGAGGGCGGCCTGGAGAAGATGCGCTGGTCGGTCTCCGAGACCGCCGAGTGGGGCGACTACATCACCGGTCCGCGCGTCATCACCGACGCCACCAAGGCCGAGATGAAGAAGGTGCTCACCGAGATCCAGGACGGCACCTTCGCCAACAACTGGATGGCGGAGTACAACGCCGGCCTGCCGAAGTACAACGAGTACAAGAAGGCCGACGAGAACCACCTGCTGGAGACCACCGGCAAGCAGCTCCGGAAGCTGATGAGCTGGGTGGACGACGAGGCGTAAGCCGTTGGACAGGGGGTCGCGAGCCACTCGCGGCCCCCTCGTCCGTGTGCCCGCCGAATGCGCCGCACTCGGCGCGTTGTCCACCGCGTAGAACCACGCACGGGTGATCCTTCCGCAACGGCACAGGACGCGCCCCGCACCGCCACTACACTGCCAATCACAAGCGCGTCAGGCTCACAGCGTCGTGCGTCTTCCACGCGGCTTTTCCCCTTCACCGCCTTCGGCCGTCGGGACGGCCGTCCGCGAAGGACTAGTGAGGACTGAAGACCACGTGAGCTCGAAACCTGTCGTACTGATCGCCGAAGAGCTGTCGCCCGCCACGGTCGACGCCCTCGGCCCGGACTTCGAGATCCGGCACTGCAACGGCGCGGACCGCGCCGAGCTGCTCCCCGCCGTCGTCGATGTCGACGCCATCCTCGTGCGCAGCGCGACGAAGGTCGACGCCGAGGCGATCGCCGCCGCCAAGAAGCTGAAGGTCGTCGCCCGTGCGGGCGTGGGCCTGGACAACGTCGACGTCTCCGCCGCCACCAAGGCCGGCGTGATGGTCGTGAACGCCCCGACCTCCAACATCGTCACCGCCGCCGAGCTCGCCTGCGGTCTGCTGGTCGCCACGGCCCGGAACATCCCGCAGGCCAACACCGCGCTGAAGAACGGCGAGTGGAAGCGCAGCAAGTACACCGGCGTCGAGCTCAGCGAGAAGACCCTCGGCGTGGTCGGCCTCGGCCGGATCGGCGTCCTGGTCGCCCAGCGGATGTCGGCGTTCGGCATGAAGGTCGTCGCCTACGACCCGTACGTGCAGCCGGCCCGTGCCGCGCAGATGGGCGTCAAGCTGCTGGCCCTGGACGAGCTGCTGGAGGTCGCGGACTTCATCACCGTCCACCTCCCCAAGACGCCCGAGACCGTCGGTCTCATCGGTGACGAGGCGCTGCACAAGGTCAAGCCGAGCGTCCGGATCGTCAACGCCGCGCGCGGCGGGATCGTCGACGAGGCGGCGCTGGCCAGCGCCTTGAAGGAGGGCCGGGTCGCCGGCGCGGGCCTGGACGTCTACGCCGTCGAGCCCTGCACGGACTCCCCGCTCTTCGAGTTCGACCAGGTCGTCGCCACTCCGCACCTCGGTGCGTCGACCGGCGAGGCGCAGGAGAAGGCGGGCATCGCGGTCGCCAAGTCGGTGCGCCTGGCGCTCGCCGGCGAGCTGGTGCCGGACGCGGTCAACGTCCAGGGCGGAGTGATCGCCGAGGACGTCAAGCCGGGGCTGCCGCTGGCCGAGCGGCTGGGCCGGATCTTCACCGCGCTGGCCGGCGAGGTCGCCATGCGGCTCGACGTCGAGGTGTACGGCGAGATCACCCAGCACGACGTCAAGGTGCTCGAACTCTCCGCGCTCAAGGGCGTGTTCGAGGACGTCGTGGACGAGACGGTGTCGTACGTCAACGCCCCGCTGTTCGCGCAGGAGCGCGGCGTCGAGGTGCGCCTGACGACCAGCAGCGAGTCGCCCGAGCACCGCAACGTGGTGACCGTGCGCGGCACCCTCGCGGGCGGCGAGGAGGTGTCGATCTCCGGCACGCTGGCGGGCCACAAGAACGTCCAGAAGATCGTGGCGGTCGGCGAGCACTCCATCGACCTCACGCTCGCCGACCACATGGCGTTCATGCGCTACACCGACCGCCCCGGCGTCGTCGGCACCGTCGGCCGGATCCTGGGCGAGGCGGGCATCAACATCGGTGGCATGCAGGTCTCCCGGGCCGACGTCGGCGGCGAGGCGCTGGTCGTGCTGACCGTCGACGACACCATTCCGGCGAACGTCCTGAACGAGATCTCCGAGGAGATCGGCGCGACCTCGGTGCGCGCGGTGAACCTCGGCCACTGACGGCAGGTCTTCGCAGGTCACCCGGCCCGGACCCCGCTTCGGCGGAGTCCGGGCCGGTTCGCGTGCGCATTTGCGCGTCCCCGCCGGGCGACGCGCAATGGGAACGGGGCACCAGCGCGCACGCCCCCGCCGGCGCGGGCGGGAAGGAGAACGGACGCCATGAACGCACCCCTGAGGGACGCCCCGCAACGGCTGACCGGCCTGCACGTGGTCGACGCGAACGGTGCGAAGGTGGGCACGGTCCAGCAGGTCTACCGGGACGACGCCACCAACGACCCCGAGTGGATCACCGTGCGCACCGGACTGTTCGGCATGAAGGAGACCTTCATCCCGCTCGCCGGGGCCCGCCGGACCGGCGACGAACTGCGTGTTCCGTACGCCAGGGAGACCATCAGGGCCGCACCGCGGATCGACGCCGACGGCCATCTCGACCCCTCCGAGGAGGCCGAGCTCTACCGCCACTACGGGATACCCCGCCCGGGTGCGATCGGCCCCGGTGGCCCCGGTGACCCGGCCGACCCCGTCGGGCGGGAGAGCGTCGCCACGGAGCCCACGCACTCCCTCGACACACCGCGGGCCGACGCCAGGACCCGGGCCATGGCGGACACCGCGCACCCCGTCCCGGCCGCCGGGGAGCGCAACAAGCTGATCGACCGGCCGCCCGCCGGGGCGGGCGCGGTCTCCCGTGGCCGTGCCGACACCCGGCCGGGTACGGCGCAGCAGCCCGAGATGGTGCTGTCCGAGGAGCAGCTGGAGATCGGCACCGAGGAGCGGGTGAGCGGCCGGGCCCGCCTGACCAAGCACATGGTCACCGAGGAGGTGCACCGGACCGTGCCGGTGACCCACGAGGAGGTGCGGTTGGTCCGCGAGAAGATCACCGAGGAGGACCGGCGGGCGGGCCGGACCGGGCCGCGGTCCGGTGGCGGACCGTCCGAGGTCGTGCTCCACGAGGAGCAGCCCACGGTCAGCAAGAAGATGGTGCCGGTCGAGCGGGTGTGGCTGGAGACCGAACGGGTCACCGAACAGGTCGAGGTCACCGCCGAGATCCGCAAGGAGGAGGCGGAGATCGAGGGCGGCACGGGTGGCCCCGGCCCAGACCGGTCGAGCTGACACCACCCCCGCTATACGTACGTTTAAGACACCCGTCTGGTACGGGCGTACGTACGGGACTAGGCTGCTGTCATGGGACACCGTGAAGACCTGCTGGAAGGCGCCAAGCGCTGCCTCCTGGAGAAGGGGTACGCGCGCACCACCGCGCGCGACATCGTGGCCGCCTCCGGCGCCAACCTCGCCTCCATCGGATACCACTACGGCTCCAAGGACGCCCTGATGCGTCAGGCGGTCATCGCCTCCAGCGAGGAGTGGGGCGCGAGCGTGGCCCAGCTGCCGGCCGCCGGTGACACCGGGCGGCCGGCGGACGCGGACCCGCTGGAGCGGTTCGCCGCGGTCTGGGACAACGTCCTGCAACGGATCGCCACGGAACGGGAGTTCATCGCCGCGCAGGTGGAGGTGCTGGGCCTGCTGCCGCGCGACGCGGCGCTCCGTGAGGCGATCGGCGAGGTGCTGCCGGAGGGCGGCGAGGGACTCGTCGCGATCTTCGAGGGGGTGCCGGACACCGAGGTCGACCCGGAGGCGGCCCGGGTCGTCGGCTCCTTCTACCAAGCGCTGCTCACCGGCCTGATGGTGCAGTCGCTGATCGCCCCGGACGCCATGCCGTCCGGGCGCGACCTGGCGACCGCGCTGCGCCGGGTCACCTCGGGAGAGGTGCTGGGGAAGGAGTGACCGTCCGCTCCGCGGCGGGCAGCAGGTGGTCACCGCGGCGGTCGGTGCTCAGGCACAGCGAGCAGACCACCGCGTCGTGGGTCCGGCAGGCGGCGAGGTCCGGGCGCTCGAAGTCCTGCCGGCACACGTGGCAGGTGGAGGTCGTGGCGCTGGGGTTGCCGTCCGCGTCCAGCATCGGCTCCTCGATCCCGTCGTCGGCGCGCCGCAGGTAGTACCGGCCCTTGGTGGCCACGGCCATCAGCGGGGTGACGACGAAGGCGATCAGCGCCGCCGCGACCGGTGAGTACGGCTGGAGGGTGTCGCCCAGCGCGTGGAAGTACATCGCGATGGACAGCCCGGAGGCGGCGACGAACGCCACCACGCCCACGGGGTTGACCGCGTACAGCATGCCCCGGCGGAACTCGGGGGCGTGCGGGGACAGCTTCAGCAGGTACTTGTTGACGATGATGTCGGTGGCGACGGTGACGACCCAGGCGATGGCGCAGTTGGAGTAGAAGCCCAGGATCGCGTTGAGGAAGCTGAACATGTCGGCCTCCATCAGCACCAGCGCGAACGCCAGATTGGCCAGCACGAAGACCATCCGGCCCGGGTAGCGCTTGGTGATCCGGGTGAAGGAGTTGGTCCACGCCAGCGAACCGGAGTAGGCGTTGGTGACATTGATCTTGATCTGGCTGATCACGACGAGCGCCACGGCCAGCGGGACCACCAGCCACGACGGCAGCATCGCGGTGAAGGCACCGGTGAACTGCTGGATCGGCTCGGTGGCCGCGGCCGGGCCCACCTTCGCCAGGATGTAGACGGCCAGGAAGAGCCCGATGGCCTGCTTCAGCGCGCCCAGCACCACCCAACCGGGCCCGGCCATCACCACCGCCGTCCACCAACTGCGCTTGTTCGCCTCGGTCTTGGGCGGCATGAAGCGCAGATAGTCGATCTGCTCACCGATCTGCGCGATCAGCGACAGGCAGACGCCCGCGCCCAGCAGCACCGACGCGGTGTCGACGCCGCCGTGGCCGCCGGTGCCCGCGTACGACACGAAGCGGTGCACCGTGCCCGGGTCGGTGGCGACCAGGTACAGCAGCGGCCCCACCATCAGCAGCAGCCAGACGGGGGTCGTCCATACCTGGAGTTTGCTGAGCGCCTTCATCCCGTAGACGACCAGCGGGATCACCATGAACGTGGAGACCAGATAGCCCAGCCACAGCGGCAGTCCGAGGCCCAGCTTCAGCCCCTGCGCCATGATCGAGCCTTCGAGCGCGAAGAAGATGAAGGTGAAGCTGGCGAAGATGACGCTGGTCAGCACCGAGCCGTAGTACCCGAAGCCGGAGCCGCGGGTGATCAGGTCGAGGTCGATGTTGTAGCGCGCGCCGTAGTAGGCGAGCGGAAAGCCGGTGACGAAGATGACCACGGCCGCGACGAGGATCGCGGCCAGCGCGTTCCCGGTGCCGTGGGCGAGGCCGATGCCGGCGCCGATGGAGAAGTCGGCCATGTACGCGATCCCGCCGAGCGCGGTGGTCGCCACCACCATCGGGGTCCAACGGCGGTAACTGCGCGGGGCGAACCGGAGGGTGTAGTCCTCCAGGGTTTCCGCGGCGCTTGGCTGACTTCCCACGTTCTTGTCCGCGGCGCCGCGCGTGTTGCTCTCCGCTGCGGCGTCTTCCACCACCACTTCGGTCATGCCGCCTCCTCAGGCGCCGGGGCTCTCGTCGTAGGCCCGGACGTTATGAAGCGCGTGTTTCCGCCGCCGACTTGGCGGATGAACCGGAGGTTTCCGCTGCGCATGGCTGGCTTCCCACGTTTTCGTCTGCGGCGCCGTGTGTCGTCTCGCCGTTGCGCCTGCGGCGGGCGTGGTGTTGTTGGGTGCGGTGACGGGCCTCCGGGGCAGGGGTGTGGGACTGCTTCGCTTTACGTCCCACACCCCTGCCCCTCCGGCCCGTCCCCTCCCGTG
>NZ_JBEZIX010000051.1:0-69368 GCF_040651315.1 Streptomyces sp. NPDC048506
CTGCCTTGCTCGCCGAGTAGACACTGAGCGCGTCGAGGCCCAGGACGTTCACCACCGACGTGGTGAGGACCACGCCGCTTCCCTCGCGCAAAAGCGGCGCCAACGCCTGCACCGTGAAGTACGGGCCCTTGGTGTTGATGCCGAAAAGCGCGTCGTACATCTCCTCCGTCGTCGAGTCGAACGGCGCGGACGCGGTGACACCGGCGTTGACGAACAGCGCGTCCACCGCGCCGAATCGCTCCCTGACCGTGTCGGACAGCGCCTCGATGTCCTTCAGGGACGCGGCGTCGCTGGGGACGGCGACCGCCTTGTCCCCCAACTGCTCCAGCGCGGCGTCCAGGGTGGATCGGGTGCGGCCGGTGATCAGTACGTGGGCCCCACCGTCCGCGAACAACCGGGCCGTGGTCAGGCCGATACCGCTGCTTCCACCCGTGATCACGATCTTCTTGCCGTCGTAAGTGGTCATGCCCCAACCCAAATATCCACCCGCACTCCCTGTCCAAGACCTGTTCCGTATGCCGTCATGTCCCAGGCGTATGACGACACGCGACGTACCCTGGGCGAATGGACGTCGATCTGCGGCTCGTGCGCTATTTCACGGTCGTGGCGGAGTACGGCAACTTCGGCCGGGCCGCCACCAGGCTGCATCTGGCGCAGCCGTCGCTGAGCCGTCAGATCCAGCGACTGGAGGCTCAGCTCGGTGTCCGGCTCTTCGACCGTTCGCCGCAGGGCAGCAGCCTCACCGACGCCGGTCAGGCATTCCTGCCCAGGGCCCGGATACTGCTCCAAGAGGCCGAGCAAGCCGCTCGCACGGCCAGAGCAGCCGCCCAGCCCCACACCGTCACCATCGGCTACGCCGAAGGACTGGTCATCACCTCCTGTGTGCAGGAACTGCGCCGCCGGCACCCTGACGGCCAGGTCCGCACCCGCCACCTCGGCTGGCGGGACATGCACGCCCTCGCCGAGGGGCGGGTCGACGCCCTCGTCGCGTACAGGCCGCTGGCCTTCCCCACGGACGGCTTCCGCGTGACCAAGCTCCATGAGGAGTCGCGGGTTCTCGTCACGTCGGCCAGACATCATCTGGCGAAAGAGAAAGCTGTCAGCCTGCGAACTCTGTCGGCCGAGGAACTGGTGGCCTGCGTCAGCACTCCGGTCGTCTGGAGCACGCCCAAGCCGGTCGGCGACCGCCCGGCACCACCCCCGCCCGCGATCGACGACAGCTACGAGGACAAGCTGGAACTCATCGCCACCGGCCACTGTGTCGCGATCTTCCCTGTCGGCGATCGACGCGCCGCTGTGCGCGAGGACATCGCCCTGGTGCCGGTCATCGACATCGATCCCTGCGAGGTTGTACTCGTCACGCGCGCCGACGACCCCAACCCGCTGCTCGGACCACTGGAAGACGTCGCACGTGCATTGCTCGGCACTACCTCCCGACGGGAGAACAACGAACTGCCGGTCAACTGCCCCCCAGGCCGATCCCGCTGAACCGGTGGATCACGTCCCGGTTAGTTCCCTCGTCGGCCTGGACCAGCTGGGCGATCACCGGCACCCGGTTCCCGCCAGCGGCGGCCAGCAGCATCATCGCGCCCCGATATCGCACCGAGCTGGTGCTGCCCCGGCGCACGATCTGTTGCCGCTTCTGCCCTTCCTGGTCAGCCAGTCTGTACACACGGACAGGCTCGGCCACCGCGGCACCTCCAGCACGATCGGACGTCAGCGCACAGCCAACCGCCACGACCACCGACCCGGCGAACCTATGCGGTCAGAGCACTAACCGGCCGGCAACTGCGTCGGTTCGCCCCGGATTCGTTTCCCCACTGCCGCTTCCGGTTCGATCCGTAAGGGATGCGAGAGCAGAGCGCGAAGGAGAGCTGAGCGTGGTCCGAGGAGGCTAGAGCCAGCCCCGCTTCTTGAAGACGATGTACAGGCTTGTGCACACCACCCCCATCAGCAGGATCGCGAAGGGGTACCCGGCCGCCCAGTGCAACTCCGGCATGACGTCGAAGTTCATGCCGTAGATCGTTCCCACGAGTGTGGGTGCGAAGAGAATGGCGGCCCAGGAGGAGATCTTCTTGATCTCCTCGTTCTGTTCGAAGCCGGCCTCCGTCAGGGCGCGCATCTCGGCGTTCTGCTGTTGGTTCACCAGCGTGGCGTTGACCGTGAGGATGTCCTGAAGGGCCTGGCGGAAGCCGTCCACGCGCTCCGTGGTGTGCAGCGCGTGATCGGCCACGTCGCGCAGGTAGCGGCGCAGCTCCTCGTCGATGGCGTACTTCTCGAAGCCCGCGGTGAGGCCCTCCAGCATGCCGTTCAGGGGGCGGGTCGCGCGTTGGAACTCGACCACCTCGCGGGAGAGTTCGTAGATCCGTCGGGAGACCCGGGGATCGCCGCCGAACACCTCGGTCTCGATCTCGTCGATGTCGTTCTGGACGCCGTCGACGACCGGTGCGTAGCCGTCGACGACCGCGTCGAGGATCGCGTAGAGGACGGCCTCGGGGCCGCGCTTGAGGAGTTCGGGGGCGTCCTCCATCCGGAGGCGTACGGCCGAGAGGTCCGGGGCGCCGCCGTGCCGGACGGTGATCACGAAGTCCCGGCCGACGAAGACGTGCAGCTCGCCGAAGTCGACCTCTTCGCGGTCGTCCAGATAGCGCGCGGCACGCAGCACGACGAAGAGGGTGCCGCCGTAGCGCTCCAGCTTGGGGCGCTGATGGGCCTCCAGGGCGTCCTCGACGGCGAGCGGGTGGAGGTCGAACTCCGAGGCCAGGGCGACCAGTTCGGAGGGGCTCGGGCGGTGCAGTCCGATCCAGGCCAGGGTGTCGTCCGTGGCGCGCTGCTCCCGGAAGGCGTCGGCGAGGGTGTCGTGGGTGCTGATGCGGTGTCCGTCGCGGTACAGGGCCGCGCTGATGACGCTGCTGGGGGTCTCGGCCGGCGGGGGCGCGGCGCCGGACGCGGCGGCCGGATCGGCGGGCGGGGGGCCGGCGGGCCGCTTCTTCGCGGGTTTGCGCAGGCCGCGCAGGCCGCGCGACCACCGGCCGGGAGGCTCAGCACTCATGCGGAACCGACCTCCGTCACAAGAGGGGATGAACAGGCACACAGAAGCTCGACGCAGGATATCTGCCGAGGATGTCGGCACAGGTCAGCGGGCATGGTGCAGGATGGAAGAGACGCGCGGGGACGGGGCGGGGTGTGTGTCGCGTCCGCGGAAGTTTGTATGTTTATCTCTAGTATCGGTGCGATGCAGATACCGCAGACAGCCAGTGCTCCTCCAGGTGAGGTGATTCGGTGAACGGCCCTGATGCCACCGACGAGCAGTGGGAAGGGCTCGCCGAGGTCGTCCCGCTCCGCGGCAGCAGCGGATGGCCCTCCTGGCCCGACCATCGGGCCCTCCCCGAGGAGGAACCGGCCGAGGAGCAGCGCCGGTTCATGGTCATCCGGGTACAGACCTTCGCGGACGCCCGCGAGGTCGCCGAGTACCTGATGGCGCAGATCCCCGTCCTGCTCGACCTCAGCAGCGCCGACACCGACGTGGCCAAGCGCATCCTGGACTTCTCCAGCGGTGTGGTCTTCGGGCTCGGCAGCGGGATGCACCGGGTGGACACCAATGTCTTCCTGCTGGCGCCGGTGGGCACCGAGGTCGCCGAAGAGGCGGCGGGGGCCGTCCCCCGTTCGTAGGAAGAGCTGTCGGGCGTAACGGTTCTCCGTCCGGGCACTGCATAGCGTCCACGCATGCATACCGACAGTGTCCGGCCGGCGCTCACCCAGTTACGGCTGTCCGCCTTCAAACGTCATCGTCGCGTCACCCTGCCGCTCGGCCCGGTGACCCTGCTGAGCGGCGGCAGCGGCAGCGGCAAGTCCAGCGCGCTCCAGGCGTACGAGATCCTTGCCCGGTTGGGCAGCGGAGAACCGCTGGCCCGGGCCGTCCGGGAGGCGGCGGGCGGCCCGTCGGCGTGTGTGCCGGCGGGGGCGCGGCCCGACGGGCAGGGACGGCGCGGTTTCCACATCGGCTGCACGGTGGACGGGCCGGCCGGCCCGGTCAGCCTCGACCTCGCCGTACAGGCCGAACCCGAACTCCGCATCGTCGGCGAGCGGTTGACCGGCGGCGGCGAGACGCTGCTGAACACCGCGCTGACCGATCCCACCCGCCGCGCCGTGCAGGCGGCCTGGTACACCGCGGGCGCGACCCCGGTGACCCGTGCCCCGCTGCCCGACGACCGGCTGGGCACGTCCCTGCTGCCGCTGCGGGTCGCGGGCAAGACGGCGGGGCAGCGGCTGGTCCTGGCCGCCGCCGAACAGGTGGTGGTCGCACTGCGGTCGGCGTTCGTCTGCGATCCGCGCCCGGAGGTCATGCGGGGGGTGGAGGTCGAGGTCGCGACGGGGGAAGCGGGAGGTGGGAGCGGCTCCGCCCGGGGTGCTGCCGGGACCGCGGGGGCCGGAGGGCGCAGGGGAAGCGGCGGTGGTGCCGCCGGTTGCCGGGGCCGGGACGGCGGCGGCGGGCCGGAGCATGACGAGGGGCGGCTGCGGTCGTCCTGCGACAACCTGCCGGCGGTGCTGGAGCGGACCAGCCGGGAGTGCGCCCGGCGGCACGCGGTGCTGGTGGCGGCCGTACGGGAGGCCTGTGCGGGGCCGGTGGACGGGCTGCGCGCGGTGCCGCGGCAGCTGGTCGCGGCGGGGTTGGCAGCGGCACCCGCGGCGGGCGGGGACGGCGGGTCGGTCGGCCCGCAGGCCTGGCCGGGGGCGCGGGAGGCGGGGGTGCGGGCCGTGGTCGACCGGGGGGTCCTGGGCGAGCTGCCCGTCGAGCAGCTCGGTGACGGGGAGCTGAGGTTCCTGGGGCTGGCCCTGGTGCTGTTGACCGGGCCGGGAGTGCTGGCCATGGACCCGGCCGGGGAGATCCCCTCGGCCCAGCAGCAGATGACGGTGGTGGCGGACGGGATGGACCGCTGCATGGACCCCCGACAGGCGCGCGAGCTGACGTCGCTGGCCGTGCGGATGGCCGAGCGCGGGCACGTCAGGGTGCTGGGGACGGTGCGGGACCCGGCGGCCGCCGAGGGCCTACCGGGTGTCCAGGTGCTACACCTGGAGGCATGAGCGAGGATCTTCATGCGTTGCAGCGACGGCTGGCCGAGTTCGCGGCCGCGCGGGACTGGCAGCAGTACCACACCCCCAAGAACCTGGCCGCGGCGCTCAGCGTCGAGGCCGCGGAACTCGTCGAGATCTTCCAGTGGTTGACGCCGGAGCAGTCGGCGAAGGTGATGTCCGACCCGCGGACGGCCGGCCGGGTCGAGGACGAGGTGGCGGATGTGCTGGCGTATCTGTTGCAGTTCTGCCAGGCGCTGGGGATCGATCCGCTGACGGCGCTCGCCGCGAAGATCGAGCGCAATGAGACGCGTTTCCCGGCGGTCCGCCAGGCGCCGCCGGACCGGCCGCGGGAGGGCGGGGAGTAGCGGCGACGAACAGGGGGTCGGGGCGGTCCGGGCTGGGGCGGGGCGGGGCGGGGCGCGGAGTGGGGGAGGGGAGCGGTGGGGATGGTGGGGGCGGTGGGGGTGGTGGGGATGGTGGGGATGGTGGGGCGGCCGGGCGGCGCATCGGCTCTCCGGTCGGCTGCCGCCGGCGTCCGACCCTCTTCCGCTCCCGCCGGCATCCGACCGGCTCCTGCCGGCATCCGGCCCGCTCCCGCTCCCGCGGGCATCCGACCGGCTCCCGCTGGCGTCCAAACCGCTCCCGCCCGTGTCCGGCCCGCTCCTGGCGCGCCTCGGGCCCGGGGCCGGGCTCCGGCTCGTCGGGGCCGCGCCGGCGGGTCTGTTCCGGACTTTCCGGTCTTTTCCGTGACCTGTGCCGGTGGCGTGAGGGGTGGGGTTGCTGTGGCGTGAGAGGAATGGGGAGAGTCCATACCCGCCATTCATCACTCTATGGAGTTATTGATCTCTCCACAGCGCCTTGCTTGTCCACAGATTTGCGAATTCCCCTGGCTTTTTTGGCTGTTGACCCTCACTCTGGGTAGTGGAAGAAGTGCGGGGTGCATGCATGCGATGAGGAAGGAGGGGCCCGGATGGACGCGGTGCGGATCATCGCGGCCAGTCGGCGCAGTCTGGCGGACGCGACCACCGTTCAGGATGTGATCGTCGAGGCGTGGCAAGCGCAGGCCTTGGCGGAAGCGATAGGTAGCCATCTCGCGATACTCGGGCCGTACGAAGTGCGGTCCCGTGCCCGAGGGCTGGGCGACGCGGGCGGGCGGTTCAGCGGGGGGCCGCTGTGCACGGCATCGGCCACCGGCGGGCTACGAGCGGCTCAGCTGACCGAAGTGAGTGATGTCCGGGCGGCCTTGACGAGCCTGTGCTGGCTGCTACGGGAAGTGTGCGAAGCGCTGGTCGGAGTGGTGCTGCTCGCGGACGAGGAGGGGATGTACTGGACCTGTGTCGAGGCGATGGACACGGTCGACGAATCGAGGGACCGCGTGGGCGGGATATTGGAGAAGCTGGAAGTGCGACACCCGAACCCCGCCTAGGAAGGAGGAACGACGAGGCGGCACGGCGAGCGGGGCACCCGACTCACGCATCGGGAACCACGGCTCGGGAACCACGCCTCGGCAACGACCGCACGCCCACCACACCGGCGCACCACACGACGGATCGCCGCTCAAGGCCCTGCCACTGCCACTGCCACTGCCGCTGCCAACGTCGCCAGCGCAGCCTCCGCCGCACCGTCCGGCGAGAGATGAGGGGTACGCCCGCCGACGAGCGCGCACCCCGGACACCCACTGACATTCCCTGGCATCCACCGTCCCCTCGTCACCGTCCCCTCGTCACCGTCCCCTCGTCACCGTCTCATCCGTCACCGCCCGTCGCGGTTCGTGCCCTTGCAGTCGGCCCAGGTGCCGGGGCCGGTCCGACGTGGCTTCTCACCCCGGCGCCCGAGCCGTGGACCCGACCTGATGCATCGACACGCCCTGAGGATTGGTCCGCTGCTCGGAGTGCAGGATGGAGGTATGGACCTACGCATCTTCACCGAGCCCCAGCAGGGGGCTTCCTACGACACGCTTCTGACGGTGGCCAGAGCCACCGAGGACCTCGGATTTGACGCGTTCTTCCGCTCCGATCACTACCTGAGCATGGGCAACGTCGACGGGCTGCCCGGTCCGACGGACGCCTGGATCACGCTGGCCGGTCTGGCCCGGGAGACCCGGCGCATCCGGCTCGGCACGCTCATGACGGCGGGCACCTTCCGGCTGCCCGGGGTGCTGGCCATCCAGGTGGCCCAGGTCGACCAGATGTCCGGGGGGCGGGTCGAACTCGGTCTTGGCGCGGGCTGGTTCGAGGAGGAGCACCGGGCGTACGGCATCCCGTTCCCCAAGGAGAAGTTCGCGCGGCTGGAGGAGCAGCTGGCGATCATCACCGGCCTGTGGGCCACCGAGACCGGAAAGGAGTTCAGCTACGACGGAACCCACTACCAGCTGGAGAATTCCCCGGCGTTGCCCAAGCCGGCCCAGCGCAAGGTGCCGGTGCTGGTCGGCGGACACGGTGCGTCGCGTACCCCGCGGTTGGCGGCGCAGTACGCCGATGAGTTCAACATCCCCTTCGCCTCGCTCGAAGACACCGAGCGCCAGTTCGGGCGGGTGCGTGCGGCCGCCGAAGCCGCCGGTCGGAGGGGCGACGACCTGGTGTACTCCAACGCGCTGGTGGCCTGCGTCGGCAAGGACGACGCCGAGGTGGCGCGGCGGGCCGCGGTCATCGGGCGGGACGTGGACGAACTGAAGGCCAACGGCCTGGCGGGGTCGCCCGCCGAGGTCGTCGACAAGATCGGGCGCTATGCCGCCCTCGGCTCCTCCCGCGTCTACCTTCAGGTGCTGGACCTTGACGACCTGGACCACCTTGAGCTGATCTCGGCGCAGGTGCAGTCACAGCTGGGCTGAGCCGCAGGGTTGAGCAGAGCCGCGGGCTTGGGTTGGGCCGACGGGGTGTGCCGAGCCAAGGGGTCGGGGCGCTGCCGGGGAAAACCGGTGGGGATCGGGGCGCGGTGCGACGATACTCGGACGTGTGTTCCTGACGATAACCACCACCGGCAGCGCCGACCGTCCTGCGACCGACCTCGGATTCCTGCTGCACAAGCATCCCGACAAGGCGCAGCAGTTCTCCACATCGCACGGCACCGCGCACGTCCTCTACCCCGAGGCGGACGCGGAACGCTGCACGGCGGCGCTGCTGTTGGAGGTCGATCCCATCGCCCTGGTCCGCCGGGGCCGGGGGAAGGGCCGCGGCGGCGCGCCGGATTCGGCGCTCGGCCAGTATGTGAACGACCGGCCGTATGCCGCGTCCTCGCTTCTGGCGGTGGCCCTGCGGAGCGTCTTCGCCAGTGCCATGAAGGGGCAGTGCGCCGCGCGGCCCGAGTTGGTGGCGCGGCCGCTGCCGCTGCGCATCGAGGTACCGGTACTGCCCGCCCGGGGCGGTGCGGAGTTGGTGCGCAAGCTGTTCCAGCCGTTGGGCTGGACGGTGCTGGCCGATCCGGTGCCCCTGGACGAGACGTTCCCGGAGTGGGGTGACTCCCGCTACGTACGGCTCGTCCTGGAGGGGGAGCGCACCCTCGCCGAGGCGCTGCGGCACCTGTACGTACTGCTACCGGTGCTGGACGACGCCAAGCACTACTGGGTCGCGCCGGACGAGGTCGACAAGCTGCTGCGGGCCGGCGAGGGCTGGTTGGAGGACCACCCGGAGCAGCGGGTGATCGTCGGCCGCTATCTCGCCCGGCGCTGGGCGCTGACACGACGGGCCATGGAGCGGCTGGAGCTGGAGCGGTTGGCCGAGTCGGACGACGTGGCCGCCGAGGAGATCGACAACGCGGTGGACGAGGAGGTGGACACCGAGGAGCGGCCGGTGCCGCTCGCCGTCCAGCGGCGGGAGGCGATCCTGGCTGTGCTGCGCGCGGAGAAGGCGGCGCGGGTGCTCGATCTGGGCTGCGGCCAGGGGCAGTTGGTCGGCGCGTTGCTTACGGAGGGACAGTTCACCGAGATCGTGGGAGTGGACGTCTCGATGCGGGCGTTGCACGAGGCCCGGCGCCGGCTGCGGCTGGACCGGATGCCCGAGCGGCAGGCGGCGCGGGTACGGCTCGTCCAGGGGTCGCTGGCGTACACCGACAGCAGGCTGAAGGGGTATGACGCGGCGGTGCTGAGCGAGGTCGTCGAGCACGTCGACCCGGCGCGACTGCCGGCGCTGGAGTACGCGGTGTTCGGGGCGGCCGCACCGCGGACCGTCGTGGTGACGACGCCGAACGTCGAGTACAACGTGCGCTGGGAGTCGCTGCCGGCCGGCCACGTACGCCATGCGGACCACCGCTTCGAGTGGACCCGCGAGGAGTTCCGGCAGTGGGCGCAGGGCGTCGCCGCACGGCACGGCTACGAGGTGGCCTTCGGCCCGGTGGGCCCGGACGACCCCGAGATAGGCCCGCCCACCCAGCTGGCCCACTTCCGCAAGGCGGGCGAGGGCGACGGTGGCGCGGGCCGCGGTGAGCCACGCAATGACGGCTACGAGCCGAGCAATGACGGCCACGGGCAGAGCGACGTCGGCGAAGAGCAGAGCAACAGCAGTGCGGACCGGACCGGTTCGGCACGAGGGAAGGAGGTCGCGGCATGACGGGCGGTGACCGTATGGAGTACGAGGACGGGAGCCGGCGGGAGCACGACGGCCCGTCCGAGGCGGCGCGACGTCCGCTCGCGGTGCCGGACCTCTCGCTCGTGGTGCTGGTCGGGGCCACCGGTTCCGGCAAGTCCACGTTCGCGGCCCGGCACTTCAAGCCGACGGAGGTCATCTCCTCCGACTTCTGCCGGGGACTGGTCAGCGACGACGAGAACGACCAGAGCGCCAGCGGCGACGCGTTCGACGTGCTGCACTTCATCGTGGGCAAGCGGCTGGCGGCCGGCCGGCTGACCGTCGTCGACGCCACCAACGTGCAGTCCGAGGCGCGCGCCCAGCTGGTGCGGCTGGCCCGGGAGCACGACGTGCTGCCGGTGGCGATCGTGCTGGACGTGCCCGAGCAGCTGTGCGCCGAGCGCAACGCGGCGCGCGCCGACCGGGCCGGGCTGCCGAGGCGGGTCATCCAGCGCCACCAGCGGGAACTGCGGCGTTCGCTGCGCCATCTGGAGCGCGAGGGCTTCCGCAAGGTGCACCTCCTGCGCGGTCCGGCGGAGGTGGCGGCGGCCGAGGTCGTCCGGGAGCGGCGGTTCAACGACCTGCGCCACCTCACCGGCCCGTTCGACATCGTCGGCGACATCCACGGCTGCCGTTCCGAGCTGGAGACCCTGCTCGGCCGGCTGGGCTACGCGCTGGCGCGCGATGCGCTCGGCCGGCCCGTGGACGCGGTGCACCCGGAGGGCCGTACCGCGGTCTTCGTCGGGGACCTCGTCGACCGGGGGCCGGACAGTCCCGGAGTGCTGCGTCTGGTGATGGGCATGGTGCGGGCCGGGCATGCGCTGTGCGTGCCCGGCAACCACGAGAACAAGCTCGGCCGGTACCTCAAGGGCCGCAAGGTCCAGCACACCCACGGGCTCGCCGAGACCATCGAGCAGCTGGACCGGGAGGACGACGCCTTCCGCGCCGAGGTCGGGGAGTTCCTGCACGGGTTGGTGAGCCACTACGTGCTGGACGGCGGCGGGCTGGTGGTGTGCCACGCCGGACTGCCGGAGAAGTACCACGGCCGGACGTCGGGCCGGGTGCGCTCGTTCGCCCTGTACGGCGACACGACGGGTGAGACCGACGAGTTCGGCCTGCCGGTCCGCTACCCGTGGGCCGAGGACTACCGCGGCCGCGCCGCCGTCGTCTACGGTCACACGCCCACCCCCCGCGCCACGTGGCTCAACAACACCATCTGCCTGGACACCGGGTGCGTCTTCGGCGGCGCGATGACCGCGCTGCGCTGGCCGGAGCGCGAGCTGGTGGACGTACCGGCGGAGCGGGTCTGGTACGAGCCCGCGAGGCCGCTCGCCACCGAGGCGCCGGGTGGGGCGGACGGCCGTCCGCTCGATCTGAACGACGTGGCCGGCCGGCGGGTGGTGGAGACCCGTGCGATGGGCCGGCTCGCGGTCAGGGAGGAGAACGCCGCGGCCGCGCTGGAGGTGATGAGCCGCTTCGCGATCGACCCGCGGCTGCTGCCGTACCTCCCGCCGACGATGGCGCCCTGCGCGACCTCGTCGGAGGAGGGCTTCCTGGAGCACCCGGCGGAGGCGTTCGCCGACTACCGGGCCGAGGGGGTGCGGGAGGTCGTGTGCGAGGAGAAGCACATGGGCTCCCGGGCCGTGGTCCTGGTCTGCCGTGACACATCGGTGGCCGGCGAGCTCTTCGGCGTGCCGAAGGGGGTGTCGGGTGCCCTGTACACCCGCACCGGGCGGCCGTTCTTCGACGACCCGGAGCCGACCGAGCGGATCCTGCGGCGGGTCCGGACGTGTGTCGAAGAGGCCGGTCTGTGGGAGGAGCTGGACACCGACTGGCTCCTTCTGGACGCCGAACTGATGCCGTGGTCGCTGAAGGCGACGGGGCTGCTGCGCAAGCAGTACGCGGCCGTCGGCGCGGCGTCCGGGGCGGCGTTCCCGGGTGTGCTCGGTGCGCTGACGGCGGCGGCCGCGCGGGGCGTCGAGGTGGGGCCGCTGCTCGACCGGCAGCGCGACCGGGCCGCGGACGCCGCGGCGTTCACCGAGGCGTACCGGCGCTACTGCTGGCGCGTCGGGACGGACCCGGCGCGCCCGGGGATGCCCGCGCCCGCGGTCCCCGGCACCAGTGCGGACCCCGGCACCGGTGCGGACCCCGTCACCGCTGCGGACCCCGGCACCAGTGCGGACCCGGCGGGCCCGAAGGACCCCGGCACCGGTGCGGCCGGTGCGGCCCAGGAGGCCGAAGGGCTCGGGCGGCTGGACGGCGTCCGCCTGGCGCCGTTCCAGATCCTCGCGGTGCGGGGGCGCAGCCTCGCCGGGCTGCCGCACACCGAGCAGCTGGCCCTGATCGACCGGATCGTCGCGGCCGAGGGCGCGGTGGCGTCCCGGGACGGTGCGCCGCCCGCCGGGGGCGCATCGCAGCATCCGGGGCTGCTCGTGACGACCCGCCGGATCGTCGTCGACACCGAGGACGAGGAGTCGGTCGCGGCCGGCATCCGGTGGTGGCTGGAGCTGACCGCGGACGGCGGTGAGGGCATGGTCGTCAAGCCGGTGCAGGCGCTGGTGCGCCGGGCCGACGGGCGGCTGGTGCAGCCGGGTGTGAAGTGTCGCGGCCGGGAGTATCTGCGGATCATCTACGGTCCGGAGTACACCCGCCCGGAGAACTTGGCGCGGCTGCGGGTCCGCCACCTCGGGCACAAGCGCTCACTGGCCCTGCGCGAGTACGCGCTCGGCCTGGAGGCGCTCGACCGGATGGCGGACGGCGAACCGCTGTGGCGGGTGCACGAGGCGGTCTTCGCGGTGCTCGCGCTGGAGTCGGAGCCGGTGGATCCGCGGCTGTAGCGGAGGCCTGGGGAGGAGTCCCCGCGGAGGCCCGGGGGAGGAGTCCCCCGGGCCTCACGCCGTCCGCGCCGCGCGGTAGGACCGCCGGTAGTCGATCGGCGGAACGCCCACCACCCGGGTGAAGTGCCGGCGGAGGTTGGCCGCCGTCCCGAGGCCGGCCAGCTCCGCCACCCGCTCCACGGGCAGGTCGCTGCCTTCGAGCAACTCCCTTGCCCGGCCGATCCGTTGGGTCTGGAGCCACTGCATCGGCGTGGTGCCGGTGGCGGCGTGGAAGCGGCGGACCAGGGTGCGGGGGCTGGTGTGCGCCCGGCGGGCGAGGTCGGCCACGGTCAGCGGTTGCCGCAGCCGTTCGGCGGCCCATTGCAGGACCGGCGCGAGCGAGTCGTCCCGGCGTTCGGGCAGCGGCGTCTCGATGTACTGGGCCTGGCCGCCGGGGCGGTGCGCCGGGGCGACCAGTTGGCGGGCCAGCGAGTTGGCGGTCTCGGTGCCGAAGTCCTCGCGCACCAGGTGCAGACAGACGTCGACGGCGGCGGTCGAGCCCGCGCCGGTGAGCACGTCGCCGTGGTCGACGTAGAGCACCGACGGGTCGACGGTGACGGCCGGGTAGCGCTCGGCGAGCAGCGCCGCGTACATCCAGTGGGTGGCGGCCGTCCGCCCGTCGAGGAGGCCGGTCGCGGCGAGGGTGAAGGCGCCCGAGCAGAGGGAGACCAGCCGGGCACCGCGGCGGTGCGCCTCGCGCAGCGCCGTGACGAGTTCCTCCGGGGGATCGCCGTGCACGTCCGCCGACCCCGGCACCAGGACCGTGTCGGCGGTCACCAACTCCGCTGCCCCGTAAGGGGTGTCGGCGCGGAACCAGGGGCCGGTGCGAGCCGGTCCGGCGCCGTCCGTGCCGATCGCGCAGACCCGCAGGTCGTACCAGTCGGGCGGGGTCTGGATCCGGTCGAAGCCGAAGATGTGGCAGGGGATGGCGAGTTCGAAGAACGGCATGCCGTCGGTGACGGCGACCGCGAGGGAGGGCATCCGGCGAGTATGGCAGGACGAGCGGCAGTAATGTAGCGGGTGTTGTCAGAACTGCCACTCGTGGCGGCGGGGCGGAGCGCCGATGCTTGATCGACATGACCACTCCAGTCTCCGAGAACCGACCGACAGGCGCGCCCGCAACCGCCCCTGAACTGTGTGAACGTGACGATCCGTCCGGCACGGCGGCCCCCGCCCCAGCCTCAGCCCTGGCCCCGGCCCCGGCCCCGGCCCCGGTCTCAGCCCCGGCCCCAGCCTCAGCCCCGGCCTCAGACCCCCGCCGCTGGCTCGTCCTGGCGATTGCGTCCGCGGCGCAGTTCCTCGCCGTCCTCGACCTCCTCGCCGTCACCATCGCGTTCCCGGCGATCGGCCGGGACTTCGCGCCGGCGCCCGCCTCCGCACTGTCCTGGGTGCTCAACGGCTACACCGTGGTGCTCGCCGCGCTGCTGATCCCGGCCGGCCGGATCGCCGACGAGGCGGGGCGGCGGCGTTGCTTCCTGCTCGGCATGGTGCTGTTCGGCCTGGCCTCGGCGGCCTGCGCGGTGGCGCCCACTCTCCCGCTGCTGGTCGCGGGCCGCGTGGTGCAGGGCGCGGCGGCCGCCGTACTGATCCCCACCTCGCTCTCCCTCGCCCTGCCCGCCTTCCCGCAGCGGGAGCGGGCGACGGCGGTCGGCGTCTGGACGGCGGTCAGCGCCGTCGCGGCGGGTTCCGGCCCGGTGCTCGGCGGACTGCTCGCCGCCACCGACTGGCGGCTGATCTTCCTGATCAACGTGCCGGTGGTGCTGCTCGCGGTCGGCGCGGGCGTCCGGCTGCTGCCCCGGTCGGTGCGCGGCGAGCGGCAGGCCCTCGACCTGCCGGGGGTGGCACTGGTGCTGGTCTGCATCGGCGCGCTGGTGACCGCGTGCGTCCAGGCCCCCGACTGGGGCTACACCGCTCCGGCCACGCTCGCGGTGCTCGCCGTCGGGCTGCTCGCCGGAGCGCTGGGGGTGCGTCATGTGCGTCGCGCGTCGGAGCCGGTGGTCGATCCGGCGCTCTTCGGGACGCCCGGGTTCACGGCCGCCACGCTGGGACTGCTCGGCTACTTCGTGGCGTACGCGGCCATGATGCTCGGCGCGACCCTGCTGTTCACCGACGTCTGGCACTACTCGGCCCGGACGGCCGGTCTGGCGCTCGCTCCCTGGCCGCTCACGGTGCTGGTCGTCTCCGTGCTCTCCGGTCGGATCGTCCGGGCGGCCGGGGAGCGCGGCACCGGCGTCATCGGTGCGCTCTGCTTCGTGGCGGCGGCCCTGTGGTGGCTGCTGTTCGCGGACGGCGACGGCGCCGGCCCGCACTACGCGGTGCACTTCCTGCCCGGTCTGGTCCTCGCCGGCTTCGGCACCGGCCTCTACCAGCCGGTGATGTTCGCCGCCGCCGGTCTGCTGCCCGCACGCCGCCTGTCGCTGGGATCGGGCGTGCTGATGGTCTCCCGGCAGGCCGGTACGGCGCTCGGGGTGGCCGTGCTGATCGCCGTGTCGGGAGGGCAACGGGCCCCGGGCATGGCCGAGTTGCGCGTCGGGTGGGTCATCGCGGCGGTGACCGCGGCCGCCGCGGTCACCGCCGCGACGGCCCTGCGCCCCGGCAGGCCGACGGCCCGGCGGACGGCCGGGAGCTGACCGGCGCTCCGCGCTCCCCGCAGCGACCCGCCACCCCCACATCGTCCGGACTCCCTCCACCGGGCCCCGGAAGCGGCCAAGATGGGGAGATGGGATTCCATGTCGACTCAGAGGCCGGGCGACTGCGCCGGGTCATCCTGCATCGCCCCGATCTGGAGCTGAAGCGGCTCACGCCGTCGAACAAGGACGCCTTGCTCTTCGACGACGTGCTGTGGGTGCGCCGGGCGCGGGCCGAGCACGACGGTTTCGCGGACGTGCTGCGCGACCGGGGTGTGCAGGTGCACCTCTTCGGGGATCTGCTGGCCGAGAGCCTCCAGATCCCCGAGGCGCGGGAGCTGGTCCTGGACCGGGTCTTCGACGAGAAGGAGTACGGGCCGCTGGCCACCGACCACCTGCGTGCCGCCTTCGACGAGCTGCCGGTCCCGGAGCTGGTGGAGGCGCTGGTCGGCGGCATGACCAAGCGCGAGTTCCTGGAACGCCATCCGGAGCCGACCTCGGTCCGCTTCCACGTGATGGACCTGGACGACTTCCTGCTCGGCCCGCTGCCCAACCACCTCTTCACCCGCGACACCTCCGCCTGGATCTACGACGGGGTGTCGATCAACTCGATGCGCTGGCCGGCCCGGCAGCGCGAGACCGTGCACTACGAGGCGATCTACCGCCACCACCCGCTCTTCCGCGGTGAGGACTTCCACGTCTGGTCGGAGGGACAGGCGGACTTCCCCTCGACGATCGAGGGCGGTGACGTGCTGGTGCTGGGCAGCGGCGCGGTGCTGATCGGGATGAGCGAGCGGACCACGCCGCAGGCCGTCGAACTGCTGGCGCGCGGGCTGTTCGCGGCCGGGTCGGCGCGCACGATCGTGGCGCTCGACATGCCCAAGCGGCGGGCGTTCATGCACCTGGACACCGTGATGACCATGATCGACGGGGACACCTTCACCCAGTACGAGGGGCTCGGCATGCTCCGCTCGTACACCATCGAACCGGGCTCGGGCGAGCAGGACCTGAAGGTCACCGACCATCCGCCGGAGCATATGCACCGCGCGATAGCGGCCTCGTTGGGACTGTCCGACATCCGGGTGCTGACCGCGACGCAGGACGTGCACTCCGCCGAGCGGGAGCAGTGGGACGACGGGTGCAATGTGCTGGCGGTGGAGCCGGGCGTGGTGGTGGCCTACGAGCGGAACGTCACCACGAACACCTTCCTGCGCAAGCGTGGCATCGAGGTGATCACGATCCCGGGGAGCGAGCTGGGGCGGGGGCGCGGTGGACCGCGCTGTATGAGTTGCCCGGTGGCGAGGGAGGCGGTGCCCGGGGCAGCCTGAGGCGGGACGCCGCGGAGGGCCGCCCCACCGTCCGTATAGGGATACGGTGCCTCGTATACACTTCCAGGGTGCGGGTCTGTGCGACCCTCTCATGCGTCCGCACGCCCCCGTCCCGACCGCCGCGAACCAGGAGCCCACCCATGGCGATAGACCTCACCGGTCGCCACTTCCTCAAGGAGCTGGACTTCAGCGCCGAGGAGTTCCGCCGACTGATCGACCTGGCGGCCGAGCTGAAGGCGGCCAAGCGCGCCGGCACCGAGATCCCCCGCCTGAAGGGCCGGAACATCGCCCTCATCTTCGAGAAGACCTCGACCAGGACCCGCTGCTCGTTCGAGGTCGCGGCCGCCGACCAGGGTGCCTCGACCACCTACCTGGACCCGTCCGGCTCGCAGATCGGGCACAAGGAGTCGGTCAAGGACACCGCCCGGGTGCTCGGCCGGATGTTCGACGGCATCGAGTTCCGCGGCAGCCGGCAGTCCGACGTCGAGGAGCTGGCCGAGCACGCCGGCGTACCGGTCTTCAACGGGCTGACCGACGACTGGCACCCGACCCAGATGCTCGCCGATGTGCTCACCATGATCGAACACGGCGGGGGGCGCCCGCTGGCGGAGACCGCCTTCGCCTACCTCGGCGACGCCCGCAACAACATGGGCAACTCCTACCTGGTCACCGGCGCCCTGCTCGGCATGGACGTCCGGATCGTGGCGCCGAAGCAGCTGTGGCCCGAGGAGGCGGTCATCGACCGGGCGCGGGCGCTCGCGGAGACCAGCGGCGCCCGGATCACCCTCACCGAGGACGTCCCCGAGGGCGTCCGCGGCGCGGACTTCGTCGCCACCGACGTCTGGGTCTCCATGGGCGAGCCCAAGGAGGTGTGGGACGAGCGGATCGCACTGCTCGCCCCGTACGCGGTGACGATGGACGTGCTGCGCGCCACCGGCAAGCCGGAGGTGAGGTTCCTGCACTGCCTGCCCGCGTACCACGACCTGGGCACGGCGCTCGGCCGCGAGATCCACGCGCGACACGGGCTCGGCTCGCTGGAGGTCACCGACGAGGTCTTCGAGTCCGCGCACTCGGTGGTCTTCGACGAGGCGGAGAACCGGATGCACACGATCAAGGCGGTGCTGGTCGCCACGCTCGCCGACCGGCGCGGCCCGCGGCCGGCGGAGCGCGGCGCGGCACCGCAGTAAGGAACGTCACGCTGCATAGTCATGCGCCTCGACGGGCGATCATGCGGCATCAGCGGCTACCATCGAGCCGCTTGCGGGGTTCGGACCCACCGGTCCGGACCCCGCTGCGTGCGTGGCCCACCCCCGCCGCGCGCACCGCACCACCAGAGAGAGAACCACCCGCATGACCCGCTCAGGTCCGTCCGGACTGCGCATCAAGTCCCCCGACCAACTCGTCGCCGAATCGGGGGCGGACCTCGAAGGCCACGGCCTGAAGCGCAGCATGGGCCTGTTCCAGCTCATCTGCTTCGGCATCGGCGCCATCGTCGGCACCGGCATCTTCGTCGGCCTGTCCGACACCGTCGCCGAGGCCGGCCCCGCCGTCGTCGTCTCCTTCGTCCTGGCGGCCGTCACCTGCGTCTTCACCGCCTTCTCGTTCGCCGAGCTGGGCGGCGCGATCCCGGTCTCCGGCAGCTCGTACTCCTACGCGTACGCCACCCTCGGCGAGCGCACCGCCTTCCTCGTCGGCTGGTGCCTGCTGCTTGAGTACGGCATCTCGATCTCCGCGGTCGCCGTCGGCTGGGGCCAGTACCTCAACGAGCTGCTGGGCAGCCTGACCGGCTGGCAGCTGCCGGCCGCGCTCTCCAACCCGCCCGGCGAGGGCGGCATCGTCAACGTCCCGGCCGTCGTCGTGATGCTGCTCGCCGCGCTGCTGCTGGTCCGCGGCATCCGGGAGAGCGCCCGCGCGACCGCCGCGATGGCGGTGCTCAAGCTGGCGATCCTGGTGCTGTTCTGCGCCGTCGGCTTCAGCGCCTTCCGGGCCGGACACCTCTCGCCGTTCGCGCCGCAGAGCGTCGCCGGCATCACCTCCGGCGCCTCGGTCGCCTTCTTCTCGTACATCGGCTTCGACGCGATCACCACGGCCGGTGAAGAGGTGAAGAACCCGCGGCGGAACATCCCGGTCGCGATCATGGTGTGCATCGGCGTGGTCACCGTCCTGTACTGCCTGGTCGCGCTCTCCGCCATCGGGGCGCTCTCCGCCGACCAGGTAGCCGGCCAGCCCGCCGCGCTGTCGCTGATCGTCAACCACGTCACCCACTCCACGATCGGCGGCGGGGTGATCGCCTTCGGCGCGGTCGTCGCCATCGCCTCGGTCGTCCTCGCGGTGATGTACGGCCAGACCCGCATCCTGATGTCGATGTCGCGGGACGGGCTGGTCCCGCGGGTCTTCGAGCGGATCTCGCCCCGCACGTCGACGCCGGTCGCCAACACCTGGATCGTCGCGGCCGTCTTCGCGGTCCCGGCCGCGGTCGTCCCGTTGGACGTCGTGATGAACCTGACCACCATCGGCACGCTGGCGGTCATGGCGGTGGTCAACCTCAGCGTCCTGGTGCTCCGCCGCAGCCGCCCCGACCTGCGCCGCCCCTTCCGCGTCCCGCTCTTCCCGATCAGCCCCGTCCTCGGCATCGGCTTCTGCGGCTACCTGATCTACGGCACCGGCCCGGCCACCTGGCTTCAGTTCGCCGGGTTCCTGGTGGTCGGCGCCCTGGTCTACGCGTGCTACGGACGGCGCCGCTCGCGGCTCGGCGCGGCCCCGGAGCAGCCCGCGGACGCGCCCGTCCGGCCCGCCGTGACCGTCAGCGCCGGCGCACCCGAGGCATCTCGGGAAGGGTGAACCAGACCGCCTTGCCGCCCTTCGTGGGGCGGCAGCCGGAGGCGGAACTCAGGGACCGGACCAGCAGCAGACCGCGGCGGCCGTCGATGCGGCGCGGCCCGGTGTCGAGCGACACCGGGTCCGGGTCCGGCGCGCCCAGCCCCTCGACGAGCGCCGGGTCGCCGTCGTGCACCTCCACCCGGCAGCCCGCCGGTGACGTCCGCACCACCAGCTCGACGGGGGTGGTGGCGCGGGCGTGCTTGAGGGCGTTGGCGACCAGCTCGGCGGTCAGCAGCTGAGCCGTGGTCCGGTCCGCGGTGGCCCGCAGGTCCTGAAGGGCGGTCCTGACCATGGCGCGGGCGATGGGCACCGCGGTGGCGCCGTGGGGCAGCGCGACGTGCCAGGTCGTAGGGGCGGACGGCTCCTGCATGGCTCCACCGTAGGGAGCGCGGGGGAGACCGCGGCAGGGGCGAGGGTCCGGCGTCGCCGTGACCTAGGTCATGCGCAGACCGGGACCTTCGGCAGGTACCGGGCCCGTCCGCACCGGCGCGCCGAGTGTCGCGCTCTCGTGACGACAGTCACCGATCGGTGATAACTTCGAAAGGCATCCGGAGAACATCCACCGGCCGACCCGTCAAAGGGGGCAGGCAGTCCGATGAGCCCGTACGCAGGATCCGCCCGAGCCACCGACTCCTGGCAGCACCTCCGCGTGACCAGGGAGGACGGCGTCGCCACCGTCACCCTGGCGCGCCCCGAGAAGCTCAATGCGCTCACCTTCGAGGCCTACGCCGACCTCCGCGACCTGCTGGCGGAGCTCTCCCGGGAGCGCTCCGTACGCGCCCTCGTCCTCGCCGGTGCGGGGCGCGGGTTCTGCTCCGGCGGCGATGTCGACGAGATCATCGGCGCCACCCTGGGCATGGACACCGCCCAGCTGCTGGACTTCAACCGGATGACCGGCCAGGTCGTCCGGGCGGTGCGGGAGTGCCCGTTCCCGGTGATCGCGGCCGTGCACGGCGTCGCGGCCGGCGCCGGCGCGGTGCTCGCGCTGGCCGCGGACTTCCGCGTCGCCGACCCCTCGGCCCGGTTCGCCTTCCTCTTCACCCGGGTCGGGCTCTCCGGCGGCGACATGGGCGCGGCCTACCTGCTGCCCCGCGTCATCGGGCTCGGCCATGCCACCCGGCTGCTGATGCTCGGCGACACCGTACGGGCGCCGGAGGCCGAACGGCTCGGCCTGATCAGCGAGTTGGCGGAGGAGGGCCGGGTCGACGAGGCGGCCGCCGCACTCGCCGGGCGGCTCGCCGAGGGACCCGCGCTGGCACACGCCCAGACCAAGGCGCTGCTGACGGCGGAGCTCGACATGCCGCTGGCCGCCGCCGTCGAGATGGACGCCGCCACCCAGGCGCTGCTGATGAACAGCGCCGACTACGCGGAGTTCCACGCCGCCTTCACCGAGAAGCGGAACCCCAAGTGGCAGGGGAAGTAGCCATGCGGGTCGCCGTCATCGGCGGCGGGCCCGGCGGACTGTACGCCGCCGCTCTCCTCAAACGCCTCGACCCCACCCGCCGGATCACCGTGTGGGAGCGCAACGCCCCCGACGACACCTTCGGCTTCGGTGTCGTCCTCTCCGACGAGACCCTCGGCGGCATCGAACACGCCGACCCGGAGGTGTACCGCGCGCTCCAGCAGGAGTTCGTCCGCTGGGACGACATCGACGTCGTGCACCGGGGCCGCACCCTGACCTCCGGCGGACACGGCTTCGCCGCTCTCGGCCGGCGACGGCTGCTGGCCGTACTGCACCGGCGTTGCCGCGACCTCGGCATCGAGCTGCGCTTTCGCACCGAGGCACCGCCTGCCGCCGAACTGGCCCGCACCCACGACCTGGTGATCGCCGCCGACGGGGTGCACAGCGCGACCCGCACCGCGCACGCGGACGCCTTCCGCCCGCAGCTGACCACCCACCGCTGCCGCTACATCTGGCTCGCCGCCGACGTCGCCTTCGACGCCTTCCGCTTCGAGATCGCCGAGACCGCCCACGGGGTGGCCCAGCTCCACGCGTACCCCTATTCCTGGGACGCCAGCACCGTCATCGTCGAGATGCGCGAGGAGGTCTGGCGGGCGGCCGGGCTGGACCGCGCCGACGAGCGGGAGTCGGCCGAGTGGTGCGCCAAGGTCTTCACCGAAGCCCTCGGCGGCCGGTCGCTGCGGTCCAACAACTCCAGCTGGATCGCCTTCCGCACGGTCGTCAACGACCGCTGGTCGTACGGCAACACGGTGCTGCTCGGCGACGCCGCGCACACCGCGCACTTCTCCATCGGCTCCGGCACCAAGCTCGCCGTCGAGGACGCCCTGGCGCTCGCCGCATGCCTTGAGGAACAGCCGGACACCGCCGCCGCGCTCGCCGCGTACGAGGCGGAGCGCCGCCCGGTCGTCGCCTCGACCCAACGCGCAGCCCGTGCCAGCCTCGCCTGGTTCGAGGAGCTGGCCACCTACGTCGACCAGCCGCCCCGCCAGTTCGCCTTCAACCTGCTCACCCGCAGCCGCCGGGTCACCCACGACAACCTGCGGCTGCGCGACCCGGCGTTCGTCGCGGCCGTCGAGGACGAGGCGGGCCACCCGGCCGACACCCCGCCGATGTTCAGCCCGCTCCGCATCGGCGAACTGACCCTGCGCAACCGGGTCGTGGTCTCCCCGATGGACATGTACTCCGCCGTGGACGGCACCCCGGGCGACTTCCACCTCGTCCACCTCGGCGCCCGCGCGCTGGGCGGTGCCGGGCTGGTGATGACGGAGATGGTGTGCGTCAGCCCCGAGGGGCGGATCACCCCCGGCTGCACGGGGCTGTACGCGCCGGCCCACGAGACGGCCTGGCGCCGGATCACCGACTTCGTCCACCGCGCGGCGCCCGGGACCGCCCTCGGCGTACAGCTCGGCCATTCGGGTCGCAAGGGCTCCACCCGACTGATGTGGGAGGGCATCGACCAGCCGCTCCCGGACGGCAACTGGCCGGTCGTGGCGCCCTCCGCACTGCCCTACCGCCCCGGCGTCAACCAGGTCCCGCACGCCCTGACCGTCCCCGAACTGACCGCCGTGCGCGAACAGTTCGTGCGCTCCGCCGAGTCCGCCGCCCGCGCCGGCTTCGATCTGCTCGAACTGCACTGCGCACACGGCTATCTGCTCTCCGGCTTCCTCTCCCCGCTCACCAACCACCGCACCGACGCCTACGGCGGCGACCTCACCGCACGGCTCCGCTTCCCGCTGGAGGTCTTCGACGCGGTCCGGGCCGCCTGGCCCACCGGGCGGCCGATGACCGTCCGCATCTCCGCGACCGACTGGGCGGACGGCGGCACCACCGCCGACGACGCGGTGGCCATCGCGGCGGCCTTCGTCGAGCACGGCGCCGACGCCATCGACGTCTCCACCGGACAGGTCGTCCCCGAGGAACACCCCGACTTCGGGCGCTCCTACCAGACGCCGTTCGCCGACCGCATCCGCAACACTCTGGGCGTGCCGGTCGTCGCGGTCGGTGCGATCTCCTCCTGGGACGACGTCAACTCCCTGGTGCTGGCCGGGCGCGCGGACCTGTGCGCGCTGGCCCGGCCGCATCTGTACGACCCGCAGTGGACGCTGCACGCCGCCGCCGAGCAGGGGTACGCCGGGCCCGGCGCCCCCTGGCCGCTGCCCTACCAAGCGGGCAGCCGCACCCCGCCCACCGGCCGCACCGACGCACCGAAGCCCCGCCTCACGCTGCACTGACGGGGAGGCAGGGGCAGCGGGGCGGGGCGGTTCCGGGGCGGTCCGGGCCGGGGCCCGGTGGTGTTTCAGGCGGTCGATACGCTGGTGATCCGCGCCGCGATCACCGGTTTGCCGTGCTGTTCCACGCCGATCTCGACCTGCCGGCGGCCGTCGGCGGCCGGTCTGGCCACCGGAGTCGTGGTCCGCGCCCGCACCCAGCAGGGCGCGTCCAGTTCGGCGTACCGCTCGAAGGTGCAGTCCATCGCCACCGGCACGGTGACCCCGGGCGTCGCCGCCTGCGCGGCCTGCCGGGCGGCCTCGATCATCAACATGCCGGGCGCATGGTCGACGGGGTGGTCGAAGAGCACCGGATGGGAGGTGTCCACCCGCAACTGCCAGTGGTCGGGCCGGCCGGTGGGGGAGAGCACTACATCGCGGTCGCGGTCCCGGGCGACCAATCGCGGGCTGACCGCCTCCGGCAGCGGCAGCCGGCGGGCGTTGGCGAACGTCAGGTCGCTGTACCTGCCGCGCAGCCGGCGGTAGACCGCAGGGCTGTGACAGGAGTAGTCGAGCACCGCCGAGGCCAGGTGGGCGCCGTCGCACAGGACGCGGAACTCCTGGCGGGCGCTGGCCAGCCGCTTGCCGCGGCGGACCACGTCATGGTCGGTGATGTGCAGCTCCACCTCGGCCGGTTCCTCGGCCGCGCGCAGCGCCCGGGGGACGAGGTCGTAACGGATCCGCTGCCAGATGATCGGCCGGTCCAGTGGCACCCGTTGCGCCACATGGCTGAGTAATATCCCGGCCTGCCGCATGGTCTCGATCAGCAGCAGCGGATCGTGCAGCCCGCCGACCGGAGCGTAGAAGCTGTGCGCACGCGGCCACTGCGCGCTCACCACCCAACTGCCGGCCGCGCCGCGCCGCCAGTTGGTCAGGAACACCTCGGAAACGGCGGCGCGGTGCACGTACTCACGCTGCACCGTCGTGGTCAGAACGGACCGTCGGTTTCCGTCGCCGAACCGGCCTCCGCCGTTTCGGCGCTGATCGCGCCAGGACGGCATGAGGGTGGCGCTGGCCATAGGCAACCCTTTCTGATCTGCGAACCTCGACCCGACGGGCCGAGCCTCGCTGGAGGCCCCGCGGCACTAAGATACGGACCATGTGGTTTGTTCACTAGTGCCAAGGGTCGTTCTTCGACGGGACGGAACGGCGGGCGGTCGCGCTGTCAGACGGAGAGCTGCACACCACGGCCGTGCGGGTCGAGATGGCCCATCGCACCGGCCGAGGCGAGGCCGGGCAGAGTGTGCTTCCACAACGCCGTGACCCGCTCGGGGAGATCGGCCCGATTGCTCGCGGCGCGCGAGAACAGCTGCACGCCCATGTACGCGGCGACGAAGAATTCGGCGGCCCGGTCCGGCGCCACGCCGGGCAGCAACTCACCGTTGTCCCGGGCCTCGCTGAACAGCTTGGTGATGATGTCGGTCCAGGCCTGGTAGGGCGCCAACGGCTCCTCGCTGAACGTCGTCTCCACCGCGATACGGGTGCCGGCCTGCAACAGCGGGTCACTGCGCAGGGCCAACGCCACCTGGTGGGTGAAGTCGATGGCGTCCTGTAGCCGGGAATCACTGACCCGCGGCACGAAGGGGTCGGTCTGCTCGGTGATCACCGCACGGGCCAGCGCGTCCTTCGACGTGAAGTGGAAGTACACGGCTCCCTTGGTGACCCCGGCGCGCTGGATGATCTCGGCCATCGTGGCGGCCTGGTACCCGCGGTGGCCGATGACGTGGGCCGCGGCTTCGAGGACGGCGCGCCGGGTGCGCACTGCGCGTTCCTGCTTGACCACCGATCATCCTCCGTATGCTCTCTTGGAGTTGTAGCCGAGTGCGCCCCGCTGCTGTGGCCGCGCGGTCTCCTTCCGCATCATAAAGAAGCCAACCATGCGGTATTGAACGTCGCCGCCGCGTGTACTACGAGCCAGGAGCAGTCCCATGTCCCCCACCGCCGCGCCCGACCTGCCCACCATGCAGCGGGAGGTCCGGCTCGCCACCCGCGTCGAGGGTGAGCTGAGCACCCGGCACTTCACGATCGCGGAGGTCCCGGTGCCGCAGCCGGGGCCCGGACAGGTCCTGGTGCGGACCCGGGTGATGGCGGTGACCGCGGCGATGCGGACGCAGATGACCGCGGCCCCGCTGCCGATGCCCTCGTTCGTACCGGGCGGGGCGCTGTGGGGCTCCGCGGTCGGTGAGGTGGTGGCCGCGCCGGACGGCGGCCTCACCCCCGGCGAACTCGTTCATCACCCTTACGGATGGCGGGAGTTCGCCGTCGTGGAGGCGTCACGGATACGCCGGATCGACCCGGACGCGCTGCCGACCCCCGCCGCGCACCTGTCGCAGGGGGCGACCGCCTGGGGCGCGCTCCGCCGGGCCGCGGAGGTCCGGCCCGGGGACACCGTGTTCGTCACCGGCGCCGCCGGTGGGGTGGGCAGCCTGGCCGGGCAGCTGGCCCGGAGGCTGGGGGCCGGCCGGGTCATCGGCAGCACCGGTTCGGAGAACAAGGCCGCCCGGCTCCGCGCCGAGCTGGGGTACGACGCCACGATCGTGCGCGGTGCCGGCCCGATCGAGCGACAGCTGCGCCGGGCGGCCCCGGACGGCATCGACGTACTGCTGGACACCGTGGGCGGCGAGCAGCTGGCCGCGGCGCTCACGGTCGCCCGCTCCGACGCGCGGTTCGCGCTGGTCGGCGCGCTCTCCAGCCAGTTGGGCGGGAACGGCGGTGCGACCGCCCCGGTGGAGCTCGACGCGGGGCTGATCATCACGCGGCGGGTGGCGCTGCGCGGCTTCGGGCTGCATGCGCACCCCGATCTGCCGCAGGAGTGGACGCAGGAGTTCGGTCGGGGCCTGCGGGACGGGTCCCTGGCCTTCCCGCACGCTCTGCTGAAGGGCATCGAGCAGGCACCCCGGGCGCTGTGCGAGCTCACACAGGGGTGCCACATCGGGGCCGTGCTGGTGGAGTTGTGATGCCGGGCGCGCCGCACGGAAGCGTCCGGCCGTAGCGGTCCGACGGATCAGCCGGCCGCCGGGAGCTGTGCCGGCGTCGGGATGCCGACGGCCGGCACCGGGTCGGGCGCGGCCGGCAGCAGCGACCACAGGCCGACCACGGCCTCGCTGTCCCACCACGTCCCGTCCTCGCCGCCCAGGTGCAGCAGACCCACCACGATCGAGGTCAACAGCTGGGCGGTGCGCCGCGGTTCGGCGTCCGGGGCGGCGGCCGCGATCGGCCCACCGGGCTCACCGGTCCCGCATGTCACCGCCTTGTCGAGGAAGAGCGCGTACCAGCGCTGCTCCAGGGCGTAGATTCCCAAGCCCGGTGCGGTCTCCGGCCGCAGCCGCAGCCCGGCGCGCAGTACCGCGTCCGACCCGACCCGGCTGAACAGCTCAACGGCGAAGTTCCGTACGGCGACCGGCAGCGGTTCCGGGGAGCGGGTGAAGGCGTCCTCGATCTCCTGGAGGGTGGCCAACGCGGTGTCCCGCACCGCGAGGGTGAGGTCGTCCTTGGACGTGAAGTGGAAGTAGAGGGCTCCCTTGCTCAGGCGGGCCCGCCGACTGATCTCGACCATGCCGGCAGCGGGAACTCCCTTCTCCAGGAAGGTCTCTGCGGCCGATCGGATGAGTGCCTGGCGGCTTTGGATGGCGCGATGCTGGGTGGGCACGGTGTCCGTCCCGTCTCTAGTACGGCTGCAAGCTGATTGCAGTCTACATAGAAAACCAACCATGCGGTTCGATATGCTCAAGGGGAATGGCCGGAACTGGCATGCGTTGTCGTGAAGACGACGTTCGCCCGCGCGATGCCGGGCCTGTAGCGGTGTGCGGGGGCCGTGTGTCCCCAGTCTGGCCTTGGGGAGTAGCGTTGTCGACCCGTCAGGATGTGACAAAGGCACATTGACAAACAGCGCAGGCGGTTTTTAAATCTCCGAAGGCGGTAAACGGGACGATCCCTTCCGTTGCAGCCACCGCGACGGTCGCGTACCGCGTTGGACAGCGGTGCGCCATGGCGAGACCGCCCTCCTCCCTCATCAGTCGTCGAACGCAGGCCGCCCAACCAGCCGAGCCAGCAAGGTCATCCGAACCCCTCGCACCCCCATCGGAATCCGGAAAGGTCTCCAGCCATGCGCGTAGCAACGGAAGTCCGCGACCGTCCTGTGAGAGGCGCACGGGGCGCCGGCACCGAGACGATCAGGGCTGCCGTCTTCGATCTGGACGGCACCCTCGCCAACACCCTGCCGGCAATCAGCAAACTGCTGGTCAAGGTGGCCTCGGAGCAGGGCTGTTCGGTGACCGCGCGGCAGGCGGCCGCCGCCATCGGCAAGCCGCCCGGCCCCGCCTTCGGCCGGCTGCTGGGCAAGCCCGAGGACGACGGCCGGGTGCAGGCCGCCATCTCCCGCTACCGCGAGCTGTTCGCCTACGAAGTGCTGTGCCAGGGACCCCAGCTGCTCTTCCCCGGTGTGTCCGCCGGGTTGTCCGCGCTGCGCGCGCACGGCGTCGAGCTGGCCGTCGCCACCTCCAAGAGCACCCGTAGCGCTGAAGCGTTGCTCGACGTCATGGGGATCCGCGACCTGGTCGGCCCGGTCATCGGCCAGGACATGGTCCGGCGCGGCAAACCGCATCCGGAGATGGTTCTGCGGGCGGCCGGCCGGTTGGGCGTCCCGGCGTGGCAGAGCGCGTATGTGGGGGACACCGTCGGGGACATGCGGATGGCGGTCACCGCACGGATGGAGCCGGTCGCGGTGACCTACGGTGTCGGCACGTTCGGCGAACTCGCCGGAGTCGCCGGTACCCGGATGTGCAGTTCGTTCAAGGACGTGGTGTCGGTGATCGCCGCCGCCAGGCCGCGGCCGGCCGCCGCGGTGGTGGGGGCCCAGCGGCGCCGCTGACGCGTCGTCCGCCGGCACGTCCTACGGACCGGCCGTCACCTCTCGCGCGTAACGGGCGCCCGCGGCCCGGAGTCTGCCGTGCAGTCGGGCGAACACCTCCGCTGCGCGACCGCCCGGCCAGTCCTCGGGCAGGAGGGGAGAGGGGAGCCCGGGATCGGCGTACGGGAGACGGCGCCAGGCGTCCAGGGCCAGCAGATAGTCGTGGTAGGCCTCCTCGGGAGGCACCGTGCGCCGTCGTGACCAGCGGCGCAGGACCGGCTCCTGCTCCTCCAGGAAGGCGCGGTGCTGCGCGGCGATGGCGTCCAGGTCCCACCAGCGCGCCACCGCGTCCGAGGTGGGGGCGAAGCCGGCGTGCGTACCGGTGAACAGATCGACGTACGGGGCCAGTTGCAGTCGTTCCAGGGTGTGCCGGGTCTCCTCGTAGAGCTGTGCGGGGGCGATCCACACGCCCGGCGCGGCGGTGCCGAAGCCGAGCCGGGCCAGCCGGGAGCGGAGCAGGTGCCGCTTGTGCCGTTCCTCCTCGGGAACGGAGAAGACGGCCAGCACCCAGCCGTCGGCCGGCCGGGCGGGCGGCCGGCCGAAGATCCGCCGGTCACCGTCCTCCAGCAGCTGACGGGCCGCATCGGACAGTCCGTACCCGGCCGCGCCGGAGGCGGTGCGCGCGGGTACCAGCAGCCCGCGCCGCTTGAGCCGGGAGACCGCGGAGCGCACCGACGGCGGGTCCACCCCGAGCACCCCGAGCAGCCGGACCAGCGCGGCGACCGGTACCGGTCCCGCCGTCCCGCCGTCGGGCTGGTCGCGCCCGTAGGCGCCGTAGAACGTGACGATCAGGGACCGTGGGGTGCGCTGTGTCTGCTGGTCGGGCACCGGATCACTCTAGAGGGGCGGCACGCAGCCGGTAGCGCTGGAGCTTGCCGGTGGGGGTGCGGGGCAGAGCGGTGTGGAAGACGAAGGCGCGCGGGCACTTGAACGGAGCGATCCTGGTCTTGGTGAAGGCCCGCAGCGCGGCGACGGTCTCCTCGTCGTGGGGCACGCCGGGCCGCAGCACCACATGGGCGACGACGACCTGACCCCGCTCCTCGTCGGCCCGGCCGACCACCGCCGCCTCGGTGACGTCGGGGTGCCGCAGCAGCGCGTCCTCCACCTCGGGGCCGGCGATGTTGTAGCCGGCCGAGATGATCATGTCGTCCGCGCGGGCGACATAGCGGAAGTAGCCGTCGGCCTCGCGGACATAGGTGTCCCCGGTGAGGTTCCAGCCGTCCCGTACGTACTGCGCCTGTCGGGCGTCCGCGAGGTAGCGGCAGCCGGTCGGCCCGCGGACGGCCAGCAGGCCGGGCTCGCCGTCCGGCAGCGGGGCGCCGTCCGCGCCCACCACCCGCGCCTGGAACCCCGGCACCGGCAGCCCCGTCGTGCCCGGCCGGATGGCCTCGTCGGCGGCCGAGATGAAGATGTGCAGCAACTCCGTGGCACCGATGCCGTTGATGATCCGCAGACCGGTCGCCTCGTGCCAGGCGTGCCAGGTGGCGGCGGGCAGGTTCTCGCCGGCCGACACGCACCGGCGCAGTGCGGAGAGGTCGTGGCCGGCGAGGTGGGGCAGCATCGCCCGGTAGGCGGTCGGTGCGGTGAACAGCACCGAGATCCGGTGCGTGGCGATGTCGTCGAGCAGCCGCTGTGGACCGCCCCAGTCGGTGAGCAGGGTCGAGGCGCCGACCCGCAGCGGGAAGATCACCAGCCCGCCGAGGCCGAAGGTGAACCCCAGCGGCGGGCTGCCGGCGAACACGTCGTCAGGTCCCGGCCGCAGCACCTGTGCCGAGAAGGTGTCCGCGACGGCGAGCACATCGCGGTGGAAGTGCAGACAGCCCTTGGGGCGGCCGGTGGTGCCCGAGGTGAAGGCGATCAGCGCGACGTCGTCGGCCGCGGTCGCCACCGCGGTGTACGGTGCGCCGCCGGGTCGGGCGAGCTGCCGCAGGTCGTCCGGGCCGGCCCCGCCGTACGGGGTGATCCGCAGCCCCGGGACGTCGGCCTCGGCGAGGTCGTCGACGCAGCGGACGTCGCACAGCGCGTACCGCACCCGGGCGATCTCGCAGATCGTGGTGAGTTCCTTCGGCCGCTGGGTGGCCAGCACGGTCACCGCGACCGCCCCCGCCTTCATCACGGCGAGCCAGCAGGCGGCCAGCCACGGGGTGGTGGGGCCGCGCAGCAGTACGCGGTTGCCCGGCCGCACCCCCAGCCGCTCGGTGAGCGCACGGGCGATCGCGTCGACCTGCGCGCGCAGCTGCCCGTACGTCCACACCGGTCCACCGGCATCGCGCAGCGCGGGCCGGTCCGCGCCGAGCCGCTCGATGGTGCCGTCGAGCAGTTCGGCACCGCAGTTCAGGCGGTCGGGATAGCCCAAGTCGGTGAGGTGCGGCCACTGCTCACGGGGCGGCAGTCGGTCGCGCGCGAAAGTGTCGGTGTGGGCCGAGGACCGTAGCTCCATGGCGGATGCGCCCCCTAGGGCGGCCGGGTGGCCGACGCGGTTGGCTGCTCGTACGGCCCGGCCGGGACCGGTCGACGAGGTTCGAGGACTGCCGTTCGGATCCTTCGCCAGCGTAACGTGTTCGTGACGGCAGTCAACAGACCGCGATAGAGGACCGCTACCAGGGAGCCGCCTCGTGACCGTATTCGCGCTGGGACCGGAGGAACGGGAGTGGTGCGCCGCGCTGCGCGCCATGACGGCCGAACGGCTGAGTCCACTGGCGGAGCAGGGCGAACCGGGCCGGGTCAACCGGCCGCTGGTCACCGCACTGGGCGAACTGGGCCTGCTGCGCCGCCTGTTCCCAGCCGACGGCACACTGCGCGCACTGGACCTGTGCCTGCTGCGCGAGTCCCTCGCCCAGGAGTGCACCGAGGCCGAGACCGCACTGGCGCTCCAGGGCCTCGGCGCCTACCCGGTCCTCCAGTCGGGGACCGAGGCCCAGCGCGTCCGTTGGCTGCCCGAGGTCGCCGCCGGGCGCGCGGTCGCGTCCTTCGCGCTGAGCGAGCCGGACGCCGGCTCGGACGCCGCCGCGCTGTCCCTGGCCGCGGAGCCGGACGGCGCGGACGGCTGGCGGCTGACCGGGCAGAAGTGCTGGATCTCCAACGCGCCCGAGGCCGACTTCGCCACCGTCTTCGCCCGTACCGGGGGCGCGGGCGCGCGGGGCGTCACCGCCTTCCTCGTCCCCGCCGACCGGCCCGGGCTCACCGGAGCACACCTGGACATGCTCAGCCCGCACCCCATCGGCACGCTGGAGTTCGACGGCACGCCCGTGACCAGGGCGGACGTCCTGGGTGAGGTGGGCCGCGGATTCGCCGTCGCGATGGCCACGCTGAACCTCTTCCGGCCGAGCGTGGGCGCCTTCGCGGTCGGCATGGCGCAGGCCGCACTGGACGCGGCGCTGGCGCACGCCGGTGCGCGCACCGCGTTCGGCGGGCCGCTGAAGGACCTACAGTCCGTGGGCCACCAGCTCGCCGAGATGGCCACCCGGGTCGAGTCCGCCCGTCTGCTGGTGTACGCGGCGGCCGCGGCCTACGACACCGGGGCGCCCGACATCGCCCGCCGCTCGGCCATGGCCAAACTGCTGGCGACCGAGACCGCCCAGTACGTCGTCGACGCCGCCGTCCAGATCCACGGGGCCCGGGCGCTGCGCCGTGGCCACCTCCTGGAGCACCTGTACCGGGAGGTCCGGGCGCCGCGCATCTACGAGGGCGCGACCGAGGTACAGCGCTCGATCATCGCCAAGGAGCTCTATCGGAGCTGAACTCTCGTTCTCTCCCACCGAGGCGCATGGCCGCTCGGACGGCCGACCGGATGCCGGCCTGACGAGCGCACGTCAGGCCGGCAAGCGGCGGCGCGGCGGCCGAATGCCGTCCGGGGGCGACCGACGGGCGACCGACGGGCGATTGTCAGTGCCGGGTGTCAGGCTGAAACCACGCAGGATCCGCGAAGGGAAACGCCATGATCACCACTGACTTCGTCCCCGGCTCGCCCTGCTGGCTCGACCTCGGTGCTCCCGACGTCGAGGTCGCCGCGGCCTTCTATCGAGCGGTGTTCGGCTGGCGGGCCGAGCCGTACGGTGACCAGGGCGCGGGTGGATACACCCTCTTCCGGCTCGACGGAAAGGCGGTCGCCGCGGCCGGCCCGCTCACCGAGGACGGCGCCCGCTCCGCCTGGACGCTCTACTTCCACACCCCCGACGCGGACGCCACGGTCGAGGCCGTGGCGCGGGCGGGCGGCGCGGTCCGCTCGGCGCCGGCCCGGGTCGGCGCCGACGACGGCCGGTTCGCCCGGTTCACGGACCCGCAGGGCGCGGCCTTCGCGGTCTGGGAGCCGGCGCGGTATCCGGGCATCGAGGCCGCTGACGGCCCCGGCACGCTGGGCTGGACGGAGCTCTACACCACCGACCCGGCCGCCGCCCAGACCTTCTACAAGAGCGTCTTCGGCTGGGGCACCCAGGACGTCCCGCTCCCCGGCGGTGGCGGCACGTACACCCTGCTCCACCCGGCGAACTGCGGTGAGGACCGGATGCACGGCGGCCTCATGGGCGTCCCCGCCGACCTGCTCGGGCCGGGCGGAAAGCCTTACTGGCACCCGGTGTTCGTCTCCGCGGACTGCGATGCCAGCGTCGGCCTGGCGACCGGCAACGGCGGCACGCTCTCCATGGGGCCGGAGACCGCCGAGGGCGTCGGCCGGCTGGCCGTCTGCAACGACCCTGCGGGCGCGGAGTTCGTGGTCCTCACTCCGGAGGGGACGCTGTGACGCCGGGGTCCGACGGCCCGAGGAACGTCCGCGTCCGCACCGGGCCGGCGTCGGCGGCCCGTTCGCCCTCCCCGGCGATCCCGGGCGCCGGCATCTGCGGTCCGTTCGCCAGGACGCCCCGGTCGACGGTGGCCAGGGTGCGCGACTCCGGGCCCTCATGGGCGGCGAGGGTTTCCCCCGTGATACCCGCCCGGTGGAGCATGCCGTCCACGTCGATGCCGTATGACCGGGGCGCGGCGCGAAGGTGCTGTGCGGCCTGGGCGAACCGCTTGCGTCCCCGCTCGTCGGCGCCGTCGAGCATGACGCGGAGGTAGGCCTCCCGGCCGTGCCGGTCGCACCACCGCATGAGGAGCAGCAGATCGGGGACCGATCGGTGCCGGCCGGCGGCCGCGAGGGTGTGGTCGGCGCTGACGCCCCGGCCCTGATCGCGCAGCGCCTCCATGAAGGTGATGAGCGCGTTCACCGTGGCGTGCCGGGCCACGATGTCCAGGACCGTGCGCACCTCGTGGAACCGCATGGCGGGTCCGAGTGCGTGCACGAACTGCGCGATCGCCTCGGCCGGCCGTTCGCGGGCGATGCGGTCCAGCAGCCATTGGAGTTGGGGAGTTCGGCCGGCACCGTCCAGGAGGTCGACGAGCTCGCGCAACTCGTGCGGTGAGCGGCTGTGGACCGTGGCGTTGAGAGCCATCCGGGTCTCGTCGCCGTAGCCGTGTTCCTCCAGCATGGCGAGCAGCTCTGCCAACAGGACGACCGGGCGCTGTTCGCCGGCGCCGACCATGACGTCCCGCACGTGGTGGCGCCTGCCGGATGCGCGGAGCCGCTCCACGAGCGCCAGCGGGACGTCGGTGGGTCGCCGCAGGCCGGCGGCCCTGAGCACGATCGCGGCGTCACGGGCCTGCTCGGTCTCCGTGAGCCGTTCCGTCAGCATCGCGATCTCCGCGACGGGGCGTAACCGGCCGGCTGAGTTCAACAGGGCGTGGAGGTAGTCCGCGCGCTCATGGAGGCGGAGGTAGCCGACCACCCCGCACACGTCCTCCAGGTCCCACTGCGAACCGGCTCTGCTCAGCTCGATGCGGAGCTCGCCGTGCCGCCCCCGGTGCTCCAGGGCGGCGGCACGCCCGACGAGGCGCTCGTACCGGTCGGTGTCCCGAGGCGCGCCAGTGGCGCCTGACCCGGGTGCGAACGACGGCTGGGCTCGCTCTGCGGTGCCGGTTGTCGCCGCGGCCGGTGGTGCTGAGACCCGTGGTGCCGCGGCCGGTCGTGCCGTGACCGGCGGTGCCGCGACAGTGGTCGGCGTTGCACTCCCTGCCGGGCCGGACGAGGTCGGGGTGCCGCGGCCGCGGTTGGCGTGCTCTGCCGCCGCCAGCCAGCAGGCTTGTATGCGCCGGGCCTCGTCATCGGGGTCCCGTCGAGGCTGGCACCAGGCCGCGAGAACCCGGACGGCGGGCTCCAGGTTGAGCCAGCGGGGAAGCCCGCCACGCCCCTGAAGGATCCCGCGCAGGCGCTCATGACTGAGCGTGCTGCGGAAATCGCCCTGCCTGATCGCGTCGCTGATGAGACGGAGTCCGGGCCATCCCGCCGAGCGGTGGAGCTCCTGAAGAGCGTGCACGAGATCGCGGTGCGGACTCTCGGGGAGTTCCTCCACACCGAGCATGGGGATTTCTGCCAACCGGTCCGTCCCCCGTCAAGGTTCGTCAACTTCCGTCAGTCTCACGGAGTCATGCACGGTCCGCAACCAGAACTTCCGTCAACAACACCTGGACTTCCGTCACTTCATGACTCCCACCGCGCAGGCCGCCGGACAGTGGAGGACGTGGGCGGCCCGCACCTCGGCACGGTCGGTACGACCACGAACCCGTTCTCCGGCTACCACCGTCCGTCGCGCAGCGGCCCGTTCGCACGGGGTGCGACGGCGATGAGTCGGCGGCCACGATCACGAGGTTTGGGGCGATGACGAAGCAGAGGGGATGGGACCGCCCGGGGTCCCCACGCACGGTGTGCACCACGCACTCGACCACCTGGACGGGGAGGGAGGTGGTCTGCCGATGAGCGGCCTCCTCTCCTTGCTGTCGCTTCCGAACGCCACCGGTTCCGTGGCGGTGACCCTCGCGGCCATCGGCGCGATCCGCGTCGCCGCCCGCCCACTGGCCACGGCGCTCTGTCTCTGTGTGCTCGCGCTGTCCCGCGATCCGGCCAGGCGCTCCGACGTGCTCCGGTACGTGGCCCTGCTGAAGGACGAGCCCGGCCGGCGACGCCCGAGACGGCGAAGGCGGCGAGGCGTGCGCGGGCGGGAGTCGGAGTAACAGGTCGAGTCGGAGTAACAGGTCGAGTCGGAGTAACAGGTCGAGCCGGAGTAACGGGTCGAGTCGGAGTAACAGGTCGGAGTTCCGGCGCCCGAAGGGGAGGGGGATGGCGCCGTGGCGTCACGTGGCGCCACATTGGCTCGCCATGGTGCCATGTGTATGTCATGATGGCGGTGCGCGAACGCCGCAGCATCGGTGCGGCGCTCGCATTGCGGGATCGCGGGCATAAAACCCCAGGTCCCGCACCGTTCATCCGGCGCCATTCGTGCACCAGGCAAGGGTCAGTCATGCGCCATCAAGGCGCCATGTCGCGCTGCCCGGGTGTCCGAAGCGTCGACCCGGCTCGACCCGACCGACCACACACCGACCGAACCGACCCAACGGGAGCCCCACCGTGGCTACGTTCCTTTCCAGACTCGGCCGCCTCGCCTTCCGCCGCCGAGGGGTGACACTGCTGCTCTGGCTGCTGATATTCGGCGGCATGGGCTTCGCCGCCTCCTCCGCTCCGCCACCGCCCGCCGATACCTTCTCGATGCCGGGCACCGAGTCGCAGGAAGCCTTCGACCTGCTGATGAAGAAGTTCCCGGACGCGCGTGCCGATGGCGCCAGCTCCCGGGTCGTCGTCCGGGCGCCCGAGGGCCAGAAGATCACCGACGCCGGGCAGCGGGCCGAAGTCGGCCGGCTCGTCGCCGAGTTGGGCACATCGTCCCCGCAGGTGGTGGGCGCCGCCGACCCGTACCGGACCCCCGCGGTCAGCATCAGCAAGGACGGTACGACCGCCTACACGGTGGTGACGTACAAGGTCCCCGCGTTGAAGATCAGTGACAAGGCGCACGACGCGCTGGACGCCGCCGTCAAGAAGGCCCGCAGGGCGGGTCTGACCGTCGAGGCCGGCGGTGACGCCGTGAAGGTCGACCAGGCGATGGGCGGCACCGGCGAGAAGGTCGGCATCCTGGTCTCCGCGATCGTCCTCGTCCTGACCTTCGGCTCGATGATCGCGGCCGGAATGCCGCTGATCACCGCGCTGATCGGAGTCGGGATCGGAATCTCCGGCATCACCGCGCTCGGCTCCACCCTGGGCCTGTCCGGCACCACCTCGACACTCGCGATGATGATCGGCCTCGCGGTCGGCATCGACTACGCGCTGTTCATCGTGTCCCGGTTCCGGGCCGAGCGGGTCGAGGGGCGCACCCCCGAAGAGGCCGCGGGCCGGGCCGTCGGCACCGCGGGTTCGGCGGTGGTCTTCGCGGGGCTGACGGTCATCGTGGCCCTCGCCGGACTGGCCGTCGTCAACGTCCCGATGCTCACCAAGATGGGCCTCGCCGCGGCCGGTACCGTCGCGGTCGCCGTGCTCGTCGCGATCACCCTGGTCCCCGCCCTGCTGGGCTTCGCACCGGTCAAGGTGATGGCGCGCAAGGGGCGCCTTCAGTACGCCGTCAAGCCGCTGTCGGAGCGCCGGCAGCGCAAGGCCGCCAAGCACGCCGCCGAGTCGACCAAGGGCGGCAGGCCCAACCTCGGTGCCCGATGGGCGAGTTACGTCCTGCGCCACCCCGTGGCCGTCCTGCTCATCGGCGTGGTCGGCCTCGGCACGGTCGCCGTACCGGCCGCGAGCCTGGAACTCGGGCTGCCCGGCGAGGGTTCGATGTCGAAGGAGACCACTCAGCGCAAGGCGTACGACATGCTCTCGGAGTCCTTCGGCCCCGGGTTCAACGGACCGCTGATGGTCACCGTGCAGGCGCACGGCGCCAAGACCGCGGGCGACAAGGTCGGCGAGGCCCTCCGCACGACGGACGGCGTGGCCGGTGTCTCCCCTGCCGTCGCCAACAAGGCGGACGACACCGCGATCCTGAACGTCATCCCGAAGACCGGTCCGACCGAGCAGAGGACCGAGGCGCTGGTCCATGAACTGCGGGCCACCGCGGGCGACTTGGAGCAGCGCACGGCGTCCCGGATCCTCGTGACCGGCCAGACGGCCATGTTCATCGACTTCTCGCAGACCCTCAACGACGCGCTTCTGCCCTACCTCGGCCTGGTCGTCGGCCTCGCCTTCCTGCTTCTGATGGTGGTCTTCCGCTCCCTCCTGGTCCCGCTCAAGGCGGCCCTCGGCTTCCTGCTCTCGGTGACCGCGGCCCTCGGCGCCGTCGTGGCGGTCTTCCAGTGGGGCTGGTTCGCGGACGTCCTCGGCATCGAGCAGACCGGCCCGATCATGAGCACGATGCCGATCTTCATGATCGGCGTGGTCTTCGGCCTCGCCATGGACTACGAGGTCTTCCTGGTCAGCCGGATGCGTGAGTCGTACGTCCACGGGGCGCGCCCCGCCGAGGCGGTCGTCGACGGCTTCCGGTACGGCGGCCGGGTCGTCTCCGCCGCCGCGGTCATCATGATGAGCGTGTTCTCCGGCTTCATCATGGAGGACAACGACTTCATCAAGATGATCGGCTTCGCCCTCGCGATCGCCGTCCTCTTCGACGCCTTCATCGTCCGTATGGCGCTCGTGCCCGCGCTCTTCGCCCTGCTCGGCAGGTCCGCCTGGTGGCTGCCGAAGTGGCTGGACCGGATCCTGCCCCGGGTGGACGTCGAGGGCGAGAAGCTCGACCGGCACGCCGCCCCCGCGCCGCACTCACCGCGGGAACACGCCCTGGTCGGCTGACGCCCCGGCCGAGCCGCACGGCGCGACGCTCCGTGACCTGCGTCAGACCTGCGCCGCTCACACGCCGCTCACCTGCCACTCATGCGCCCACTCATGCACCCACTCATGCACCACGGCCCATCGGCCGCTTCCTCCTGTCCCCCGGATTACCTGAAGAAGAAAGGCCCGCCCACCATGCACACCGCGACCCAGGTGCCCACTGCCGCGCGAGCAGCCGCGATCTCCGCGATCGGCCTGCGCAAGTCGTACGGCGACAAGGTGGTGCTCGACGGCATCGACCTGCGGATCCCCGAGGGCACGATCTTCGCCCTGCTCGGCCCCAACGGTGCCGGCAAGACCACCACCGTGGAGATCCTCTCCACGCTGATCACCGCCGACTCGGGCCAGGCGCACGTATCGGGCCACGACGTGACCTCCGACGCCGACTCGGTACGCCGCCGGATCGGCGTCACCGGTCAGTTCGCCGCCGTCGACGGGCTGTTGACCGCCGAGGAGAACCTGCTCCTGATGGCCGACCTGCACCACCTGGGCAAGCGCGAGGGGCGCCGCCGCGCCGCCGAGCTCCTGGCGCGGTTCGAGCTGACCGAGGCGGCCCGCAAGAACGTCGCCACCTTCTCCGGCGGTATGCGCCGCAAGCTCGACCTGGCGATGACCCTGGTCGGCCGGCCACGGATCATCTTCCTCGACGAGCCGACCACCGGCCTCGATCCGCGCAGCCGCCGCGTCATGTGGGAGCTCATCCGGGACCTGGTGGCGGATCAGGGCGTGACCATCTTCCTCACCACGCAGTACCTGGACGAGGCCGACCAACTCGCCGACCGCATCGCCGTGCTGGACCACGGCAAGCTGGTCGCCGAGGGCACCGCCGACGAACTGAAGCGCAAGATCCCCGGTGGCCATGTCCGCCTCCAGCTCGCCGACGAGGCCCACCTCGCCACGGCGGCCGGCCTCTTCGGCATCGCCGCCCGTGACGACGAGTCGCTCACCCTGAAGATCCCCAGCGACGGCACCCTCACCCATCTCCGTGCCGTCCTCGACGTCCTCGACAGCACCGGCGTGCAGGCCGAGTCGCTCACCGTGCACACCCCCGACCTCGACGACGTCTTCCTCACCCTCACCGGCCGGCAGAACGCCCCCACCCTCCCCAACCCGCAGAAGGAGTCGGCTCGATGAGCACCGCGACCGCCACCGCACCGGCCACACCCACCCGCTCGTACGCCCTGCGCGACTCCATGACGATGCTGCGCCGCAACCTCAAGCACATGCGGCGCTACCCGTCGATGACGATCTCGATCGTCGTGATGCCGATCCTGATGTTGCTGCTGTTCGTGTACGTCTTCGGCGGGGCGCTCGGCACCGGCATCGGCGCGGGCGCCGACCGCGGCGACTACATCAACTATGTGGTCCCCGGCATCATCCTGATGTCCGCGACCTCCGGGGCCGTCGCGACCGCCGTGTCCGTCTGCACCGACATGACGGAAGGCATCATCAACCGCTTCCGTACGATGTCGATCTCACGCAGCTCCGTGCTCACCGGACATGTCCTCGGCAGTGTCATCCAGGTCGCGGCGGTCCTCGTCCTGGTCACCGGCGTCTCCCTCGCGATCGGCTTCCGGCCCGACGCCTCACCTGTCGAGTGGATCGCCGCGTTCGGTCTGCTGGCCTTCCTGGCCTTCGGTCTGGCCTGGGTGTCCGCCGCGATGGGTATGGGTGCCAAGACCCCCGAGGCCGCGTCCAACGCCCCGCTGCCGCTGACCTTCCTGCCCTTCCTCGGCAGCGCGGTCGTCACCCCGGAATCCATGCCGACCGGCCTGCGGTGGTTCGCCGAGTACCAGCCCTTCACGCCGATCAACGAGACCCTGCGCGGCCTGCTGCTCGGCACCCCGATCGGCAACGACGGCTGGATCGCGCTGGCCTGGTGCGCGGGTCTCAGCCTGGTCGGCTACCTGTGGTCGCGCGCCGTGTTCAACCGCGAGGTCACGCGCTGACCCCGACGAGGGCGACGCGAAGGGGCGGGCTCCCGGAATCCCCCGGGAGCCCGCCCCTTTCCACGGGGTACGAGGCGAACATCGCCGTTCCTGCCCGATGTCGGGCAGAAATCATGGACGTTCCACGGCTCCCGACCTAGGGTGATCGCTCATGATCGCCCTGGACGCAATGGGGATTTTCGCCCTGATAGTGGGACTCCTCGCGCTCACCCTGGGACAGCTGCCGACGCGTGACCCGCGCACCACCCGAAGCGAAAGGACCATCCATGCATGCGCTCCCCACCAGCACCGAGGCCGTGGTCTTCGACTGCGACGGTCTGCTGGTCGACACCGAAGCCTGCTGGACCGTTGCGGAAACGGCCATCTTCGCGGCGCACGGCCATCCCTTCGGTCCCGAACAGAAGGCCCTGGTCATCGGCCGCACCGTGGAGGCCGCCGGAGAGGCCATGGCCCAGTACCTCGGGCGCCCCGGTGACGGTGCCGAACTCGCCGCGGAACTCCTCGAAGGGGTCCGCGAAGAGCTCTCCCGAGGCGCCGCAGCCCTCCCCGGGGCGGCGGAACTGGTGCGTGCCTGCCGGGCGGCCGTACCGATCGCCGTAGCCAGCAACAGCCCCCGGGAACTGCTGGACGCGGCGCTGTGGTCGGCCGGCCTCGCCGACTGCTTCCGCCACTCGTTCGCCGCCGACGAGGTACGTTCCCCCAAGCCCGCACCGGAGCTCTACCTCACGGCATGCGAGACACTCGGCGCGGCCCCGGAACGTTCCGTCGCCTTCGAGGACTCGGCCACGGGCATCGCCTCGGCGCGTGCCGCCGGGCTCTACGTCGCGGTCGTACCGTCCCTCCCCGGAGTCGACCTCGACCACGACTGGTTGGGTACCAGTCTGGCCGAACCCGAACTGCGGGACTGGGCCAGGGTGTTGGGGGCACAAGCCCCTCGCCCAGGCCGTCGGACACCGCTCAGTACGGGCCGGTGAAACCTGACATGACGTCGCGCATCCTCGGCACGGAGCGTCGGCCGGCGTGCAGGGTTTCCAGGCAGGCGTGCGCAATCGTCTCCGCCTTCGGGTTGAACGCCTCCTCCAACGGCCAGGACACGGGGGCGGGGCAGTCGGGCAGGGTCACCCTGCGGACCGGTGCCCGGAGTGCGTCATGGGCGTTCTCGGCCACCACGGCGCCGACTTCCGCCGCGAATCCGTAGCGGGCCCAGCTGGTGTCGGCCACGACGAGGCGGCCGGTCTTCGCGACCGACGCGCAGATGAGCGCGTCGTCCAGAGGGCGGATGCTTCGGACGTCGATCACCTCGACGCCGATTCCCTGTTCCCGCAGGGCGTCGGACGCGCGTTCCGCCTCGTGGACCATGAGGGACGCGGCGACAACGGTGACGTCGTCTCCCGTGCGGGCGATCCTGCCGGTCCCGAACGGGACCGCAACGGGTTCCTCGGGTACCTCTCCCTCGATTCCGTACAGACCGCGGTTCTCCAGGAGGACGACCGGGGTCTCGGCCCGGAGGGCGCTGACGAGGAGGCCCTTCGCGTCGGCGGGCGAGGCGGGGGTGGCGACGTGGAGCCCGGGGAAGTGCCCGAACAGCGACTGGAGGCTCTGCGAGTGCGTGGCGCCCTGCCCCCAGCCGCGACCCACGATGCCGCGCATGACGACCGGCACGCTGCCGTCGTTGCCGTACATATAGCGCCACTTGGCGGCCAGGTTGAAGATGGCGTCCATGGCCAGGAACATGAAGTCGTCCCGGGTGTGCACGACGACGGTCCGGATTCCCATCGAAGCGGCACCGATGGCGATTCCCGCGAAGGCGTTCTCCCCGTTGGGGATGTCCATCACGCGGGACGGTCCGAACTTCCGGAAGGCCTCTCCGGTGGTCCCGTACACCCCCTTGTAGTCGTCGACGCCCTGCCCCGCGAGAATGACTTCGGGGTCGGCCTCCATGCACTGCACCGTGGCTTCACTGATCGCCTGGCAGTAGGTGATCTTCCGCATGTCGCTGTTCTCTCCGCTCAGCTCTCGTATACGCCGGTGAGCAGGTCCGCCACGGCGGGGAACGGGCTCGATCTGGCCGCGGCCACCGCTTCGTGCAGTTCGGCGCGGAACTCCCGCTGCCACACGGCGAGTTGCTCCGTGATGCCGGGATCCGTATCGCTCAGGGTTTCCACGGCGCGGCGGATCGGACAGCGGGCGACCCAGGAGTCGACGTCGGCCTTCGAGCGGCCGCTGACGTCGTAGTCCCAGTGGGGGCCGACGTGCTCGCGCCAGCGATAGGTGTCGAGTTCCAGGAAGTACGGTCCGTTCCCCTGGCGGCAGTGCCGCACGGCTTCCTCCGCCGCCTCGAAGACCGCGAACACATCGTTCCCGTCGACCCGGCGGGCCGGCATCCCGTAGCCCCGCGCGCGCCCGCTGATGCTGGTGCCCGCCGGCTGACGAGCGGCCTGCGGCGAGGAGAGGGAGTACTGGTTGTTCTCGCACACGAAGACGACCGGGAGGCGGTGCAGAGCGGCGAAATTCAGCGACTCGTGAAAGACCCCCTCTTCGGAGGCCCCGTCGCCGAAGAAGGTGGCGGCGACCCGGGGCTCACCGCGCAGGGCGAAGGACCAGGCCGCCCCGACGGCGACGGAGATCATTTCCCCGAGGATGGCGGACGAGGCACCGAACCCGGCGGCCCTGTCGACGAGATGGACGGATCCGCCGCGACCCGCCGCGCAACCGCTCTGCTTCCCGTACAGCTCCGCGACCATGGCGGTGAGATCACCTCCCTTCGCGAGGTACTGGGCGTGGCAGCGGTGGCCGCCGTAGATCACGTCCGTACGGCGCAGGGCCGCGCACACGCCCACCGCGGTCGCCTCCTGGCCGATGGAGAAGTGGACGGGCGTGCGCATTTCCTGTTCGTCGCGGTAGACATCGCCCAGTTCTTCCTCCACACACCGAATGCGCACCATGTCGCGCACCAGGCGCCGTCGCGTCATGTTTCCTCCGAGCAGCGAGAAGGGACAAGGGGTCGCCGAGGCAGATGGGCCGGACTCAGCGAAGGAAGCCGCGCCGGTCCGCCCAGCCGTCGGCCACATCGGCTTCGAGTTGGTTCAGCCGTGCCGTGACGACCTGGTCGAACCCGTCCATGAAGTACTCGTCGCCCTCGGCCGGAGGCACCTGCCCGCCGCTGGTCACAAAGCGCTCCACCACCTCGGCGAGCGTCGTCCCGGGGGAGACCCTGCCGATGCTGTAGCGGTCCGCTCCGGGCAGACCGGGAAAGCCGGCCTCGCGGTAGAGGTAGACGTCGCCGAGCAGGTCGACCTGCACCGCCACCTGTGGGTGCGCGGTCGGCCGCATGGTGTCCGGCCGGATGCGGACGAGCTCGGCGTCGGCTCCGGTCGTGAGGCTGTTCAGCGCGTACCCGTAGTCGACGTGCAGCGTGGGCGCGGTGGACGCGGCCTTCTCCTGGAAGGCCGTCAGCGCTTCCTGGAGTTCCGCCCGCTCGTCGGCGGACAGCCGGCCGTCGGGCCGGCCGCTGTAGTCCTCGCGGAGGGTGACGAAGTCCAGGGGCCGGTCCGGCGCCGCCGCGTTCAACTCGGCGATGAAGTCGACGAGGTCGAGCAGGCGTCGGCCCCGCCCCGGCAGGACGATGTAGTTGAGGCCCAGTTTCACCGTCTCGTCGCGTTCGGAGCGCAGCCGCTGGAACCGTTCGAGGTTGGCCTTCACCCGTCCGAACGCGGCCTTCTTCCCGGTGGTCGCCGCGTATTCGTCATCGCTCAGCCCGTACAGCGAGGTCCGCACCGCGTGCAGGTTCCACAGGCCGTCCTGCCGTTCCAGCGTCCTCTCGGTGAGTGCGAAGGCGTTGGTGTAGAGGGTGAGACGGAAGCCCCGGTCGGCGGCCCGGCGGACGAGCGGGCCCAGTCCGGGGTTGGTGAGCGGCTCCAGGCCGCCCGACATGTACATGGCGTCGGGGTCGTCGGTCGGCACCTCGTCGATGAGCGCGGCGAACATCTCGTTGCCGTCGGCCAGCGCGGAGTGCGCATAGCGGGCACCGGTGACCCGTACGCAGAAGTGGCACCGGAACATGCAGGACGGTCCCGGATACAGCCCCACCGAGTACGGGAACGCCGGCCTGCGGTGCAGAGCGGCGTCGAACACCCCCTTCCGTTCCAGCGGAAGCAGTGTGTTCGTCCAGTACTTGCCGGAGGGGCCGTTCTCCACGGCCGAGCGCAGCTGAGGGACGCGCGCGAAGACGTCCAGGAGGCGGCCGAAGGCGGGCCGGTCGACTCCGAGTTCCCGACGCGCCTTCTCCAGCGGGGTGAAGGGGGCGGCGCCGTAGATCCGTGCCAGCCGCACCAGATGGCCCGCGGCGCCGCTCGCCTCGCCGTCCGTCAGATGGCCGGCGGTGACCAGTTCGTGTCGGAGGACCCCGGCCGCGGCCGCCGGATCGCTGTCGGGAAGCGTGCACGACGCCACGGTGTTCGCCACGGCTCCTTGCCTCATGAATCAACCAACCCTCGTCTGTTCGGAACTGCCCCGCACCGGCGGGGCCGTCGACTGGTCACTACGGCGCGCCCGGCGCCAGCGGGCGGTCAGCTCGGGCCCGCGGGAGGCGGCCAGCCGCACGATGTCGCACACCCGGCGGATGTCCTCACCGGAGACCGTGGATCCGGTCGGCAGGGCGATGACCCGCGCCGAGAGGCGTTCGGTGTGCGGCAGGTGCGCGCTCTGGCGGGACCGGTACGGCTCCAGCTGGTGGCAGGCCGGCGAGAAGTACCGCTGGGCCACCACGTTCTCGGCGCGCAGCAGGTCGAGGAGGAGGTCGCGGTGGAGCCCGGTGACCTCTTCGTCGATCTCCACGACCACGTACTGGTAGTTGTTCTGCTCGTTCTCGTCGAAGGCGATGACGGCCACTCCCGGAACTCCGGAGAGTTCGGTGCGGTAATGCCGGTAATTAGTCCTGTTGTGTCGCACAACCTCCTCGAATGCGTCGAGGGAGGTGAGCCCCATGGCCGCCGAGGCCTCGCTCATCTTTGCGTTCGTCCCCCCAGCGGAATTGCCTCCGTCCAGGCCGAGCCCGAAATTGTGCAGAGCGCGGACCCGGTGGGCCAGATCGTCGTCGTCGGTGACGACCGCGCCGCCCTCGAAGGAATTGACGACTTTCGTCGCGTGGAAGCTGAAGACCTCGGCGTCGCCGAACCGCCCGACGGGCCTGCCTTCCGAGGTGATGCCGATCGCGTGCGCCGCGTCGAAGAACAGCCGGATGTCCGCGTCGGCGGCCAGCTTCTCCAAGCCGTCGACGTCACACGGTCTGCCCCACAGATGCACACCGAAGATGGCGGAGGTGCGGGCGGTGAGGGCGGCCCTGGCCCGCTGGGGATCCACGCATCCGGTGAGCGGATCGACATCGCAGAAGACCGGCTCCAGGCCGAGCCACCGCACGGCGTGCGCGGTCGCCGCGAAGGTCAGCGCGGGCATGATCACTTCTCCGGACAACTCGCTGGCGTGCACCAGGAGTTGGAGTGCGGCGGTCGCGTTGCAGGTCGCCACGCAGTGCCGGACGCCGGCCAGATCGGCCACCCGCTCCTCGAACTCCCGGGTCAGGGGGCCGCCGTTGGTGAGCCACTGGTTGTCCAGTGCCCAGGCCAGCCGGTCGAACAACCGGGAGCGGTCGACCGGATTCGGGCGCCCCACGAGAAGGGGCTGGAGGAAACTGGCGCGCCCTCCGAACAGCGCGAGATCCCCGAGATCGCATTTCATGTCTACCGCCCAGAAGAGATCGTCGCGCCACTGCCGTAATGCGAGGTGACACCGCACTCGGCAGCCGCACACTTCACCGGTGAACGCCCCTGGTTGCTAGCGCGTACACAGCTCCTCGTAGGTGGGCAGCAGTCCCCGGGCCGCCACCGCGGCGAGGGTGGGTGCCGCGGCGTCGCGTGCGGACCGGATCGGCGGTGCCGTCAGGTCCCAGGGCAGGTCCAGCTCGGGGTCGAGGGCGTCGACGTCGATGATCGTGCCGTGCACGTACTCCCGGGTGCACAGATAGTTCATGCAGGTGTCGTCGGTCAGCGCCAGGTAGGCCAGGCCGAGCCCGTCGGGCAGGTACACCGCGGTGGCCGACCGCGGGTCCTGGCGGAGCGTGTCGTAGCCGCCGAAGGTGGGCGATCCCACCCGCAGGTCGACGACCATGGTCAGCGCCGCGCCCCGCACACAGGTGACGATCTTTCCCTGGCCGGGCGGCACCGTGGTGCTGTGGACGCCGCGCAGTACGTTCCGCCCGGAGACGGTGTAGTTGACCTGCCGGATCTCGATCGCGTGCCCGGTGGCCTCGCGCAGCGCCTCATGACGCAGGGCCTCGTAGAACACGCCCCGGTGGTCCGGCAGGGGTTCGGGGTCGATGCGGTACGCGTCGCGGACCGCCATTTCGTCGATGCGCATGATGTGGTCGCTCCTGCCGGCCCCGCCGCTCAGGGCAGCAGCCCCTCGACGGCGGAGGCGGCCGCCGCGGCGCCGCCGGCGGCGCGAATCTGTGCACGCATCCCCGCCACCCGCTCCTTGACGCCCTCGTCGGCCAGCACCCGCCGCGCGGTCTCGCGCAGCGTCTCGGCCGTCACCTCGGACGTCAGGAGCTGTGCGCCCAGCCCGAGTTCGGCGATCCGGCGCGCGGTGGCCCGCGGCTCCGGCATCACCGGCACCGCCACGACCGGAACGCCGTGCGAGAACGTGTCCATGGCCGTGCTCATCCCGCCGTGGTTGACCACCAGGTCGGCGTGCGGCAGCAGATCGCCGTGCGGGACGAAGTCGTGCACCTCGACGTTGTCGGGCAGCGGGCCCAGCTCCTGCTCGGTCACCCCGCCGCCGAGCACCAGGACGATGTGCCACGGCTCGTCGCGGAACGCCTCGACGCAGGTGCGGAAGAACTCCGGCCGCTCGTTGTAGAGGGTGCCCAGGCTCACCATGACCAGCGGCCGGTCGCCCTCCGGCGGTTGCCAGGTGCCGTGGAAGGCGGCCCGGGGCGAGCAGGGGCCGACGAAGTGGTGCCGGTCGTCGAAGGTGTCGCCCGCGTACTGGAAGGACCGGGGCATGTAGAGCAGGGCGGGGCCGCCGTGGATCACCTCGGTGAACGCGGCGAGATCGCCCTTGGCGCCCTGCTCCTCCAGCAGCCGGCCGATCCGCGCGAGCAGATCGTGCAGCGCGGGGTCGTCCGGCGGCTCGGCCGCGTCGACCGGCGGATGCAGCGACCAGTGCTCATTGGCGGCGTAGGTGGGGGTGCTGCGGATGACGGGGATGTCCCACCGGTCGGCGAGCAGCCGGCCGGTCCACAGCGAGGACGGGTCGTTGACGATCACATCGGGACGGTCCGCGGCGAAGTGCGGCTCCAGCAGCGGGAGGGTGGCGGTGGTCATGTCCAGCAGCCACTCCAGCACCCGGACGAACTCGCCCTCGTCGGTGTACTCGTCGGAGTCCTGCCGCGGCACCATCTTCGCGAGGAACTGCTCCTTGTCCATCGGATAGGTGACGACCCCGGCGCCGACCCGGCGGGCCCGGTCCGCGATCTCCTCGGGCAGTGCGTAGGTCACCCGGTGGCCGCGGGCCACCAGTTCCTCGGCCACCCCCAGCGTCGGATTCAGATGCCCGGCGACCGGGAGGATGAAGAACGCGATATGAGCCATTGCGAAATCCTTCGTGGGGGGCTCGGGGTCATATGACATCGTGTGTCTTGGCGCGAACGTAAAGAAACTCCGGGGGAGTTCGAGGCCCCCGCACACTAGGAGTGGCCTCCGGAATGGGGCAAGCGCGAGATGACAAAGTGCTCGACGTGCACTAGATGACAAAGTCCACCGCAATTCATGGATTGCGTGCATTCCTCGGGAGAGGATCTCGAATTGTTGCCGTGAATGGCGCCTCGATGGAGGTCGGCCGAAGGCATCCCAGATTTCCGTCCTCGTCCCCCGGGAACATGGAGGTTCTGTGTCCGACAACAACGCGGATGGCCCGATCGTCGTGGTGGGAGCGGGCGTCATGGGCACGGCCATCGCCGCGCTCGCGGTCGGCCACGGATACCGGGTGACCCTGATCGACCATGCCCCCGAGGCCCGCGCGGCCGCCCCCGACAAGGTCGGACTCCAGGTGCGCACGGCCCGGATGATGGGCGCACTGCCCGTCGGACGGCCCCTGGGTGAACTGACCATGGCGGGCACGACGGACGCCGCCGCGGGGGCGTGCGCCGTGATCGAGGCGGTCACCGAGGACCCCGGGGAGAAGGCCACGGTGCTGGCCGGCCTGGCCGCCGCGGTGAGCCCCGGGACGCTGCTGGTCAGCAACACCTCCGGGCTCCCCATCGACGAGATGGCCGACGCCGTGCCGCGCCCCCAGGACCTCGTCGGGGCGCACTTCATGAATCCGGCCTACCTCATCACCACGGTGGAGGTGGTCCTCGGGCCGCGCAGCGGGGACGCGGCGGCGGCCGAGGTGCAGAAGCTGCTGGCGGGGCTGGGCCGCGAGGGCATCGTCGTCGGCGACGGCCCCGGCTTTGTGACCAGTCGTCTGCTGCACCGGATGATCAACGACGCGATCGAGGTGGTCCATGAGGGGCGCGCCGCCCCGGAGACCGTGGACCGGCTCATGCGCAGCTGCATCGGCCATCGCACCGGGCCACTGGCCACCGCGGACCTCATCGGCCTGGACAACCTCGCCGACTCGCTCCAGGTGATGTACGCGCGGACGGGTTCCGCGGCCTTCCGCCCGAGCGAACTGCTGCTGGAGAAGGTCCGGCGGGGAGAGCTCGGCCGCAAGAGCGGCCGGGGATTCTACGACTACGAGGAGAGCACGCAATGACCGAGACCTCCGACCTGGTGGGGTCCGCCGCCCTGGCGCCGGCCGACCACGACGTCGCCGCCGAGCTGCTGGAGTTCCTGGCGGCGAAGGCCAAGAAGACCCTGGAGCACGACCAGGACATCTTCGCCGTCGGCGGCATGTCGTCGCTGTTCGCCATGCAGCTCGTCGTCCACCTGGAGAAGACCTACGCCGTCACCATCAGCGGCGCCGATCTGATGCTCGACAACTTCCGCACGGTCGACGCGATGGTCCGCCTGGTGCGCAGGCTGGGCCCGAGCGCGCCCGGCGCCGTCGGCACGGGTGGCACCGGCGGTGAGTGAGGCGACGGCCGGCCGAGCGGCCGACGCCGCCGCGGGGGCGTCGCGCGGCGCCGTTGCCGGGGCGACCGAGCCGGGCGCCGAGGAGCAGCTCTTCACCGACCTGGTCGGCGACTCGGCCGCGGAGTGGGAGCGCACCGGCGAGATCCCGGTGGAGCTGCTGCGCGGTCTCGGCGCCAAGGGTCTGCTCTGCGCGCAGGTGCCGGTGGCCCACGGCGGACTCGGTTTCTCCAGCCGACGCAACGGCGAACTCACCGCGCACGTCGGTGCGTTGAGCAGCTCCCTGCGGAGCGTGATGACCTCACAGGGGATGGCCGCCTGGACCTTGCGCCGGCTGGCCGGTGCCGGGCAGCAGGCCGCGACCGTCCCCCGGCTGACCGGCGGGGAGCTGGCGGCCGTGGCCTTCAGCGAGGCGGCGGCCGGCAGCGATCTCTCCGCCCTGCGTACCCGCATCACCCGCGACGGCGACGAGATCGTCGTCGACGGGGCCAAGGTGTGGACGACCAACGCCGCCTACGCGGACCTGCTGATCGTGTTCGGCCGCACGGAGGACGGCGCGGGTGCCGTCGTGGTGCCGGCGACGGCACCCGGGGTGCGCATCGAGCGGATCACCGATCCGCACGGCTGCCGCGCGGCCGGCCACGCCGACATCCGGCTGGACGGCGTACGGCTGCCGGCCGACGCCCTGCTCGACGGCGTGGACCGCACCCCGTCCCTGCTCGTGACCACCGCGCTCAGCTACGGGCGGATGTCCGTGGCCTGGGGCTGCGTGGGCATTCTGCGCGGCTGCCTGACCGCGGCCGCCCGGCACGCCAACGGCAGGGAGCAGTTCGGCACCCGGCTCGCCGAGCACCAGCTCGTGGCCCGGCACCTCGCCGAACTGCTGATCGACGAGCAGGGCGCCAGCCGGGCGTGCGAGCACGCCAGCGACCTGTGGGACGAGGGCAGCCCCGACATGGTGACCGCCGCGGTGCTGGCGAAGCACGTGGCGGCCACCGGCGCCGCGCGCGGTTCGGCACGGGCGCTCCAGGTGTTGGCCTCGGCGGGGTCCCGCGACGGGCACGTCGTCGCACGGGCCCACCGCGACGCCAAGCTCATGGAGATCATCGAGGGCAGCAGCGAGATCTGCGAACTCATCCTGGCCCGGCACGCCCTGGCGACCGCGGGATGACGCCCGGCCCCGCGGGGCCGCGGCCACAGGAAGGAAGGAACGACAGTGCACCCGGAGAACACCATGGCGGACGCCGGCGCCACGACCACGGTCAAGTGCCTGGTCTGGGACCTGGACAACACCCTGTGGCAGGGCACGCTGCTGGAGGACGGTGAGGTCCGGCTCCGGCCGGGGCTGCGCGAGACGATCACCGAGCTGGACGCGCGCGGCATCCTCAACTCCGTGGCCAGCAAGAACGACCACGACCACGCATGGGCACAGCTGAAGCGGCTCGGCCTCGCCGAGTACTTCGTGCTCCCGCGGATCGGATGGGGGCCGAAGTCGGAGTCGGTCCGCCGGACCGCCGACGAACTCAACTTCGCGTTGGGCACCATCGCCTTCATCGACGACCAGCCGTTCGAGCGCGCCGAGGTCGTCCACGCGCTGCCCGAGGTCCGCACCTACACCGCCGAACAGGCCCTGGAGCTCGTCACCCGGCCGGAGTTCAGCCCGGCCACGATCACGGTCGACTCGCGCCGCCGCCGCTCGATGTACCAGGCGTCGTTCCGGCGTGACGCCGAGCGCGAGGAGTTCGCCGGTCCCGACGAGGACTTCCTGCGCTCGCTGGACATCCGGATGCGGATCGCCCGCGCCACCCCCGAGGAACTGTCCCGGGTGGAGGAACTCACCCTGCGCACCAGCCAGATGAACGCGACCGGGGTGCACTACTCCGAGTCCGATCTGCTCGCCCTGATCGACGACCCCGACCACGAGGTGCTGGTCACCACGGTCACCGACCGCTTCGGCCCGTACGGCGCGGTCGGCGTCGTCCTGCTCCAACGGTCCGTCGAGGCCTGGCGGATCAAGCTGCTCGCCACGTCCTGTCGGGTGGTGTCGCTCGGCGCGGGCTCCGCGCTGCTGCGCTGGCTGACCGACCAGGCCCACCGGGCCGGGGTGCATCTGGCCGCCGACTTCCGGGCCACCGAGCGCAATCGGATGATGGAGGTCGCCTACCGCTTCGCCGGGTTCTCCGACGAGGTCTGCGCCTGCCAGTCCGCCCTGGGTGGGACGGAGGGCGTCAGCCGGCTGCATCTGGTGCCGTCCGCCCAGCCCGCCTCCGACACCCTCCGCCTGAAGGCCCCCGAACTGGCCCCGGTCCGAGGCTGACCCCCGCCCGAGGCTGGCCCCCGCCCGAGGCTGACCCCCGTCCGAGGCCGGCCCCCGGCTTCCGACGGCGAGGCGCCCGGTCCGCGGGGCCCACGCGTCCGGCCGCGGGTCGCCCCGATCGGCCGTCGTCGTTCACCCCTGTCTCTCCCGAGAGGACCAAATGATCACAACTGCGTGCCGTATCTGCGCCAACCGTGAGCTGCTCCCCGTGCTGGACCTGGGGGAACAGGCGCTCACCGGGGTGTTCCCGGCCAGCCGCGACGAGGCCGTCCCGGCGGTGCCGCTCGAACTCGTCAAGTGTTCCCCGGCCGGGTGCGGCCTGGTGCAGCTGCGCCACACCCCGGACCCCCAGCTGATGTACGGGGACGGCTACGGCTACCGCTCGGGCATCCGGCCGTTCATGGTCAACCACCTCCGGAGCAAGGTCGCGGCCATCCGCGAGCTGGTCGACCTCGGCCCCCAGGACCTGGTCGTCGACATCGGCAGCAACGACGCCACGCTGCTGCGCGGCTACCCCGCGGACGGCCCGCGCCGGGTCGGGATCGACCCCACCGGCCAGAAGTTCCGCGAGCTGTACCCGGCGGACGTCGAGCTGGTCGTCGACTACTTCTCGCGCGAGGCGTTCGTGAACCGCTTCGGCTCGCAGCGCGCGAAGGTGGTCACCTCCATCGCGATGTTCTACGACCTGCCGGACCCGATGCGCTTCATGCGGGACGTCCACGACATCCTCACCGAGGACGGCGTCTGGGTGATGGAGCAGAGCTACATGCCCGCCATGCTCGACGCCGACGCCTACGACGTCGTCTGCCACGAGCACTTGGAGTACTACGCCCTCCAGCAGATCGAGTGGATGGCCGAGCGGGTCGGGCTGACCGTGATCAAGGCCGAACTCACGGCCGTCTACGGCGGCAGCCTCTGTGTCACCCTCGCCAGGAGCGCGACCCGGTACCCGAAGGACGAGGCGGGCCTGGCCCGCATCCGGGCCCGCGAGACCGAGGCCAAGCTCGACACGATGGCCCCGTTCGAGGCGTTCGCACGCCGGGTCCAGGACCAGCGCGACGCCCTGATCGGCTTCCTGGACCGCTCCCGCGAGGCCGGGCTGCTCACCGTCGGGTACGGCGCCTCCACCAAGGGCAATGTGATCCTCCAGTACTGCGGTCTCACCGAGCGGGACCTGCCCTGCATCGGCGAGGTCAGCGAGGAGAAGGCGGGCCGCTTCACCCCCGGATCGGGCATCCCGATCGTGTCCGAGGACGACGCCAGGGCCCTCAAGCCCGATCAACTGCTGGTGCTGCCGTGGATCTACCGCGACGGCTTCCTGGAGCGGGAGCGGGCCTACCGGGAGGCCGGCGGCAAGCTGGTCTTCCCGCTGCCCGAGCTGAGCGTCGTATGACACGGGGGCGCCGGCCGGCCCGCCGGCCGGTCGGCGCCCCGCGGGTTTCGGGCGGCTCAGGCGTCCGGGGCCCGGCCGCCACCGGCGGCGGTGAAGAGGGCGTCGAGTTCGGCGAGTTCGGCGTCACCGAGGACCAGATCGAGGGCGCGCACCGCCGAGTCGAGCTGCTCGGCGGTCCGCGGACCGATCACCGCGCCGCTGATCCCCGGCCGGGACAACACCCAGGCCAGGCCCACCTCGGCGGGGTGCTCGCCGATGCGGTCGCAGAACCGCTCGTACGCCTCGATGACGGGCCGCATCCCCGGCAGCAGCGTCTGCGCCCGGCCCTGTGCCGACTTCACCGCCGTACCGGCCGCCAGCTTGCGCAGCGCCCCGCTGAGCAGACCGCCGTGCAGCGGCGACCAGGCGAAGACCCCCAGCCCGTAGGCGCGGGCAGCCGGGAGCACCTCCCGCTCGACGTGCCGGTCGGCCAGGTTGTACAGGCACTGCTCGGACACCAGCCCCAGGGAGCGCCGGCCCGCCGCGTTCTCCTGGGCGGCCGCGATGTTCCAGCCCGCGAAGTTCGACGACCCGACGTAACGGACCTTCCCGTCGGCCACCAGCCGGTCCATCGCCTGCCAGATCTCCTCCCAGCGCGCCGAATGGTCCATCCGGTGCATCTGGTAGAGGTCGATGTGCTCCACGTCCAGGCGGCGCAGCGACTGCTCGCAGGCGGAGATGATGTGCCGGGCCGACAGGCCGGAGTCGTTGACCCGCTCGCTCATCTCCTCGCCGACCTTGGTCGCGAGCACCACGTCGTCGCGCCGGGAGCGGTGCGTGGCCAGCCACCGCCCGACGAGCTCCTCGGTGTGCCCCCTGTACAGACGCCAGCCGTAGATGTTCGCCGTGTCGACGCAGTTGATGCCCCGGTCGAGCGCCTCGTCCATCAGCCGCAGCGCGTCGGCGTCCTCGACGCGCCCGCTGAAGTTCACGGTGCCGAGCCACAGCCGGCTCACCAGCGTCGCGCTGCGGCCGAGCCGTGTGTGCGTCCGCCGCGGCGGGCGCGTCTGCTGCTGTGTGTGCGTTGCGTGCTCCTGACCCTCGCTCACGCGCGGTCCCACCCTTCGAACTCGACCCATTCAAGAACTCGCCGATGTGGCGGTGCGGGTGGCGGCGATCGCCGCGACCATGGCCCGCAGCCCGTCGGGGAACGGCACCCGGGGAGCCCAGCCGCTCACCGCGCAGAAGGCGGCGGGGTCGGACACCGGGCTGTGGAAGTCGCCTGCTTCGGCGTAGGCGGGAGGCGGTACGGAGACGACCGGGACCGGAGCTGCGCCGGTGTGCTCGGCCACCAGGCCGGCCAGAGAGGTGAAGACGTCGCCGAGCCGCTCCAGGCGGCCGGTCCCGACGATCCAGGGCCGGCCCTGGAGTTCCGCCGCGTGCTCCAGGGCCGCCACGAACGCGTCCGCCGCGTCCCGGACATGGAGGAAGTCGCGCTCGACCGATCCGTCGTGCCACATCGTCAGGGGCTCGCCGTCCAGGGCCCGGCGGGCCATCGACGCGAGCACGCCGCGCCCGGCGCCGCCGGAGAGCGGGCTGTGGCCGAACAGCGTCGACAGCCGCAGCACGATGCCGCGGACCACGCCCTCGGCCGTGGCCTCGCGCAGGATCGCCTCGGCGGCGATCTTCTGCGCCGCGTAGCCGCCCAGGGGGCCGGTGCCACCGGTCGGCGATCCGGCCTGGAGCGTGCTGGCGAAGGCCACGGCCGGCACGGTGCCGCCGCGGCCGCGCAGCACGTCGACGAGATCGCGCATCATGCCGACGTTCACCCGCTCGGCGTGTGCGTCGGCGGCGCGCCACGACTGCTGGCCGCCGATCCCGGCCGCGAGATGAACGACGGCGTCCGCGTCCTCGACGGCGGCCGCGACGGCGTCCCGCCGGGCGAGGTCCGCCCGGCGCACCTCGATGTCCGCCACCGGCCCGGCCGGCACACGGCTGGCGCCGCGTGCCACCAGGCGCAACCGCACCGGCAGCGCGGCGAGTTCGGTGACCACGGCGGACCCGAGGAATCCCGAGGCACCGAGCACCGTGATCAACGGCCCACGCGGATCGTGCGACCGGTTGAGCAACTCGGTAGTGAGCTTCACACATCCTCCCTTCTGCGTGCCGCTCAGCGTGCCGAGCCCTCCGGGAGGCGTCCACGGAAACTTGACCTTGTCTGCCGGGCGCCGCCGGTGCCCCCGGCCCCCGGCCCACAGGAGTGGGATATGAAATCGGACTAGTCAGGGCCCCATGGCCGAAAGTGACGTCTTGTCGGAAGGACGCGACCGCGACCCGCCCGGGAGGTCACGAATCGTGGCCGGTGGTGGTGCGACAACACCCCGCGGGCTGTGGATGATGGCCCGACCACACCCCCCGCGTCGCTCGTTTACCGGCCCTACGGTCGGTTTGGGGCCCGCGCTCCATTGAAGCCGGTGGAATGGGGTGAACGGGGTGAAGGCTTATGGTGACGGGGGTGGTGCGGAAGCGCCCGAAGGGGCTTGTGGTGGCCCGCTCCGTGGCCTAATGATCTCTAGACGCTTGCAGTGAGAATGTAATAACCTTCCATTGTTTTGGTAAAGCACAGGGACGGGGGCGTCTGTGGCATGAGTGGCCTGGATTCGGGTGAAGACGCGACCAAAGAAAACCAGGCGGATGACGCACTCACCTTCCTGGAATTCGTTGCCCGTTCGGCCCCGCGAGGCGAATACGACCGGCTCATGGCGCGCGCGGAACGCGAAGGCGCCAGCGAGGAGCGGATGCGTCGTCTGGAGCGCTTCAACCGGCTCGCCCTGACCGCACAGTCGATGATCGAGTACCGCCGCGACCGCGAGGCGGAGCTCGCCGCGTTGGTCGACGCCGCACACGAATTCGTCGGCGCCCAGCACTATCAGGACCTGCTCGACTCGGTCGCCCGCAGGGCGCGGCTGCTGCTCAAGCTGGACGTCGCCTACGTCAGCCTGCAAAGGGAGGGCGAGCTCGACACGGAGGTGCAGAGCGCCGACGGCAACGCGTTCTCGGTCTCCGTCGGCTTCCGGCTGCCCGCCGGCGGTGGGTTGGGCGGCATGGTGCGCGCCTGCCGCGCCCCCTTCTGGACGCCCGACTACCTCGCGGACACCAGCTTCACGCACGTCGAGAGCATCGACGACGTCGTCCGCTCGGAGGGGCTGCGCGCCGTCCTGGGCGTGCCGCTGCGCGTCGGGGACGAGGCGGGGGTGGGAGTGCTCTACGTCGCCGAACGCCAGGTCCGCCACCTCACCCCCAACGAGGTCACCCTGCTGTGCTCGCTCGCCGATCTGGCCGCCGCCGCGATCGAACGCATCCTGCTGGTCGAGGAGCTCCGCAACGACATCGGGCGGATGCGCGACGACGCCGCCGAGGCCCGCGCCGCCCTCGCGGTCACCCGCAGGTCCGCCGACCTCCAGTCGTGCCTGATCGCTCTGGTCCTCGAACGGCGCGGGGTCGACGCCCTCCTGGCCGTCGCCGGCGAGGCGCTGGGCGGCGGCACCGCCATCTGTAGCTCGCTGGGCCGGCCGCTCGCCGAGTACGGTCAGCTGCGCCCCGTTCCCCCCTTGGAGCTGCGCGCCGCCTGCTGCCGGGCCGCCGAGACCGGCCGCCCCACACTCGTGCACCCAGGGCTCTGGACGGTGCCCCTGTACCCCGGGGAGTACAACTCCGGCTTCCTGTTAGCGGATGTCGGCCCCGAGGCGGACCACACCGTCGTACCGCTGCTTCTCGTCGTCGCCCGTGCGCTCGCGCTGCATCTGCGCATCCAGCACAACGACTCCACCCAGGCCCAGGGCCACCAGGAGTTCTTCGACGATCTGGTGGGCGCGCCGCGCTCGCCGGCGCTCCACAAAGAGCGCGCCCTGATGTTCTCCCTCAGCTTCCGCCGCCCGCACGTCGTGCTGGTGGCGAGCGGACCCCACGGGGCCTCGGCCCGGTTGGAGACCTGCGCCGCCGACTACGCGCCCGAACTGGGCGGGCTGTGCAGCGTACGGGAGGGCGCCGTCGTCCTGCTGCTGCCCGGAGACGACCCCGTGGTCGTGGCGCAGGCCGCCTGCCGGGAACTCACCACCCGGGTGGGGCAGCCGATCACCGTGGGGGCCGCCGGTCCCGCCTCGACCGTCGACGGCATCGCCGACGCCTATCGCGAGGCCGCCCAGTGCCTGGCGACCCTGCGCGCGCTCGGCGGCGGCGGCGCCACCGCCTGCGCCGCCGACCTGGGCTTCCTCGGCATGCTCCTGGCCGAGGAGAACGATGTCCCCGGCTACATCAGGTCCACGATCGGGCCCGTGGTCGACTACGACACCCACCGATTCACGGATCTGATCCCCACGCTGAGGGTGTATCTGGAGTCGGGCCGGAGCCCCACCCGGGCGGCGGAGACGCTGTGCGTGCACCCCAACACCGTCTCGCGCCGACTGGAGCGCATCGGCCAGTTGCTGGGGGAGGACTGGCAGAGCCCGGAGCGGGTGCTGGACATCCAACTGGCCCTGCGGCTGTACCAGGTGCGCTCGGCGCTCTCCTCGCGTTCCGCGTCCGCCGCGCTCTCCTCGCACCCGCCACCCGTGCCCCGGGCCGCGCTCGGATCGCTGCCCGAGTGACCGTCGGCGGCCGGCCGGTGCCCTGCCGGCCGGCGCCCGGTGGCCGCGCCACCGCCCGTGGTCACCCGGCGATGGGCTCCCGGTAGTCGCACCACTGCCCGTCCTGCGACAGCCGCAGCGCGTGCGCGATCGAGGCCAGCGTCACATGCCGGTGCCAGCCCTCGAACGAGCGCCCCTCGAAGTCGCGGATGCCGACGTCCACACTGACCGTGGCGAAGTCGGCGTCCACCCGCTCGGTCAGCATCGCCAACCGCAGCAGCGCACCGTGCCCTGACGAGGTGAGGTCGGTCAGCCACAGGTCCGCCGGGCGCCGGCGGTTGGCTCGCCACACCCCCATCAGCAGCAGGGTGCGCCGCGGGAGCATACCGGGCAGCACCACGGCGAGCGGCGTGACGAAGTTGACCGCGCCGTGGCACTCCACGGGGCGGCCCAGCCGCTTGAGTTGCTCCATGAGGTGCTGGGCGGGCGAGGTCTGCGGGCGCTGGCCCACCTGGATCCGGCCGGCGGCCGGATCCAGCGGAAGCTCACCGCCCACCCGCAGCATGAAGGGCAGACCGGCCGTGGTGAGCGCGCGCACCAGCGGCGGTACCGCGGCGGTCCGCGCGTCCATCACCACCGGGCGCGTCACCGTCCGATTGGCCTGTGCGATCTCCGCCACCAGCCGCGCCAGATCCCTCTCCTCGCCCGGCGCGTCGGGCTGCACATCGGCCTCACCGCCCGGACCGCCGTCCAACGTCAGATGCCAACTCACCGGCGCGGCCCTGGCGTCGGAGGCCAACCACAGTCCGTAGCTGCGCTGGCAGCTCATCACCCGGCCGAGGTCGGGAACGAAGCGACGCCGCACCCCCACCGAGCGCACCCCCGTCTTGGAGACCACCATCGGCCGGATCACCCAGGCGTCCGGGCGCAGCCCGTCGTCCACATGGCGGGCCAGGGCCGCGCGCACCGGCCGCCAGTCCCAGGTCGAGCTGGCCACGAAGTGGTGCAGGCTCTGCGGCGAGGCCCCCACCCCGCCGAAGTTGGCGATGTTACGGGCCGTCTTGCGCCCGGTGGCGGTCAGCAGACCGCGTAAGTACTGGCCACCCCTTCTGCGCTGGTCGGCACGGCGCAGCGAACCGAGCAACTCCTCGCACGCCTCGTTCACCAGCGATTCGAGACAGTCGTGAACGGTGGAACCGGCAAAGGAGGGGGAAGACTGCGGCTTCGGGCCAAGCGGAGTAACGATCATCGTGATCCTCGTGGGGCGCTCGAATTCCGGTAACTGCGTGTGGCACAGCCTTCCGGAATGCTCCGGGCCCTCCCAGATGCGCCCGGCACACACTTTCGAAGCCGCCCGGGGTTCCGTGCCGCCCATCGGGCCGGTGGTCAGCAGTGCCGGCAAACCCGGTGGTCAACTCACCGGTCCACCCCGCCGGTTGGTGTCGGGGCACCTCATCGAATTGCGCTGCGAAATGGCGTCACTACGTCCAGTGATGCGAATTCCCTTTTTCCGGGTGCTGTCGTCACTGTGTCAGCTGCCGCTTGTCGGCCCCACGGGTCATGCCCTAGAAAACCCCTCTCATCCACGCCTATTCGCCTTCGAGGTACTCCCATGTCCTTACCGAAACACCTGCCGTCGCTCGGCGGCATGCGGGCCATCGCCGCGCTGGTGGTGTTCTCCTCCCATATCGCTTCCCAGCCGTTTTTCCGGAACGCCGAGATAAATTCCACCGCGCAGGTACCGCTGGACGTCCTGGGGCCGCTGGCGGTCTCGTTCTTCTTCATGCTCAGCGGGTTCGTCCTCACCTGGGCGGGCATGCCCGACCCCTCCAAGCCCGCCTTCTGGCGCCGCCGTTGGGTTCGCGTCTACTCGCTGCACCTGCCGGTCCTGCTGCTCACCCTGGCGATCGTGCTCTGGCTCCAGGAGCCCACCATGGGCGGATCGGTATGGGACGGCTTCCTCAGCAACCTGCTGCTCGTCCAGTCGTGGATCCCCGACTACCACCAGTACGGCAGCATGAACCCGGTGGCGTGGTCCCTCTCCTGCGAGATGCTGTTCTACGCCGCGTTCCCGTTCCTGTTCGCCTTCTTCTCCAAGGTGCGCGCCGAACGGCTGTGGTCCTGGGTGCTGGGCATCTCCGTCGTGGCCGCGTCCGTGCCCGCCCTCGCCCTGCTGCTGCCCTCACACCCCGCACTGCCGTGGGACCCGAACATGCCGGAGATCCAGTACTGGTTCGTCTACATGCTCCCGCCGGTGCGGCTCCTGGAGTTCACGCTCGGCGTCCTGATGGCGCAGATCGTGCGGCGCGGCCGCTGGGCCGGCCCGACCCCGGGGCTGTGCGCGCTGCTGTTCGCCGGTGCGTTCGCGCTGTCCTTCGCGCTGCCGTCCTACCTGGCCCGCATCGCGCCGACGGTCCCGCTGATCGCCCTGCTGCTCGGTTCGCTGGCCGCCGGCGACATCCGCGGCACCCGGTCGTGGCTGGGCACGCGGACGATGGTGCTGCTGGGCGAACTCACCTTCGCCTTCTACGTCATCCACTACCTCGTCATCCAGTACGGGCACCGCTTCCTCGGCGGTGACCTGGGCTACTACCGGCAGTGGGACACCCCGGCCGCGATCGGCCTGACCGTGCTCGCCCTCGGGCTCAGCCTGGGCCTCGCCGCGCTGCTGCACTTCTACGTGGAGAAGCCGGTCGTCCGGGCCCTCGGCCGCTCCCGCAAGGCGTCCCGCGGGCCCAGGGCCCGGCAGTCCGAGCCGCCGACGCCCGCGCTGTCCTGAGTGCGCGCGACGACACAAGCGTGCGGGGCGCGCCATCGGCGCGCCCCGCACGGTGTTCTGGCCCGGTACCCCGGCCGTGCTGCCTCAGTAGGCGGCGTGTGCGCAGGCGATCAGCGTGCGCAGCTCCACATTCAGGTAGTTGCCGTGCGCGAGCAGCTCGGTGAGCTGCCCGAGGGTCGCCCAGCGGAAGCCGGGCGGGCAGTCCACCGGCAGCTCGGGGCCGGCCTCGACGACCAGGTAGCGGTTGCGCGCGTGGTAGAAGCGCCCGCCCTCCTCCGAGAGCACCGCGTCGTACCGCACCCGGCCCGGAGCGGCGGCCAGCACGTACTCCAGGTACGGCGGCGGGTCGCCCGCGCCGCGCGGCCACGCCGACCTGAGCTGCACGGTGGGGCCGAACTCGGCGAAGTTCAGCGTGCCCACGTCCGACCGGGCCGCCACCAGGGCGTGCAGCACCCCGTTGATCCGCCGGACGGCCAGGGCCATCAGCCCCTGGGAGCACGGGCGGAGCAGCGGCTGGGTCCACGACGCCACCTCGCGCTGCTCCGCGGTGACCTCGACCGCCATGATCTCGAAGCGCTCGTCGGTGCGGTGCCGGATGGTGGCCCCGGTCCGCCGCCAGCCGTCCTCGTAGGCCTGATCGAGCGGCACGCTCTGCTGGCGCAGCACGCGCAGCGCCTGGACGTCGGTGAGACAGCCGGTGATCGCGTGCAGCTCGTGCAGCGGCTCGCCCTCCCCGTAGAAGGAGCGCCGGAGCGCCGCCGGGAAGTCCTCGGCAGCGCCGTCGGGCGCGCCGTGCGCGGTCGGCAGACAGGCCAGCACGCTGCGGGTGTCCATGTTGACGAGGTCGTCCCGGCGCAGCAGCCGGCGGATCTGACCCAGCGTCAGCCAGCGGAAGGAGCCGTGCTCCTCCAGGTCCGAGTCGATCTCGACGACCATGTTGCGGTTGCGTTTGTGCAGGAACCAGTCGGCCTGCTCCGACTGGATGGCGTCGACCAGCACCCGGCGCCCCGGGCGCTGGATGAAGCGGTCCAGAAAGGGAGTCGAGCGGCCGTGGTGCACCTCGTCGAAGTTGCTGCGGGTGGCCTGCACCGTGGGGGAGAGCTGGAGCCCGTTGACATTGCCGGGCTCCGGCTTGGCCTGCATCAGGAAGTGCAGCACCCCGTCGAACTCCCGCGCCAGGATGCCCAGTAGCCCCACTTCGGGCTGCGCGATGATCGGCTGGACACGGTCGGCGGGGTCGAGGTCGGAGCTGGTGCGCAGTCCTTCGATGGAGAAGAAGCGGCCCGTCTCGTGGCGCAGATTGCCGGTGCCCGGCTCGAAGTACCACTGTCGCAGGTCGCTGAAGGGGATCGGCTCCGCGTGGAAGTGGTGGGCCCGCTGGTACTCGGCCAGCCAGCCGGTCACCTCCACCATGGGGGTCACCCGGCTGTCGAGCACGTCGGCCGACCGGCGCACCCGCTCGGCCGTCTGCCGGCGGTCGGCGTAGTCGGCCTGGGCGACGGACCCCGGTTCAGGTCGCATGGCTCCCCCTGGCGCCCACGGGGAGCAGCGGCGCGAGCGCGTCCACGAGGGTCGCGGACACCTCCACGGCCTGCTGGTAGAGGAAGAAGTGGCCGCCGGGGAAGGTGTGCACCCGGGCGCCGGCCGCCGCGACGTCTCCCCACGCCGCGGCCTCGGCCGCGGTGACATTGGGGTCGTCGGCGCCGGTGAACACGGTCAGCGGGCAGTCCAGGCGCGCCCCCGGGCGGTGGCTGTAGGTGCCCACGGCGCGGTAGTCGTTGCGGATCGCGGGCAGTACCAGCTGGAGCAACTCGGGGTCGGCGAGCAGACTCTCGTCGGTGCCGTCGAGCGAGCGGAGCTCCGCCAGCAGCCGGTCGTCGTCGTAGAGGTGCACGGTCATCGGGCGGTTCGTGGTGGGGGCCCGACGGCCGGAGACCACCAGCGCGGCCGGCCCCGCCCCGCGCTGCTGGAGCACGCGGGCGACCTCGTAGGCCACGGTGGCGCCCATGCTGTGCCCGAAGAGCACCAGGGGCCGGTCACCGTGCCCCTCCAGCACCTCGACCAGGGGCTCGACCAGGCCCTCGACGGTGTCGATCAGCGGATCGCTCCGCCGGTCCTGACGACCGGGGTACTGGACGGCCAGCACCTCCACCTGGTCGGGCAGCGTCCGGACGAACGGCAGGAAGGAGGTGGCCGAGCCACCCGCGTGCGGGAAGCAGACCAGCCGCACCGCGGGTGCGGCGCGCGGCTGGTACCGGCGGAGCCACAGGTCGCCGAGGAGGTGCGGATCTGTCGATGCGGACACGGAGGTTCATCGTCCTTTCTTGAGGGGCGTCCACCACGCGCGGTTCTCGCGGTACCAACGCACGGTCTCTGCCAGTCCCTCGTCGATACCGATCCGCGGCGCATAGCCCAGCTCGGTGGCGATCTTGGCGTAGTCGACGGAGTAGCGCCGGTCATGGCCCTTGCGGTCCGGTACCTCCTGCACCGCCGACCAGTCGGCCCCGCACAGCTTCAGCAGACGCTCGGTGAGCTCGGTGTTGGTCAACTCGGTGCCGCCGCCGATGTTGTAGACCTCGCCGGGGCGGCCGCCCCGGGCCACCAGGGAGATGGCGCGGCAGTGGTCGTCCACGTGCAGCCAGTCGCGCCGGTTGCCGCCGTCGCCGTAGAGCGGGACGGTCCCACCGTCGAGCAGATTCCCCACGAACAGCGGAATGATCTTTTCCGGGTACTGGTACGGCCCGTAGTTGTTGGAGCAGCGGGTGACGCACACCGGAAGTCCGTGCGTGCGGTGGAAGGCCAGCGCCAGCTGGTCGGAGGCGGCCTTGGAGGCGGCGTAGGGGGAGTTGGGGCTCAGCGGGTGGTCCTCGGGCCACGACCCCTGGGGGATCGAGCCGTACACCTCGTCCGTGGAGACGTGCACGAACCGGCCCGGTCGCACGGCCAACGCCTCCCGGAGGAGGACATGGGTGCCCAGCACATTGGTGCGCACGAAGGCGTCGGCGTCCTCGATCGACCGGTCCACATGCGACTCGGCCGCGAAGTGCACCACCAGATCGGCGCCCGCCATGGCCAGGGCGACCGTACTGCGGTCGCAGATGTCCCCTGTGATGACGCGCAGCCGCGGGCAGTCGCCCACCGGGGCCAGATTGGCCAGGTTGCCCGCGTAGGTGAGCGCGTCGAGCACCACCACCTCGGGCTTCCCGAACTCCGGCATCGAGCCGTCCAGCAGGGCGTTGACGAAGCGCGAGCCGATGAAGCCGGCGCCTCCGGTGACCAGGATCCGCAGCGGCCGCCGGCTGGTGGCCCGGGTATGCGTCCAGTGCTCGGTCTCAGGCGGCGCCGGCATGGGAGGCCACCTCCATCAGGTAGGAGCCGTAGCCCGAGGTGCCCAGCTCGCGACCGAGCAGATACAGCTCGTCGGCATCGATGAAGCCCATCCGCAGGGCGATCTCCTCGATGCAGGCGATCCGCACCCCCTGGCGCTGCTCCAGCAGTTGGACGTACTGACTGGCCTGGAGCAGCGAGTCGTGGGTGCCCATGTCCAGCCAGGCGAAACCGTGCCCCAGCTCGATCAGCCGGGCCCGCCGCTGCTCCAGATAGACCTTGTTGATGTCGGTGATCTCCAGCTCGCCGCGCGCGGACGGCCGGATGTTCTTGGCGATGTCGACGACGTCGTTGTCGTAGAGGTAGAGACCGGTGACGGCGAGGTTGGAGCGGGGCTGCGCGGGCTTCTCCTCCAGGGAGAGCAGCAGCCCGTCCCGGTCGATCTCCCCGACGCCGTAGCGCTGCGGATCGCTCACCGGATAGCCGAACAGCACACAGCCGTCGAGATGGCGGATGCTGCCCTGGAGCACGGAGGAGAACCCGGGGCCGTGGAAGATGTTGTCGCCCAGGATCAGCGCCACCGGGGAGCTCCCGATGTGGTCTGCGCCGATGGTGAGGGCCTGGGCGATGCCCTGGGGCTCGGGCTGCTCCGCGTAGGTGATGTCGAGGCCGATCCGGGAGCCGTCGCCCAGCAGCCGCTGGAAGAGCTCGATGTGCTGGGGCGACGAGATGACCAGGATCTCGCGGATGCCGCCCAGCATCAGCACGGACAGCGGGTAGTAGATCATCGGCTTGTTGTAGACCGGGAGGAGCTGCTTGGACAGCGGCCCGGTCAGCGGCCGCAGGCGGGTGCCTCCGCCGCCGGCGAGGATGATCCCCTTCATTCCGGGACGCCCCGATGTGGTCTCGGTCATCGTTTCTCCGTCGATAGAGGAAGACGGTGGCCGTCCGGCGTCGTGCGCTCCGTGCGCACGCCCGTGCCGTCCGGCGTGGGATACGCCGGCAGCCCCACGGCCGCCGCTCGGACCGCCGCGACGACGGCATCGAACGCCTCGTCCCCGAGGTGGGGCCCGAGGGGGAGGCTGAGGCTCTCCGCCGCCAGGCGTTCGCTGCGCGGGTGGGTGCCGGCCGGAGCGCCGGCCGGGTCGTCGGCGTAGGCCGGGGTCCGGTGCGGCGCCACGGGGTAGTGGATCAGGGTCCGCACCCCGGCCCGCTCGATCCGGCGGCGCAGCTCGTCGCGTTCCGCGCAGCGGATCACGTACAGGTGCCACACCGGGTCGGCCCAGGGGGCGGTGACGGGGACGGCGATCTGCGGCAGAGAGCCCAGGGACCGTGTGTAGCGCTCGGCCGTGCGGATCCGGCGGGCGTTCCAGGCCTCCAGCCGCGGCAGCTTGGCCCGCAGCACGGCGGCCTGGAACTCGTCGAGCCGCGAGTTGGTGGCCTGCACCTCGTGCCGGTACTTCTCCCGGGAGCCGCAGTTGCGCAGCAACCGGACCCGGTCGGCCACGGCGGCGTCCCCGGTGACCACCGCTCCGCCGTCGCCCATGGCGCCGAGGTTCTTGCCCGGGTAGAAGCTGAACGCGACCACATGTCCCGAGCCGATCCGGCGCCCCCGGTAGCGGGCGCCGTGCGCCTGCGCGGCGTCCTCCACCACGGCCAGGCCGTGCCGTTCGGCGATCGCCGACAGCGGGTCCAGATCGGCCGGATGCCCGTACAGATGCACGGGCATCACGGCCCTGGTGCGGGGGGTGATGGCCGCCTCCACCTGCGCCGTGTCCATGGACAGCCCGTCCGGGGTCGGGTCGACGGCCACCGGCCGGGCCCCGGTGGCGGACACCGCCACCCAGGTGCCGATGAAGGTGTGCGCGGGCACCACCACCTCGTCGCCGGGCCCGATGCCCAGCGCACGCAGCGCCAGCTCCAGCGCGTCGCAGCCGCTGCCGACCGCCACGCAGTGGTCGTTGTCGCAGTACGCGGCGAACTCGGCCTCGAATCCCTCCAGTTCCGCGCCCAGCAGATAGCGGCCGGAGGCGGCCACCCGCTGGAGGGCCGCGTCGATGTCGGCCCGCAGTTCCCGGTAGGCCGCACCGGCGTCGAGGAAGGGCACGTTCAATTCAGGCTCCATGCGTCACGCAGGAATGTGTCGTAGTCGCGGTAGTAGTCGGACTCCTCGTAGTGCCGTGAGGCGAGGACGAGGGCGACGGAGTCCGGCGCGAAGTCCTTGAGCACCCGCCACACCATGGGCCCGATGTAGAGCCCGGCCCCCGGCTCCTCAAGCCGGTACGTGGTGCTCTGGAAGCCGTCGTCCAGACTGATCGAGAATCCGCCGTGCACGGCGATGACGAGCTGCTCCAGCGTGCGGTGCCCGTGCAGGCCCCGGGGCGGCGACGACTCCGGCTGTCCGTGCATGTAGTAGACGCGCTTGATGGGGAAGCCCACGGTCATGCCGGACTCGATGACGGAGAGGCTGCCGCGCGGATCGATGTGCTGTTCCAACCTGATCAGCCGACACGGTTTGATCCTGCCGACGCGCACGGCGGGGGAGGACTCGGCTGCGTTCTCGGCGATGGCGGCGCTCCTCTCGGGATGGGCGCGGCTCCGCGGCCGATGCGGACCGCGGAACCCGGGGGCCGGCGGCCCGGTCAGCTCCACTCGACGTGGACGGGCAGGTACTTGGCGGTGAGTTGATCGGCCTCGTAGTAGCGGGTGTTGCCGTGGTCGATGCGGAACCCCGCGACCTGGTCCAGCATCAGTTCGAGCAGCACCTTGCCTTCCAGGCGCGCCAGGAAGGCGCCCAGGCAGTGGTGGATGCCGATGCCGAACGCCATGTGGCGGGAGCCGCTCGCGCGCCGGATGTCGAAGGTGTCGGGGTCGGGGAAGTGCTCGGGGTCGCGGTTGGCCGCCTGGCTCCACGCGATGACCATCTGGCCCTTCTTCATCTCCGGGCCGAGGATGTCGGTGTCCTCTTTGAGGAAGCGGAAGATGTTGTTGAAGGGGCTGCGGTAGCGCAGCGTCTCCTCCACCGCACCGGTCACCAGCTCGCGGTCGGCACGCAGGTCCGCCAGCGCCTGCGGGTTCTCCTCCAGCACCAGGAAGAGGTTGCTGAGCAGGGTGCTGGACGAGACGTGGCCGGCGGTGAGCAGCAGCGCGACGATGTTGACGATCTCCACGTCGGTGAGCCTGCGGCCGTCCTGCTCGGCCTGGACCAGGCCACTGATCAGGTCGTCGGCGGGGGCCTCGCGCTTGGAGTGTATCTGGTGCAGGAGGTAGTCGGTCATCTCCTTGAGGGCGGGGGCGATCGTCTCGCTGAAGTTGTCCGGGAGGTTCGGGTACTCCAGGCCCTCGTTGGTGAGCAGGGTGTCGACCCACTCGCGGAACACGTCGCGGTCGCTGGACGGGACGCCCAGCAGCTCGGCGATGACGATGACCGGCAGGGCGTAGGAGAGGTCGCCGACGACGTCGATGGTCTCCTGGCCGCGCACCGCGTCGAGGAGCTCCTGGGTGACGGCCCGGATGCGGGGCTCCAGACGGGCTATCCGCCGCGGCGTGAACGCCTGGCTGACCAGCTTGCGCATGGGGCCGTGGGCGGGCGGGTCCAGGGCGCCGATGGTCCCCGGCCCGATGATCATCTCCAGCTCGGGCGGGGTCGGCATGACCTCGTTGAAGTCGGAGGAGAAGAACTGCGGATTGTTGGAGACGGTCAGGTAGTCGTCGTAACGGAAGACCTGCCAGGCCTGCCGGCCCTCGTCCCAGAAGACCGGGTGATGGGTCCGGTTGAACGCGAACCAGTCCAGGAGCTCCTGGGCGTTCGCCTCCTTGCTGAGCTCAAGCGGCTCTGTCAGGGCCTCGGCCATCGGCCATTCTCCTTGGGAAGTGGTAGTGCGGACCGCACGCATGACACGGTCGCTGCGATCCCTCGATGCCGGCGGAGCCTATGAATCGGTCAAGATCGCCAGCAAGGTGGACCTGACACAATGACCTCCCGGTCCGGGCCCCCGGACAAGACGCCGCCCGAGAACGGCCGGGCGGTCCGGGGAACCTGACACATTCGACGCTCGATGGTTGTCCTGCGCCGCCCCGGTACTGAACACTTCACCGTTCACGTGCGAGGGTGCGAGGGTGCGAGGGGATTCCCGGAGGAATACCGCCTCCGCTCTCCGGCAAATCCTCCGGAAGATGTCGGCCCGTAGATGTCGGCCGGTAGATGTCGGTCTGTGGGTGTCGGCCGGTAGACGTCGGCCCGTAGGTGTCGGTCCGTAGGTGTTGGTGGCTCCTGTCGCGGTGAACGCGCGGAGAATGCACGGCACTTGACGCGATGAACTTGACACAATTGGTTCTTGATCGTCGGGAGTTCCTTTCGTTCGACTGTTCGCCCGCTGTACGGTCGGAAAGATCAAGAGCAGGCAGGAATTCCGTGACATGGCATGGCATGGCGAGCGTTGAGGAATGCTGGTGTCTGAAGATCTCGTAGTTTCCCGAATTGACGACCGATCCGATGCCATTGCCGTTATCGGAATGTCCTGCCGATTTCCCGGAGCGCCGGGGGTCGAGGAATTCTGGAAACTGCTGACCGACGGGACGGAGGCGATCGGCCGCGCGGCCGACGGCCGTCGGCGCGGCATGATCGAGGCGGCCGGTGACTTCGACGCCGCGTTCTTCGGCATGTCACCGCGCGAGGCCGCCGAGACCGATCCGCAGCAGCGCCTGATGCTCGAACTCGGCTGGGAGGCGCTGGAGGACGCCGGGATCGTCCCCGGGTCGCTGCGCGGCGAGGCGCTCGGCGTCTTCGTCGGAGCCATGCACGACGACTACGCCACCCTCCTGCACCGGGCCGGCGCACCGGCCGGCGCCCACACCGCCACCGGCCTCCAGCGCGCCATGCTCGCCAACCGGCTCTCCTACGTCCTGGGGGCGCGCGGACCCAGCCTGGCGGTCGACACCGCGCAGTCGTCCTCGCTCGTCGCCGTGGCCCTAGCCGTCGAGAGCCTGCGCGCCGGCACCTCCCGCATCGCCATCGCCGGGGGCGTCAACCTGATCCTCGCCGACGAGGGCTCGGCCACCATGGAACGGCTCGGCGCGCTCTCCCCCGACGGCCGCTGCCACACCTTCGACGCCCGCGCCAACGGCTATGTGCGCGGCGAGGGCGGCGCCGCCGTCGTACTCAAGCCCCTCGCCGACGCCCTGGCCGACGGTGACCCCGTGTACTGCGTGGTGCGCGGTGCCGCCATCGGCAACGACGGCGGCGGCCCCGGCCTGACCGCCCCCGACCGCGAGGGCCAGGAGACGGTGCTCCGAGCGGCCTGCGCCCAGGCCGGAGTCGACCCCGCGAAGGTCCGCTTCGTCGAACTGCACGGCACGGGCACCCCCGTGGGCGACCCGGTCGAGGCGCACGCCCTGGGCGCGGTCCACGGCACCGGACGACCGGCGGACGCCCCCCTGCTGGTGGGCTCCGTGAAGACCAACATCGGCCACCTGGAGGGCGCCGCCGGCATCGCGGGGCTGGTGAAGGCCGCACTGTGCCTGCGGGAACGCACCCTGCCCGGCTCGCTCAACTTCGACACCCCGCATCCCGCCATCCCCCTGGACCGGCTCCGACTGAAGGTGCAGACCACGCCGACCGCCCTGCACCCCGACCCGGACGGCACCCCCCTGCTGGCGGGCGTCAGCTCCTTCGGTATCGGCGGCACCAACTGCCATGTGGTGCTGGAGCACCTGACCCGGCCGGACCCGGCCGCCGTACGGGAAGAAGACCCAGGCACCTCGACCTCCGTCACTGCTCCGCGCCCGGCTCCGCACCCGGCCCCGCCCCTGCTGCTGTCCGGCCGCTCCCAGGCGGCGTTGCGGTCCCAGGCCGCCCGGCTCCGAGACCACCTGCGCCGCACCGACGCCGACCCGCGGGACGTCGCCTACTCCCTGGCCACCACCCGCACCCTTTTCGAGCACCGCGCCGCGCTGCCCTGCGGTGACCGCGAGGAGCTGGTCGCCGCCCTCGACGCGCTCGCCCGGGGCAAGGCCCTGAAGGGCGTGCGGATCGGCTCGTCTGTTTCGGGTGGGACGGCGGTGTTGTTTACCGGTCAGGGGGCGCAGTGGGCTGGTATGGGGCGGGAGTTGTATGCGTCGGACGATGTTTTTGCGGGGGTTTTGGATGAGGTTT